>JBPCLT010000090.1:0-8727 GCA_051003015.1 Rubrobacteraceae bacterium | reverse complement strand
GTGAGCATGGCCCCGAGGCGGACGCGCTCCGTGCGCATCGCCATCGCCGCCATCACGACCCACGGGTCGTAGGTATCCATCGCGCCGACGCAGATGCCGTCCCAGTAGAAAGCCCCGTCCCAGCCCGCTTCTTCCACCTCGCGGGCGAGATCCGCGACGGTCAGCGGGTCTCATTTGGGGATGATGAATCCGTAGCGCATTCGTGCCTCCTCGTCCCGGAAAACACCTTCCAGACGCGAGTATACGAGGCGGGTCGCAGCGCTCCATCGTCCGTTTTTCGTCCCGGAGGGGCCGGGTTATTTGTACCGGTGACGAATGATGGTGTCGTGGGCGCCGTTGATCTCGGCCGTCAGTCGCTCGGCTTTGGCCTGTTTGCCGGGATCGGTGAAACGGTCGGGGTGGTAGCGCTTGACTAACTCCCTGCGCTTGCGGTGGATCTCCTCGATGGGAGCCCCCGGTTCGAGGCCGAGCCGGTTGTATGCGGAGAGGACGTTGAGAGGATACCTTCGCGGTATGAAAGGCGAGGATGTGGCGCGCCAGCTACCGGAAGCCTGGCTACCAGAATCGTGCTCCCCGGCGGCCTGCTCGTGGGCGCGCCGCTCTTCGGCGTGCCGTTCCTCCGCGGCCCGCCATTCCTCCGCAGCGCCCCGCCACGCGGCTGAGAATGCTCCCCCAAAGGTGTCTTTGAGGGTCTCGCCACGGTCCCGGCCGGTCCTCAGGGTCTCCCGGAAGCGGTCGTCATCCTGGAGGGTGGATACGAAGCCCCGGGCGAGCCGCCCCAGGCGACGCGGGATGCTCACTGATCACGGTCCTCCCGGTTCCTACGAGTGTCCCAATCCCGGGAGAGCGGTCCCCGTGGGCGAAGGACCTGGGTTTCGTCTGGGTCGTCCGGGTCCACCGGCTCCATCACCTGGGTCTCGTCGCCGACGACGCCCTCGTCCTCCCCGGCGTAGTCTCCGTAGTCGCCGGGGTCCTCTTCGGAGTGCTCTTCCGGCTGCTCTGGAAAGCCGAAGAAGTCCCGCACCTTCTCGATGTCGTCAATGCCGTCGCGGGCGCGGGAGATCCTATCCTCCTCATCGCGGACCCCGTATTCCTGGGCCTCGCGGGCCTTCCGGATTTGGTCCTCCAGAGAGGCGACAACCTCATTGGTCCGGTTTTCGAGGTCCCGAATGCGCTGCTCGGAGAGGTCTATCTCAGAGGTTAGCTTGGACTCACCGGCGCGGGTCGAACTCTCCAGGGCCTCCACGTCTATGCCGGCGGCGACGAGGGTCCCCAGCACGATGCGGTACGCGCTCTTGCGCGGGACCTCTGACGGAAGCTCGTCTATGATCTCCACCGCCCGCTCGACGGTGAAGCCCTGCCACTCCTCGCGAGGCCGTCCCGACACCCTCACCCCCGTCTCGCCCGAGGAATAGGTGGCGGTCTCATCCCCAGCCTCGTCCGGGGCGAACATCCGGGAGAAGATCCCCTTCTGCTGCGCGTTTCTCTCTCGCCTGCCGCGTCTGTCATCGGTCATCGTGTACTCACCTGCTTCATGTCGGTGTCCGGCAATGGGTCAACGGCCCGCGTCACCTCGTCCAACCCCTTTCGGAAGTATGCCACGCGCTCCCTGAGATGCACCAGGCCAGACTCCAGCGAAGGCGGCCCGAGGCTCGTATCCAGGGCAAGCAACTCGCCGCGCAGGTTGCCGAGCAGGCTCTCCGCGCCCTCCAACTGGGCGTTGATGACGCTGATGCCGTTCAATATGTCCTGGTAGTTTTCAAGCTCTCCGCGCCGCTCGCCCAGGACGCTCTCGAAGGCGGTCCACATCGCGGAACCAGGCTCCAGCGACGCAAGGTCCTTCTCCAGCCCCTCTATGCGGCGCCTGACGCCGCCCCGGTCCACGCTCTCCAGGTGCCGCCGCAGGGCCGCCCGCCTCCGCGCCAGCCGCGCCGTACCCTCGACCTCCCCGACTATCGTGAAGATGTCCTCATCCAGTAGCGGCCGGTACTCTCCCGGCAGAAGCTCCCAACTCTCCAGAACCCCATCCTGCAAAGCCCGGATGCGCTTCATCTGCGGAGCAGCCGTCCGGTCCTCCCTCGCCACCCGGTTTAGCTCGGCGACGTTCTCTCGCGCCCACCGCGACAACTCCTTGCGCGGGTTGCTCCGCCCTTCCACGAGCCGCGCTCCCGTGAAAGCGGCGCCCGCGCCGAACAGGCCCGCGAGGATGAGGTTCGTTTCCGGTGGGATAGCCATAAGCGCGGTCAGGCCGGCGAAAGACCCGAAGGGGATCAGACGCAAAACGTGGCCCGACAGGCTCCTCTTCCGCCGGGCCGGGACGTTAGCCACGCGGACTCTCCTCCCGGCGCTCTCCGGCGGATCGCGCGTTATCGTTTTCGGCGGGGATCTCCTCCGCCGGGGCGGCCTCGACGGCCTCGGGTTCGCGGAGTCCCATCTGGATCTCCATCATCTCCAACTCCCGCTCGGCGTCGAGGCGCTTCAGGTCTATCTCGGCGGCGGCGATCTCCCGTTCCGTCTCACTCACCCCGAGTTCCCCGACGGCCTCGGCCTCGAAGGAGGACTGCCGGATAGCCTGTCGGGCCTTCTCCAGATCGCGGGATGAGTCGGTCAGGGAGATGCTGGCGCGGGCCTCGTTGGCGGTGCGCAAGGCGCGGGAACGCTGGTGCTCCTCCATCAGGGCCGCCCGCTCGCGCACGGTGTCGTTGTAGCGGCGCTCCTGATCCCGGAACGCCCGCTCCATCTCCTGCGAGTTGCGGCGGGCCTCCTCAAGGCGGCCTTCGATCTCCACCAGGCTGTTCTGGGCCTCCTGCTTCTGCTGGACGACCTCGACGGCGGCCCCGCGCTGTCCGCGGGAGGCAAGCTCGCGGGCCTGGCGTTCCTTGGCGGCGATGATCTTCTGTTTTGAGGCGGCGTCGCTCGTGAGCATCTTCTCGTAGGCCATCGTGCGGGCCGCCGCGATCTGGAGCTTCTTGAGGTTCTCCAGCTCGTCCTGCACGGCGTTCTCTAGCAGGATCTCCGGGTTGCGCTGCTCCACCCCCGAGAGGAACCTCCCGAAGAAACCGCGTATGGACCTCGTAAATCTTCCCATGTGAGCCGTCTACCCCCCGGCAGAGTGAACGCCAAAGTTCATTTTCGATTATATCATCGGTACGTCCGGCTCCCGAAAGGGTTTCATCGGTCCCGATAGCCGGGTTACGGAGTGGCCTGCGAGCCTCCCTTCGGCCCCCTCCCTTGGGGCGCGCTTCTGCCAGCGAACACTATCGCGCTTGGAGACTCGGACTCGAAGGCCGCCTCAAGCGCCTGCCCGGCCGCCGCCAGCAGGTCTTCCGGCGAGCGGGCGTCGCGCGGGTAGACGGCCGCCCCCACCCGCGTCTCCTCCGAGCCAAGCGAGCTGGCCGCCGCGAGGGCCCGCCGCGCCGCGCTCTCCACCCCCCGGTCGTCGAGGCCGGAGAGGACCACCCCGAACACCGAACCCTCCCCGAGCAGCACCGGCTCCCCGATACGGGAGCGTACCCGTTCCAGGAGTAGATCCAGGTCCTCCACCTTGCGGCCTGGGTCTATCAGGACGATAGTCACCTGCGCGTCCCGGCGCGCTTCGATCTCCTCCGTCACCTTCTCCACCAAAACCGAGCCGTCCTCGTCCACGGAATATCCTTCATCGGAGGTCTCGGAATCCATCAGACTACGGGCCGCAAACAGGGTGAAGAGGCCCGCGAGCGCGAAGGCACCGAGGCGGAAGAAGATCAAGACCGGGTCCTCGGCGTCCGCCGCGTCTCCCAGGATGGCAGGCAGCATCGCCAGCACGTACCCGGCGAGCACGGAGAGAAGGGCCGCAAGCCCGATCCGCCACGACCCATGCAATGCCGCCACCAGGAGCAACGGCCAGTACAGCGCGTGCAGTTCGCTCGACACACCACCGGAGAAGAAGACCGCCAGCGCGACGAAGACCGCCCAGAACACATAGATGGCGGCGCAGAAACCTTCGGTGAACTGGTCCGTGGGAAAGAGCAACAGGGCGACCGCCGCCGTCACCGCGACCGCAGCCACCAGGTAAAGGAGCACGAAGGACACGCCGGGCTCGTAGGAAGGCCGGTGGACGAGCAGCAGCGAAACCGCCACGAGCCCCAGGTACAGGAGCGAGAGCGCCTTCGAGACGCGCGCGTTGCGCCGGTTGCTCTTGCTGCCGCCCACGTCCGGGTTATGATACGCGCATCCAGACACCCTCGCCATCGGAGGTGAGATCGTGGAAGATGCAGATCACGGTCCCGGCAACCCGTACACCGCGCTCGAAGGCTACGGTGTTTACGACGCCAGGGGCGAGAAGGCCGGGGAGGTCGAGGCGACCGTCTACGACGCCCCGAGCGACATCCTCAAGTACATCTCCGTGAATGGAAGGGCCGTGCCAGCCGACCGGATCGAAGTAGACGCCGAGGAAGAAAGCGTCACCGTTCCATACGATACGGAGACCATCGCCTCCGCCCCAGAGATGCGAGAGACCTCCGGCGAGTTCGACGAAGCCGTCCGTGAACATTACGGAAACCCGTAGCCGCTCGTGGCGCGAGCGATGGTTTGCGTGACCCTGATCCTGCTTTCCGTGATACTCGCCGCCTGCTCGTCCGGCGGTGACTCCAGCAAACCCGAAGACCGGCCCGAATCCAACGGTCCTCCCGAGTCCGCCGGGGACGAGATCACATCGGGCATGGAAGCCTCCTCGCCGGAGACCACCGGACCCGACGAAGAGCCATCCGGTGGATCGAGGGTAGAGCAACTCGGCTCCGAAGCGCCGGGACAGGGACCGAAGCGTCCGCGATTGTTGCTGGCTTCCTCGGCTGCCGATCTGTCACGGGCGGTGGGCACGAGAATACCCGACGCTGGAGCGGGAACCTACCTCGCGGTCTTCTGGGGAGAGAAGCCGACGGGCGGGTACTCCGTCAAGATCCAATCAGTGCGCGTCGCGGGTGACCGGGCGACGGTTCGGCTCTCATTGAAAGATCCGCCACCTGACGCCATGCTGACGCAGGCCCTGACGTATCCATACGCCGTGGCGGTGGTGCGGGGCGAGGGTCTGAGAGGGAGAGACATTCACCTCGAAGACCAGAAAGGCCGCAGGCTCGACTGGCCGGTACGAGAAGCGGACTGATGAGGTTTCCGTGGACTTCGTGAACGCCGCCGGAGCCTCGGTCGGGTAGCGCGGCGGTCGTGGAAGACTGACCCGGAGCTTCCGGACGGGACTATGAAGAGGACTGGGCTTTGATCTGTCCTGATGAGTGTACGCTGCCCCTGCGCACCCTGGGGCGAGGTTAGCGGGAGATATTCTCCCGATCCGCGGCGGTTCGGGCACGGTACAGGAGGCCGTGGGCGGTGTCGCCCGCTTCCTGGAACGCGATGCCGATGGCGGATTCAGGAAGGACTTTGCGCAGGCGGCGTTCCACGACCTTCGCGTCATTCAGCATGGTATTCGGGAGGGCTATGACGATCTCTTCGGGCGCCGGACGGGTGATGAGGTCACCCTTGCGCAGCAAGCTGACTATCTGGCGCATGTTTTCGGGTGTCCACTTGTGTTGCGAGCGGGCGACGAGGACGCTCAGGGGCAGGTCGAACTCCGTGGAGACCGAGACCTCTTCCCCTAGAGACCGTTCGAATTCCTTGAGGGACCAGGGCTCCTGTCTTTTTGGCTCCCAGTCTTCTCTTCTGCGCCGTTTGTCCATAACCGGAGCAGTATATACGACGCTCCGGGATATCCGGTAGCCTGTTGGGACGGTGTCCGCTGCCGCGTATAATTCTCCCGTGGCCGGGAACGGGGACATGCGGGAGAGGATCGAGGAGCTTCGAGAGCAGGTCCGTTATCACGGGCGGCGCTACTACATAGAGGACGCGCCGGAAATCTCCGACGCCGAGTACGACGCCCTCTACAAAGAACTCGAAGACCTGGAGAAAGATCACCCCGAACTTGTCACCCCCGACTCCCCGACGCGGAAGGTGGGCGGCGAGCCGCTGGAAGGGTTCGAGGAAGTCCGACACGCCGTCCCCATGCTCTCCCTCTCCAATGCCCGCAAGAGCGGCGACCTCCGGGATTGGGACGCCCGCGTGCGGCGCCGGCTCGGCCCCGAGGAGGAAGAGCGGCTCCGGTACGTCACGGAGTTGAAGATAGATGGATTGGCGATCTCGCTTCGCTACGAGGACGGATGGTTCGTCCGGGGCGCGACTCGGGGCAACGGCACGACCGGCGAGGACGTGACGGCCAACCTGCGCACCGTCCGCTCCATCCCGGAGAAACTCGACGGCGACCCGCCGGAAGTCCTGGAGCCGCGCGGCGAGGTGTACATAGGGCTCGAAGAATTCGAGAAGCTGAATCAGCGGCAGGAGGCCGAAGGCAAACCAACCTACGCCAACCCCCGCAACCTGGCGGCGGGCTCTATCCGTCAACTTGACCCCAAGAATACGGCTGCCCGCCCCCTGACCGTATTCCTGTACGGCGTCGGGGAGGGCTATGGAGAGTACGAGAGCCACTCGGCGTCGCTCGCCGCCTTGAAGAGTCACGGGCTGCGCGTGAACCCGTATGAGGTACACGACTCCATAGATTCGGTCGTCGAGGCGTGCGAGCGGTGGGCACGGAAGCGCACTAGCGTCGGTTACCAGATAGATGGCGTGGTGGTGAAGGTGGACTCCCGCGAGCAGCAGGAGGCCCTGGGCTCGGTACAGAAGGCGCCGCGGTGGGCGATGGCTTACAAGTTCGAGCCGCTGGCTGGCCGCACGAGGGTCGAGGACATCTTCGTGCACGTCGGACGCACCGGGGCGCTGACGCCGCAGGCGGCGCTGGAGCCGGTGAACATCGGCGGGGTGAGGATCTCGCGCGCCACGCTGCACAACGAGGACTACATCAAGGAGAAGGACATTCTCATAGGCGACGCCGTGGTGGTGGAGCGGGCGGGGGATGTGATCCCGCAGGTCGTCCGCACCGTCTCCGAGGAACGAACGGGCAATGAATGCGCCTTCGAGATGCCGACGGAGTGCCCGGTGTGCGGGGAGCCGGTCTCGCGACCGGAGGGCGAGGCGGTGACGCGGTGCGTGAACACCCGCTGCCCGGCGCAGGCGTTGGAGCACATCATCCATTGGGCGTCGAAGTCCGCGATGGACATAGACGGGTTCGGGGAGAAGATCTCCACCCGCTTCTTCGAGCTCGGCCTGATAAAAGACGTAGCCGACATCTACGGGCTGCAGGCCGAACAACTCGTACCGCTCGAAGGCTTCGGGGAGAAGAGCGCGGAGAACCTGATCCGGTCCATCGGGCGGAGCAAAGAGCAACCCTTCCCCCGCGTCCTCTACGCCCTCGGCATCCGTCACGTCGGCGCCGTAACGGCGGAGCTAATTGCCGAACGCTTCGGCGGCGAAGACCTCCTGCGCGGCGTCGAGGCGGAGAAGCTGACGGAGATAGACGGTATCGGCGAGGTCGTGGCCCGCGCTGTCGCCGAGTATTTCTCGCTGGAAGACAACCGTGCCCTCGTCGAGCGTCTCATGGAGATCGGGCTGAACTTCGAGCGGGTGTCCGCCAGTCCCACCGAAGGTCCGCTCACTGGCAAGCGGGTCGTCGTGACCGGAACTCTCAGACGGTCCCGGAGCTATTTCGTGGAGAGGATCGAGGCTGCCGGGGGCACATTCACGTCCTCGGTCAGCTCCAACACCGACTACGTGCTCGCCGGGGAGGGCGCCGGCTCGAAGCTGGACCGGGCGCGGGAAGCCGGCGTGCTGGTCCTCGACGAGGCGGGCTTCGAAGAGTTGCTTTCACGAAGACCAGGAAGCTCCGCCACTTTTACATGAGAAGCGAGACGCGCAGTCTAACCCTACCAAGTCCTGAGAGCACCCCAGGCGGCGGTGGACCGACGACCCAGGTGCGAAGCGAAGGACCCGTGGTGATCGTCGGGGCCAACGGCTCGGGCAAGACCCGCTTGGGCTCCTGGATCGAGTTCGAGTCCGAGCACAAGGAGCGCGTGCGCAGGATCTCTGCGCAAAAGTCGCTTGCTATGCCTCCCTCCGCAACCTCTATCGCCGTCGACCTAGCACTCACAGATTTGCTATATGGATCCGCTGAATCAAACGTATCTGACGTGTACAACATGCTCCAATCAAAGCGAGCGTATCGGTGGGGTCAGAAGCCCGACATTTCTCCACTGAGCGACTTCGACAAGCTCTTCACCTACCTATTCTCCGATGCTAATGAGACCAACGCTAAGTACGTGGAAGAAGTCGAAGGCGAGAAGGAGCAGAGGATCGAACCACCCGAAACTAAACTGCGTGCTACGAAACGCCTGTGGGAAGAGGTTCTTCCGCACAGGAAGCTGAAGATCGGCGGGGGCAAGGTGGAGACTCAGGTTGTTTCCGACAGGTCCGGGGCGAACGGCTCCTTGTACAATGCTTCGGAGATGAGTGACGGCGAGCGCGTAGTCTTCTACCTCGTCGGCCAAGCCCTCTCGGCGCCAGAGAATGGCGTCATTGTCGTCGACGAGCCGGAGTTGCACCTGCATAGGTCGATACAGGCGCGCTTGTGGGACGCGATAGAAGCCGAGCGCTCAGACTGTCTCTTTGTTTACCTTACCCATGACCTGGACTTTGCCGCCTCGCGGATCGCCGCAACGAAGGTATGGCTTGAAAGCTATGACGGAGCGAGTTGGAATTGGCACGAGGTCGAAGAGGCAGAGGGCATCCCGGAGCAGCTTTACTTGGAGATTC
>JBPCLT010000089.1:0-19787 GCA_051003015.1 Rubrobacteraceae bacterium | reverse complement strand
CGCGTCGGCGGACGCGACTTCCTGCGTATCCTGGATGCGTTGAGAGAGGGGCTCGTCTACGACGACTCGGGAACTCCATCGTCAGGACGAACAATGGACCATACGACGGCATACTCCGTATATTTCTGCGATCCATACGGCAACCGGTACGAGATCACGACTTACGATTACGATGCGGTCGCACACCGTATCCCACGCTAATAAAAGCATGGAGCGGGTCGCGCGACCCAACCCGTCTAGAACCACGAAGTCGAGGGTTAGCTCCACCTCTAGTAGCCGCAGGAGTGGCAGGTGACGCAGCCTTCCTGGCGGGTGAGGCCGCTGCCGCAGTCCGGGCAGGCCCCGATGACGGGCAACTCGCGGGTCTCGTCCAGGCTGCTCTCGACGAGGTAGTGCTCGGCCATCGCCTTCGCCACGCCGTCGGGGGCGGAGAGGACGGCGTTCGGGCCGAAGCCGGCCGGATGGCCGTCCTGGATGCCGCGGAGCTGCTTGACGATCTCCTCGGGGGAGGCCCCGTGGGTCTCGGCGAGGGAGATCATACGCCCCAGCGCGTCAGTGAAGGCCGCCGCCGTGCCGCCTGGCTTGCCGAGCACGATGAAGCACTCGCGCGGGCCGAACTCGTCGTCGTTCATCGTGACGTAGAGCGGGCCGTGCCCCGTCTGGAGCTTCTTGGTCACGCCGGTGAGGGTGCGCGGCCGGCCGTTGCGGGCCTCGGCGAGCGAGACGTGCCGCGTCTGCCCCTCGGGCGGGGTGACCGGCGGGGCCGTCGGAGCCTCGGGCGATGCAGGGGTAGCGGTCGGGTTCTCGCCGAGCGACTGCTTGCTCGTCTTGCCGGTGGAGAGGACCTGGGCGTCGCGCGAGCCGTCACGGTAGACGGCCATCGCCTTGCAGCCGAGTGAATAGGCGAATCGGTAGGCGTCCTCCACATCCTGCGGGGTAGCCTCGTTGGGGAGGTTTATGGTCTTGGAGATCCCCATCGAAGTGTATTTCTGGAACGCCGCCTGCATCCTGACGTGCCACTCGCTCGTGATGTCGTGGGAGGTGACCCACACCGATCTCACGTCCTCAGGCACCTCGGGGATGTCGCGCACGCTACCGTGCTCGGCGACCTTCTTCATCAGCTCCTCGGAGTGGAAGCCCCGCTCCTTCGCCAGCCGGACGAACTCGGGGTTCACGTCAGGCATCTCCATATCCGCCTGACGGCGCATGAACGCCACGGCGAAGAGGGGCTCGATGCCGCCGGAACAACCCGCGATCATGGATATGGTCCCTGTCGGGGCGATGGTGGTCACCGTGGCGTTGCGGACGCGGTCGCCACGGGCCTCGTGCCGCGAGCCCTCGAAGTGGGACATCACGCCGCGCTCATCGGCGAGCACCCGGCTCTCCTCCCACGCCTCGTCATCCACGAACTTCATCACCTTCTCCGCGAAGGCGAGACCCTCCTCGGAGTCGTAGGTGAGGCCGAGCTTTATGAGGAGGTCGGCGAAGCCCATCACCCCGAGCCCGATGCGGCGGTTGCCCCGGCTCATCTCGTCTATCTCGGGAAGCGGATATTTGTTCTGTTCGATCACGTTGTCCAGGAACCGGATCGCCGTGTGGACCGTCTCCCTGAGATCGTCCCAATCAACCGAACCCTCGCCCGGATGGTCACCCTCGACGAAGAACCGCTCCAGGTTGATCGAACCGAGGTTGCACGAGTCGTACGGCGGCAGGTGCGCCTCCGAACACGGATTCGTGCTCTCTATCGGGAACTGTGGCGTCGGATTGTCGGCGTTGATGCGGTCTATGAAGACCACGCCAGGCTCACCGTTCAGCCACGCGCCCTCCACGATCTTGCGGAAGAGATCCCGTGCCCTGACGGTCTTGATCGTGTCTCCGTTGCGGGGGTTGGTCAGGTCGAAGTCCGTGTCCTTCTCGACGGCCTGCATGAAGGCGTCGGTGATGGCGACGGAGATGTTGAAGTTGTTGATCTGGTCGTTCTCGCGCTTGCAGTCTATGAACTCCTCGACGTCAGGGTGGTCCACCCGCAGGATGCCCATGTTCGCCCCGCGCCGGGTACCGCCCTGCTTGATCTTATCCGTCGAAGCGTCATATATAGCCATGAACGAGACCGGCCCGGAAGAGACGCCCATCGTGGACTGCACAAGGTCGTTCTTCGGACGCAGCCGCGAAAAACCAAATCCCGTACCGCCCCCTGATTTATGAATCACCGCCTGGTGCTTGAGGGTGTCGTAGATGCCGTCTATGGAGTCGTCCACCGGCAGCACGAAGCAAGCCGAGAGCTGCTGCAACTCGCGCCCGGCGTTCAGCAGGGTCGGTGAGTTGGGCATGAACTTCCTCGTGAGCATCATCTGGAGGAACCGCTCGTAGCTCTCTTCGTAGAGCGTCCGCGCTTCCTCGCCAGCTTCGCTCCCCTTGAACCGAAACTCGCCCTCGGCGATGTTGGAGGCAACCCTCTGGAACATGTCCATGGGCTCCTCGACGGCCTCGCCCCGCTCGTTCTTCTTCAGGTAGCGCTTCTCGAGCACCGCGACGGCATTCTCCGTAAGCTCTATCTCGCTCAGACGGTTGTAATTCACTTCTTCGCTCATCCTCCCCTTATTTTACCGCTTGCACTGCTCATTCCATCACTGAATTCGTCCGCGGCCACGCGCCACGCGGGCTCTTCCCAGGCCCGGCTACCGGGCGCCGTTGCCCACGCCGGGACCGGACAGCCGCACCAGCTCGGAGCGGAACTGATCCACGTCCGTATACTGCCGGTAGACGGATGCGAAGCGCATATAGGCGACCATATCCAGCCGTCTGAGCCGCAGCAGCACCATGTCCCCCAGGCGCCGCGAGGTCACCTCATGCCGGCGCCGCTCCCTGAGCTCCGCCTCGACCTCGTCCACCATCACCTCGATCCGCTCCTCCGAGATCCGCTGCTTGGCACACGCCTTGACCAGCCCCGCAGTCAGCTTCTCCCGGTCGAAGGGCTCCCGATCCCCACTCCGCTTGATGACCATCAGCCTCAGAGGCTCCCGCCGCTCATACGTCGTGAACCTCTTCCCGCACGACAGGCACTCACGACGGCGCCGGATCGCATCTTTCGTCTCCGAAAGGCGCGAGTCTATGACCTTCGTGTCCTCGAAATCGCAATACGGGCACTGCACCTCTGACCCCCATGACCTCAACACCACATCTGGTAGACGAAAAAGTTAGCACACCACATTTTCGTATAGCAATAGGAAGAAAGTAACCCTCAATGTAAGGTTTACTCCACTCCGAGAGCCCGAATCCCCTTTCTTAAGCGATTTCCAGCCCTCCACTAGCCCCACAAAGATTTTTCAGAAATTTTTTCATATTTCGGTAATTTCGCCGAAAACCCCGCAAACCACGCACCTTTATGTTCAGGTCCAGACGACATACTAAACCGCGACTTTAATGTTGTGTTCTCACGGTGACTCGAGTATATCTAAACTTTAAGTACAGGTTATGGAGAAAATTTCTGGGCTTCCGGGCATGGTTTCGTGGTGGATTCCGGGGTTTTTGGGCTGCGTCTATCCTGAAAGAAGCCGCGCAGGAGGTCCGCAGCTTCTGCTTCCAGCACGCCGCCGGTGACGGGGAAGGTGTGGTTGAGGCGGGAGTCCGCTGGGACGCTGTGGAGGGTGCCGGCGTAGCCGGACTTCGGGCTCGGGGTGGCGTAGACGAGGCGTGAGACCTGGGCAGCGTGGGCGGCTCCGGCGCACATGGGGCAGGGTTCGAGGGTTGAGTACAGGGTGCAGCCGGTGAGGCGCCAGGAGTCCAGGGCGGTAGCGGCCCGGCGAAGGGCCAGTATCTCGGCGTGGGCCGTGGGGTCCCCGGTTGTCTCTCGTTCGACGCGGGCGACGGCCAGAACCCGTTCTCCCAGCGCGACAACGGCGCCGACGGGGATCTCACCCCGCTCGCGGGCCTCTCTGGCGGCGATGAGGGCGCGGCGCATCATGGCGTCGTCGAGGGCGGCTTCCTCCGGGAAAGAGGGTGCGGATTTAAGTTCGTCTGGCACGCATCCGATAATATCAAGGAGTGCGCGAGGCGCGGGCCGCGCGCGGGACGTGGTCCGGCATCTTCTTATCTGGAGGGAACGTGCAGCGTAATCGGGTAGAGAGCATCGTGGAAGTACGGGAAACCTACGGAAGGCTCAGGGATTCCGTGCGGCGGGCGGTCGTGGGCAAGGACGAGGTGGTTGACCTCTGTCTGGTCTCGTTGCTCGCCGGTGGCCACGTCCTGCTGACGGACATCCCCGGCGTGGGCAAGACGACGCTCGCCCGGGCGATATCTTCATCCATATCGGCGGAGTTCTCCCGGATACAGTTCACGCCGGACCTCCTGCCGTCGGACATCACGGGAACGAGCATCTACGATCCGAGGGAGACGCGCTTCCGGTGGCTGCCGGGTCCGGTCTTCGCGCCGGTCCTGCTGGCGGATGAGATCAACCGCGCCACCCCTCGCACGCAGAGCGCGCTGCTCGAGGCGATGGCCGAGGTACAGGTGACGGTGGAGGGCGAGACGCGCCCGCTGCCGGAGCCGTTCTTCGTGGTGGCGACCCAGAACCCGCACCAGTTCCACGGTACGTATCCACTGCCGGAGGGACAGCTCGACCGGTTCATGGTGGCTACGAGCATGGGCTACCCGGCGCGGGGGGCGGAGCTCGGGATCGTGCGCGCCCAGGTCGAGCGTCGTCCGCTGGAAGAGATCGATCCGGTCGTGAGCATCCGGGAGGTGGCGCTTGCCCGGGAAATGGTCCGGCGGGTGCAGGTCCACGATGAGATCCTCGGATACGCCGTCGGGCTGTCGGAGGCGACCCGCCAGCATCCGGCCGTGGGGCTCGGGGTCTCGCCGAGGGGTTCGATAGCCCTGATCCGGGCCTCCCAGGCAAGGGCAGCGACGCAGGGTAGAGACTTCGTCGGACCCGAGGACGTCAAGGAGTTGGCACTGTACACGTTGCCGCACCGCATCTCCGTGCGCGGCGGATCGTCCGGGGCGACGGCGGAGGCCGTGGTCCGGGAGGTTCTGCGTTCCGTACCCCCTCCGGCATGAGGCGCGGAGCATGAGCTGGGACAGGTTGAAGAGGTTTGGGAAGCCTCTGCTCCTGACCTTCCTCTGCGGCATCTTGTACCTGATCGCCGCGAACGCCGGGGCCGGATGGCTGTACGTCGTCTCCGCTCTGATGGGAGCGACGGTGATCATCTCGATAGCGACCCCTCTGTGGAACACTCGCGGCATCGAGGTCATGCGCCGGGCTCCCGTGGTGGGCCGAGCCGGAGAGCCACTCTCATGCGCGCTTGAGGTCCGTAACAAGGGCCGTTTGGGCCGGCATATGCTGGAGATAAGGGACGAGTTCGCCGGAGACGCGGGGCGCGGGGTCGTGGCGCGTGTCCGGGGCGGTGCGACGGAGCGGTTGGAGTATGTCGTGGAGAACCCACGCCGGGGCGTGTATTCCGGCGGAGAGGTCATCATCGAGTCCGGGGCGCCGTTCGGGCTGTTTCATGGCCGGCGGCG
Organism: Rubrobacteraceae bacterium; assembly: GCA_051003015.1. GTDB lineage: Bacteria > Actinomycetota > Rubrobacteria > Rubrobacterales > Rubrobacteraceae > JACDGB01. The sequence continues at coordinate 14,267 of JBPCLT010000089.1, read as the reverse complement.
GATACGGGCGGCATCGAGCGCCGTGATCTACCCTCGCACCTTCGACGTGGCGGCGTTCCCGCAATCGGTATCCCTCGACGCCGAGCAGGGGGACCACAGCGAGGCCCCGACGCTGCTCCGCGGCCACGGCGGGGAGTTCTGGGGCATCCGGGAGTACCGTCCCGGAGACCCGGCGCGGCTGGTAGCGTGGCGCAGGAGCGCCCACGGCCTCTCCGCAGGCAGGCTCGCCGTCAGGGAACTGGCCCAGGAGACGCATCCCCCCTTCAAGCTCGCCATGAACCTCGACGCCCGCGCCCCACGCGAAGCCCGCGAGATGGTCGTCTCCGCCGGAGCCTCCCTGCTACTGTTCGCCCTCAGGGAAGGCCGGGTAGTCAGGGCGGACGCCGGTCCCCAGAAGGAGTCCTTCCCCGAACAGCCGGAACCGGACGCCGTCCTGACCTGGTGCGCCGGTCTCGTGGCCTCCCGCCCACCTGACCCGGCGGGAGCAAGCGTGGAGATACGTCCGTCCATACCGTACACGGAGAGAAGGCTGGGGTCTTCCGCGCCACCCGGAGCTTCGGAGACTCAGGCGATCGTGCTCGTCTCCTGCGGGGATTTCGCGGGCCCGAGATCCCGAACGGGGCCGTGGATGACGCCGGAGGAGGAGAGAGAGTTCCTGGACGAGGCGCGGAAGGACGGTCGTCTAGCGGTCAGGCTCGGCCCTGACGTCGAGGAACCGTGGAGGATCGAATGAGTTCCGGGGAACCTGGAGTGCTGGAGCGCATCAGGGCAAGCCTGCCGGCCGGTCGAAAGCGGCCTCCGGAGGACTCCGTCGAGTTGCGGGCGTGGGTGCTCGCGGCGGTTCTCGTCGGGGAGATCGCGGTGCTTTCGAGCGGCTACTTCGACTGGCTGACGGGCGTCCTCGTGCCGCTGCTCACGGTCGTCGCGTTCGTCGTGAGCCACAACCGGCGGCGGGAGAAGAACTTCCTCATAAAAGTCCTGCTGGCGTTCGGGGCTCTGGCGGCTCTGGCGATGTTCTTCCGGGAGGTGCTCTCCTCGCTGTACGACACGCGAGTGCCGCTCGCCCGGCTCTTTTTGTGGGTGCAGGTCATCCACGCCTTCGACCTTCCGGCCCGCAAGGACGTCTCATACTCTCTGGTAAGCGGGTTGATCCTGCTCGCCGTCGGCGCGGTGCTCTCAACGAGCCTGTGGTACGGCTTGTTCGTGCTGGCCTTCTTCTTCTGCGCCCTGGGTTCCCTGGCCCAGATCAATCTTTCGGAAGCAAAGGAGCGGGCGGGCATCGAGGCATCGCGGAGCCGGGGGCTCACGCTCGGCGTGGTCGCGCCCGGTTTCTTCGCCGTTCTGGCAGTCGGTATCCTTTGCTTCTCCTTCATGCCCCAGCGCCAGAGCATAAACCTCTCGATGATGCCGACCTCAGCGTTCCAGGAGTTGCGGGGAAGCTTCTCCGGCGGCATCCAGAACCCGGACTATCCGCAGTCGGGCGACCCGTTCTCCCGTCCGCCGCAAAACATCGCGCCGGGCTCCTACCACGGCTTCAACCCGTACATGGACTTGAGGTCTCGCGGTCGACTCTCGGATGAGATCGTGATGAAGGTCCGAAGCGAGGAGGCGGTCCCTTACCGAGGGGTCGTCTTCGACGAGTACAACGGGAAGGGGTGGGAGATCTCGACCGGAGAGGACGATCTGGAGACGCTTACCTCCGACGGCCCGCGCTACGACCTGTTCTCCGCCCAGAACGTGGAACCGGTGGAGGGCCCGACGCGGCAGGTCTCCCAGGTCTTCTACGTCGAAGAGGATGCGTCCAACGTCATCTTCGGCGCATATCGTCCCGAGACGGTGTTCTTCCCGGCGAGCGGCATCAAGGTGGACCCGCAGGCATCGGTGCGGGCTCCGTACGAGATACCCTCGGGCTCGGCGTACTCGGTCGTCTCCCAGCTCCCGAACTCTTCTCCGGATTCACTCCGCAATGCCACCACAGCCTACCCCGAAGGCATGGTCGAGAAGTACACCGCCCTCCCCCCAACCGGCCTGGAAAAAACGAGAGCGCTGGCCCGAGACCTGACCGCCGGGACAACCAACCCATACGACGCCGTCCTGGCGATGAACGCGCACCTGAGGAACACGTACCCCTACGACCTCTCCATCCCGCCGCAGCGCGAGGAGATGGATGCCGTGGAATACTTCCTGTTCGAGGAGCGGCGCGGCTACTGCGAGCAGTTCGCCTCCTCGCTGGCTGTGATGGTCCGGTCTCTGGGGATACCAGCCCGCGTGGCGACCGGCTACGTCCCCGGCGAGTACAACCCATTCACGGGACTCTACGAAGTCAAAGCCTCCAGCGCCCATGCCTGGGTCGAGGTTTACTTCCCCGGCCACGGCTGGTCCACCTTCGACCCGACACCCGGCTTCGACTCGACCCCCTGGCAGTACCAGGCGGCGAGCAGCATGCAGAACGGCAAGGTCTTCGAGTTCGTCGCGGAGAAGGCGGGGAAGGTACTCAGCCCGGCTTTCGGGGCCGTCGGCACGCTCATGGGCGGCGTGGCCCGCCTCGACCCGGTGAGCATCATAGTGGTGGGGCTCCTGGTGGCAGGGATCTCGTTGTTCGTCATCTACTCTCGCCGGTACCTGGCCCGCCGTCGCCGAAGGCCGATGATGCACCGCTCCGTGAAAGTCTCCGACGCCCGGTTGTACAGTCGGTACGGGGCCGTTACGAGCACCCTCGAGGAAGCGGGCATCGTCCGGGAGACCGGAGAGACGCCGGAGGAGTTTGCCCGGCGGGCTGCGGATGAAGTGGGAGAGCCAGCGGTTGCGCGGCTAGGCGAGATCTACCTGTACGCCCGCTTCCGGGACGCCGTCCCCCTCGCGCTCGTCGAAGAATTCGACCGCCTGGAGCCAGAAGCCCTGGCGACCATAAACCGGCTGAAAGAGACAGCGTCCGTCAACAATTGAGAGCGTCTGCCTCGGTGGGCAGGATCTCCACCTCGATACGTCCCCGGATATCGTCCCGCACCTCCCGGAACACCGCGAGCCGCTCCTCTTCGTCTCCTGCCGCCTTCGACGGGTCAGGCAGCGACCAGTGCAGACGATTCCTCGCGCCGGAGAAGAACGGGCACGCCTCGTTGGCGTCGTCGCAGACGGTGACGACGAAGTCGAAGGGCTCGTTCACGTAGCGTTCGAGAGTCTTGGATTCCTGCTTCGAGATATCCGCCCCGAGCTCGTCCATCACCGCAACCGCTTCCGACCGCACGGACGTTGCCTCCGTCCCGGCGCTGGACGCCTCGAAGCGGTCTCCGGCGAGGTAGCGCAGCAAGCCTTCGGCCATCTGGGAGCGGGCCGAGTTGTGGGTACACAGAAACAGCACTCTCAGGCGGTCTCCGGTCTCTCTAGTCTGCGCCATCTAGGACAACCTCTCCGCTCTCGCTCGTTTGATCTCCCGGACCTCCGGCGGATGCGCCAGACGCACGTAGCTGTAGAGCAGCGCGCCGAACACGGCGCCGATGACAGGCCCTGCCCAGTAGACCCAGTGGTGTGTCCACGCTCCGCCGACCAGCGCCGGCCCGAAGGAGCGCGCAGGGTTCATGGAGGCGCCCGCTATGGGTCCTGCGAAGGTCGCCGCGAGCGCGACGTAGCCGCCGATGGCGATGGCCGCAGCCTGTCCCACGGCGCGCACGTCCGTGGCGACGGCCGCCACCACGAACATCAGGAGGAGCGTCAGGATCAGCTCCAGCCCGAACGTCTGTAGTGGTGACCCCGACGGCACGGTGGCCCCGAATCGGACGGCGTCCCCGAACAGGACGAGGTGGGCCACGCTCGCGGCGCAGGCGCCGGCGAGTTGGGCCAGCACGTAGCCGGGCACCGCGGCCCACGGGAAGTGTCGCGTCAGGGCAAAGGCCAGGGTGACGGCCGGGTTGATATGGGCGCCTGAGAGATGCCCCACGGCGTAGATGGCGGCCATCACGGCGAGCCCGAAGCTGAGGCCGATGCCGAGCGAGGTGACCCCTCCACCGGAGACTTCGTCTATGACCACCGCTCCCGGCCCGGCGAAGACGAGCAGGAAGGCGCCGATGAACTCGGCCGCGTAACATCGAAGGTTGGTCACGAACGTCCGGCTTCTTCCAGACTTCGTCGCTCCCGGCGTTCGCGGTCGCGCTCTTCCTTGAGCCTCGCCAACTCCTCCTCGGGATGCTCCAGCCAGTCTTTGATCTTCATCTCGATCTCGTCCCTAACCTCCCGGAACTTCTCCAGCCGCTCTCCCTCGTGAACGTCTTCGCCCCGCGGGTCGTCGAAGATCCAGGCGAGCGTCGTGCCGACGCCAGGGAAGGTCTTGGGGCAGTCCCTCTCCGCGCGGTCGCACACGATGATCAGGTAGTTGAATCCGACTTTTCCGAGGTACGTCCTCAGCCCCTTCGGGTACTGGTCGCCCACGTCAACGCCGACCTCTTCCATCACCCGAACCGCGTACGGATGTATCTCCCCGGATGGCGAGATGCCCGCGCTGTACACCTCGAAGCGGTCCCCGGCGAAGTGGCGCAGCAGGCCCTCGGCCATCTGGCTCCTCGCCGAGTTCTGCGTACACAGGAACAGGACCTTTATCTTCCTCACCTTTCTCCTCCTTTTGCCGCTTTCTCAGACGCTCCCGGCCCGCTCCGCGGGAGCGTCCAGGTGGCGCGCCGCTTCGCCCACGAGCCTACGGGCGGCCTCCCGGTCGAGGGAGTAGAAGCTCCACTTCCCGCGTTTCTCCTCACGCACCAGGCCAGCGTCCTTGAGCTTCTTCATGTGGTACGAGACCTTCGACTGCCCCATGCCGAAGTGGCCCTCGAACTCGCAGACACAGATCCCAGCGTCCTGATCCTCAGCCGGAACCCCGCAGTCCGGCAGGTCGCAGCAGCCCCTCCCTTCGGCCATCATGCCGAGCATCCGCACGCGGATGGGATCGGAGAGCGCGCGTCCGAGGGCCACGAGCCGCCCGACTCTGTCTTCCTCCCCGGCGACGCGGAGGACGTTCTCTTCGACCACGTTCAGGCTTTGCTTCGCCACCTCTTACCTCGCTTCCGGCTTGCGAGCCCTGATGAAGGCGCTCGCGGCCGGGACTTCCCGCAGGGCCTCGCGTTTCTCTCGGGTGTCGAGCCCTTCTATCGCCTCGGGGTCGTACACGTTCTGGACCTCGACGGATACGTCCTCGAAGCCCGCTCTGGCGAGGAGGGCCTCGTACTCTTCCTTTTCGAGCGCCCCGGCCACGCAGCCGGTCCAGAGTCCCACCGTCTCCAGCACTTCCTCGGGCAGCGTCGCCTTGCTCCCCAGGAACACGACGTCGGAGACGGCGAAGCGGCCTCCGGGCTCGAGGACCCTGAACGCCTCGGAGATCACGGCCCGCTTGTCCGTGGAGAGGTTGATGACGCAGTTGCTCATCACCACGTCAACATGCCCGCCGGGGAGAGGTATGTCCTCGATCTCACCTTTCAGGAACTCCACGTTCTCCATGCCGGACTTCGCCTTGTTCCTCTCGGCCAGGGCGAGCATCTCGTCGGTCATGTCCAGCCCGTATGCTTTGCCGCCAGGAGACACCCTCTTCGCGGAGAGCAGCACGTCTATACCGCCTCCGCTGCCGAGGTCGAGGACCACCTCTCCGGGAGAGAGGGTCGCCAGCGCCACGGGGTTGCCACATCCCAGCGAAGCGCCGACCGCCTCTTCGGGCAGCGCTCCGATTTCCTCGGCGGAGTAGCTGCCACACGTCAGGTCGCTGACCCGGCTCTCCACGTCCTGTCCCGTGCCGCACCCACACGAAGACCCCGAAGGGCCACAGCACGATTCGTCGTCCCGCTGCTCCTTCGGCTTGCCTCTCGACAGCGCCAGCCCCGCGTACCGCTCCCTGACCAGATCTCTGGTCTCGTTGCCTTCATCGCTCACGCGCATCGCTCCTCCTTGTGTAGATCAACAAAACTTGATATAAACTTGATATACACTACATCAAGATAATTTGATTTGTCAAGAGAAAGAGTCGAAAGGAGTGACCCACAGTGTTTCCGGAAGACGCCGGGCAAGACGCCATCTGGCGGGGGCAGATGGAGAGTGAGAGGGAGTTTCGCCTCGCGAGGAGGAAGACGGTTGTAGATCGTCTGGGCAGGCGTCTCAGGCGATGGCTTTCGGGTGTGGAGCTCTGTTGCGAGGGGTGCTGCGATTTCCTGCTGTGCTTCGATGAGGAGAGGGCAAGACGCGAAAGCGGCGAACAGGGGAGAAAAGATACTGTCGGGCACGGGAGAAAGCGCGTCTTCGAGACCGTTGACGTGAGTAAAATCGTGGGCAGCGTCGGCCGGTGCCGGTCCTTCGACGCGAGGTTCCTACCGGTTTGCTCCTGTTCCATTGAGAGATGGAAGCGCGTCGCTCGGGCTGTTCGAGAGGGCAAGTCGCTACCGCCCGTCGAGCTGTATAGGCTCGGCGAGGAATACTTCGTCGTGGACGGCAACCACCGGGTCTCGGTAGCCAGACACCGTGGAATGCCAGCGATAGAGGCGCTGGTGACGGAGATCTCCATGCCGCGTGGATATTAGGGAATGTCGGGCTCCCGATGGCACGCATCCTCTTGACGACGGCGGGTGAGCACCTTGTCGCTGCTAACGGCATGGCTACTCGTGGGCGTGGGCATCGCCCTGATCCGGACGATAATGCTCGGGATCTCGACCGGCACCATACCGTGAGAATAGAAGAGTGGAGGTTCCCGAGATGCCGGTAGCGGTGGAAGAGATCCACGAGAGGTTCGACCCGGACCTCAAGAAGTTCATCGGCGGGAAAGTGCGGGATCCCACCGGCGAAGAACTGGAACAGCGGCTGTCAGAGACAGTCAGGGGCATGCTCGAAGGACTACCTCCGGCCCACCGTCAAGCCCTTCAGATGATGGAGTACGAAGGGCTCACGCAGAGAGAAGCCACCGGACAGCTCGGCCCCAGCGTCTCCGGCGCGAAATCCCGCGTCCAAAGAGCCCGTACCCGCCTCAAAACCTTGCTCCTCGACTGCTGCCACTTCGAACTCGACCGCCGCGTCCAGGTCGTCAATTACTACGACAGAGAGCCAAGCAGCTGAACATCTGTCAGAAAACCTGTGCCCGACTCATACTAAACCTACTTGTAAAGGTTAATCCACAATCGAAGTTTACTCACAGACAATCAGCAAGCTACTTTTCCCGCAAAAGCTGCGAATCGCCCGCGTAAAAGCAGCCGAGTATCCCTGACTCGTCTCCAACATTTCTAACCTTGTAGTTCAAGGTTACCGCGTCATTGTCTCTTGCTCGATGCCGCCGTGGACGCCGGCCCACTGGCGGGCTGGGAGGCCCCAGAGGGCGATGAAGCCCGCGGCGGCGACCTCGTCGAAGGTGCTGTTGGGGTCGTAGGTGGCGAGGTCTTTGTTGTAGAGGGGCCGGGGTGCGGTGCGGCCAACGACGGTGGAGGAGCCTTTGTAGAGCTTGAGGCGGACGGCGCCGGTGACTGTCTTTTGCGTCTCGGCGACGAAGGCGTCGAGGGCGGCCTTGAGGGGGGTGAACCAGAGGCCGTCGTAGGTTAGTTCGGCATAGCGTTGCTCGATGGACGCCTTGAAGCGGAGGACGTCTTTGGTGAGGGTGAGGGTCTCGAGTTCCTGGTGGGCCTGGACGATGGCGAGGGCGGCGGGGCACTCGTAGATCTCACGGCTCTTGATGCCCACCAACCGGTCTTCGATCATGTCCACCCGTCCCACGCCGTGCGCCCCGGCGACAGTGTTCAGACGGACGATGAGGTCCACTAGCGTCATCTCCTCGCCGTCGAGGGCAGCCGGAAGTCCTTCCTCGAAGGAGATCTCGACGTATCGCGGCTCGTTGGGGGCGTCTTCGGGGGCGGCCGTCAGCTCGAAGACGTCTTCGGTGGGCTCGTGGTCGGGGTCTTCGAGGGGACCGGCTTCGATGGAGCGTCCCCAGAGGTTCGCGTCCACGCTGTATGGGGATTCTTTTGTCGTTGGGACGGGGATGCCATGTTCCTCCGCGTAGGCCATCTCCTCCGGGCGGCTCATACTCCAGTCGCGCACCGGGGCTACGACGGTCAGGTCGGGGGCTATGGAGGCGGTCGTCACGTCGAAGCGGACCTGATCATTGCCCTTCCCCGTCGAGCCGTGGGCGATGTGCGTCGCCCCCACCTCCCGCGCCGCCTCGACGAGCTTCTTTGCGATCAGCGGCCGTCCCAGCGCCGTGAACAGCGGGTACTTGCCGCCGTACAAGGCGTTCGCCTTTATGGCCGGAGCGACGTACTCCCGGATGAACTCCGCCTTAGCGTCGCGGACGAAGGCGTCGGCGGCCCCGATGTCGAGGGCCTTCGCCCTCACGTCCCCGGCGGGCTCGCCCTGCCCGAGGTCCAGGTAGAGTGCGTAGGGCGTCGCGCCTTGCTGCTCCAGCCACTTCAAGCACACCGACGTGTCCAGCCCGCCCGAATAGGCGAGCACGACCTTCTTGCCTTCCAGCACGTTTCCTCCTTGAGAGATGTCAGGGTTCACGAAACCTCGTAGCCTTGCCTCCGCAGCGTGGCGATGGCGAGACCCAGTTTTTCTTCTTTGACGAGCACATAATCCGTGTCGTAGGTCGAGATGGCGAAGATGGAGATCCCGGCCTCAGCCAGCGAGGTCGAGATCCCGGCGAGCATGCCCACGAGCGAGAATTCCAGCGGACCTTCCACCTTGAAAGCACGCCATCCCCGCTCGACTTTCACGTCTTCGGGAATGTATTCCACCGGGCAGACGACGGATAGCTCGTCCGTCGTGCGCGTCACGGAGCAGAAGCCCGCGACCGTAGCCCAGGCCGGTATTTCGTCTTCCGGGTTCAGCCGGCATACGGCGAAGGTCTCTTCGAGCACGGAGAGGCCGGGAGAAATGGTTGGGGCAGCTTTGTCGCGGGTGCGAGCCAACGAGTTACCCGCGCTTCGGAGCAGAGGCCAGGTCTGCCCGCATGGTTACCGAACCGTCGCCGGCGAAGAGCTTCTCGAAGCCCTTGCGCTCGTACAGCCGGATCGCCAGGTTATCAGGCTCCACGCTCAGGCTCAGAACCTCGAATCCCTGCGACCTCGCGGTGTGCATCAGGCCGTCCAGCAGCGCGCCGCCCACGCCGCAGCCACGAAACTCGGGGACGACCCCGATGGCAACTTCGGGGGTCGAGGCGTCCACGAACCCATAACCGGGGTCTTCCGGGGGCATCAAGCGGTACCAGGCGGCGCCGATCCTGCCTCCGCCGTCCGGGCCGAGCGCGACGACCGCTGTGTCTCCGTCCCTCCCCCAATCTTCGAGATAGAGGGCGTTCTCGTGTGCCGACAGCACCTCATCCCGCAGCGGCCGGGATGCTCCGGGACGCCAGCATGCCGCCTCGTAGAGCATGTCCCGGAGGAACTCCACGTCCTCCGGCCCGCCCGGCCTCGTCAGCCAGGCGACCCTCTCGTCCGCCGCCCTCACCTACTCGATGTTGCCGGCGGGCCGGGTCTTTGCGCGGCACACGTCGGCGATGAGGCCGGCTACTTCCTCGGCGGCGGCGTTGTCAGGGGCGACGGCGAAGACGGTGTCGAGGCCGGCGATGGTGCCGGTTATCTTCAATCCCCTGACGCGGTCCATGACGCTGGCGACCGCGCCGGCTGTCCCGTCGCGGGTCTGGATGACGATGGTGTTCTGGGCCGGGACTATGCTCAATACGAAGCTCGGGAGCACCTCGATGCCGGCTGTTCCGGGCTCGTGTGGCAGCGCCAGGTAGCGGCTGCCGACCTTGAGAACGCCGAGCTCGGCGAGGTCCCGGCTCACGGTCGCCTGGGCCACCTCGACCCCTTCATCGGACAGCGCCGCGACCACGCCCTGCTGCGTGCCCAACTCCTTCTCGGAGATGAGCGTCAGGATCAGGGCCTGCCGCGTCGCCTTGTCCACGCCGGACTTCGTAGCTTCCATAGTCCTCAGCCTCCTACTTGAGATGCTCCAGCCCGAGGTCTTCCCCGAAGCCGAGCGCCAGGTTCATGTTCTGCACCGCCGCCCCCGACGCGCCCTTGAGCAGATTGTCCACTGCGGAAAAGAGCAACAGCTTCCCCGCCCGCCGGTCCACCGCCGCCGAGAGCCGGCAACGGTTGGTGTTCGCCACGTGCGCGACGTGCGGATACTCCTCCCGCACCTCCACGAACGCCCACCCCGCATAGTCCTCCGTGTACCAGCCGAGAACGTCCTCCGCGTCGGGGATCTCCTCCGCGTCCACCACGATGGTCTCCAGTTCGCCGCGGGTGATGGGGATGAGGTGCGGCACGAACGTGACCTCCGGCGTCTCGGCGCCACCTTCGACGCGCCGGAGCATCGCTTCGATCTCCGGCGTATGCCGGTGAAGCGGCGCTCCGTAAGCGTTGGCGTTCTCGTTGGCGCTCACGAAGTGCGTCTTGACCGATGGCTTCGCCCCCGCGCCACTCACCCCCGACAGCGCGTTGATGGTCACGGACCTGATACCTGCTCCCATCCGCTTCACCACGGGCGCGAGCGCGAGTATCGCCGCCGTCGGGTAGCAACCGGGGTTGGCGACGATCCGTCCCTCCGCCGCCCCGAAGACCTCCGGCAGCCCGTAGTGCGCCTCCGCGAGCAACTCCGGAGCGGGATGTTCCCCGTACCATTCCCCATACAAATCGGCGTCCGGCAACCGGAAGTCCGCCGACAGGTCCACGACCAGCTCCACGCCCGCCGAGAGAAGATCCCTCACCGTCCCGGCGCTCTCCCCGTGACCATAGGCGACGAACGCCACGTCCAGCGATGAAGCGTCTATCCCGTCAGGCCCGACGTACGAGCCATCAGCCGCCAGGTGCGGGTAAACGCTCCGGATATCCCGCCCCGCATATCCACGCGACGCGACCTCCATCACCCCAACCTTCGGATGCCCCGAGAGCAGCCGCACCAACTCCGCCCCCGCGTACCCACTCCCGCCATAAATGCCGACTTTCAACGCCATGCCCGTATTAGACCAGTTATCGGATATTTATTCAAGTTTTTGAATAATTCGGTTGACGCCCTCGCGTGCGGGTGCGACAATGGTCCCCACGATGAATAAAGATTCAACAATCAGCATAAATAGTGTATCTGGGGGAGCAACGGTGGCTGAAGGTTTCGTGGCGGCCGGGGTTGCGTGCGGGGTACGGAACTCTGGGAGCCGGGATCTCGGCCTCCTCTTCTCCGACCGTCCCTGCGTCACCACGGCCGTATTCACGCGCAACATCGTCAAGGGCGCGCCGCTACTAGTCACAAAGGAGGCCGTTGAGGGTGGCGACGCGCGGGCCGTGGTCGTCAACAGCGGCAACGCCAACGCGGCGACAGGGAAGCGAGGTCTCTCGGATGCGCGTGAGATGCAGGCGCTCGCGGCTGAGGCTCTGGGGATCGGGGCCGGAGAAGTCGCGGTGGCTTCCACCGGTGTGATCGGGGTGTACCTCCCGATGGACCGGATCTCCGAAGGCATCGAACGGGCGGGCGGAAAGCTCGGCGCGGACGGCGCTCCCTTCGCCGACGCCATCCTCACCACCGACACGCGCACTAAAGAGGTCGCGGTTCGGGTGGAGATTGGGGGGCGCGTCGTCACCATCGGGGGGACGGCCAAGGGGAGCGGCATGATCCACCCAAACATGGGTACCATGCTCGCCTTCCTCACCACCGACGCCAATGTGGAGCGGGAGTGTTTGCAGGAGACACTGAGTAGCGTTACGGAACGCACCTTCAACCGCGTGACCGTGGACGGCGACACTTCTCCGAGCGACATGGCGATACTGATGGCGAACGGCGCGGCCGGAGGCGAGCCTCTGACCCTGGATCACCCAGACTACCCGGTCTTCGCGGAGGCGGTCGAGACCGTGGCGCGAGGGTTGGCGAAGGAGATCGCACGCGACGGCGAGGGCGCGACCCGGCTCGTCGAGGTCGTCGTCGAGGGCGCGAAGGACGAGCCGTCCGCGGCGGCGCTCGCGAAGAGCGTGGTCGGCAGCAGCCTGGTCAAGGCGTCTGTATTCGGCGAGGACGCCAACTGGGGACGGGTGCTCGTCGCTATGGGTTACGCGGGCGTCCCCTTCGACCCGGACGAGGTGGAACTCTTCTTCGGGCCGGTGAAGGTGTTTTCCGGTGGCGAGCCCGTGCCGCACGAGGAGGCGGAGGCGAACGCCGCGCTCGCGAGTGGGGAGGTCGTCATCACGGTTCGCATGGGCGAGGGCAATGCGTCTGCCACCGCCTGGGGCTGCGACCTCACCTACGAGTACGTCGAGATCAACGGCAGTTACCGCACGTGAACGCAGGGACGGACATCGCCATGAAGCCCATCGTCGTCAAGGTCGGGGGCGGGACGCTCGCAGGTGGGGCTCTCGAAGACTTGGCGGAGATACTAGAGGGTGGGACGCGGGTCGTGATCATGCACGGCGGCGGCCCGAGCCTCACCCGGATGCTCGACGCCCTCGACATACCCACGAAGTTCCACGAGGGACTGCGCGTCACCGATGAGCGGACGCTCGAGGTAGCCGAGATGGTCTTCGCCGGGAGCGTGAACAAAGCTCTCGTGCGCGAACTGAACGGCCTCGGCGTGTCGGCTGCTGGGATCTCCGGGACCGACGGCCCGACCCTGCTCGTCGAGCCCATAGCCGGGCTTGGCCGCGTCGGGAGCGTGACGCAGGTGGACCTCCGGCTCGTGCGGGCGCTCTGGGAGGGCGGGTTCGTGCCCGCCATCGCCCCGCTCGGGATCGGGCCGGAGGGAGCGTACAACGTCAACGCCGACATGGCAGCCGCCGCCATAGCCACGGAACTCGGGGCGGGACACCTGTTCCTCCTCACTGACGTGGATGGGTTGCTCGACGGCGGCGAGCCGGTCCCCGCGCTCGCGCCTGACGAGTGCGAAGAATACGTGGAGAGTGGCCTCGCAGCCGGGGGCATGATCCCCAAACTCCGGGCAGCAGCGAATGCCGCGCGGGGTGGAGTAAAAGCCAGGATCGTCAACGGCAACAAGGAGGGCACGCTGCGGGACGCTCTCGCCGGGGAAAACGTAGGGACTCTAATATCGGAAGGAGCCGTCGCATGAAGGCCGTAATGGAGACGTACAAGCGTTTGAACATCGCCCCGACGAGCGGGAAGGGGAGTTGGCTCTTCGACGAAGAAGGCAACCATTACCTCGACTTCATCGGCGGCATAGCGACGAATTCGCTGGGACACGGACATCCCGCGTTGGTCAAAGCCGTTCAGGATCAGGCGGAGACCCTGATCCACTGTTCCAACCTCTACGAAGTCCCCATCCAGGCCGAAGTAGCGAAGATGCTCACCGAAGCCACGGATTTCGACAAGGTCTTCTTCTGCAACTCCGGCGCCGAAGCCGTCGAAGCCGCCATCAAGCTAGCCCGGAAGTACGCCCACGACGAGCACGGCCCACAAAAGCACGAAGTCCTCGCCTTCTCCAAGAGCTTCCACGGCCGCACCTACGGCGGCCTCTCCGCGACCGGCCAGCCGTCCCTGAAAGAAGGCTTCGGCCCCATGCCCGGCGGCTTCGTCCACGCCCCGTTCGGCGATCTCGAAGCGGCGAAGGAATTGGTCGGGTCTCAGACCGCCGCGATCCTGGTCGAGCCCATCCAGGGCGAAGGCGGCGTGAACCCGGCACCGGACGGCTTCCTCGAAGGGCTGCGCGAGTTGTGCGACGAGTACGACGCCCTTCTCGTCTTCGACGAGGTCCAGACCGGCGCGGGACGCACGGGGCACCTCTACGCATACCAGGGATTGGGTGTCGTCCCTGATGTGCTCGCGAGTGCCAAGGGCCTCGGCGGCGGCTTCCCCGTCGGCGCGATACTGGCGCGGGAAGAGTACGCGGCGCTGAGGCCAGGCAACCACGGCTCCACCTTCGGGGGCAACCCGCTCGCGATGGCGGCGGTTCGAGCCGTGCTCGGCGTCGTCGGAGACCCCGTTTTTCTCGAAGAGGTGCGCTTCAAGGGCAAGGTCCTCAAGAACGCGCTGGAGAAGCTGGCGGAGCGGGTGCCCGGCGCCCAGATGCGTGGGGAGGGGCTCTTGCTCGGCCTCGATCTCGCCGATCCGGATCTAGCAAAGTCCGTCTTCGAACATTGCCTGGAGGAAGGTTTACTCGTCAACCTGGTAGGTGGGACTACGATCCGTCTGGCCCCCCCGCTCACCGTGACCAGGACGGAGGTCCGGCTCGCGCTGGATACGTTTCGAGGCGCGGTTGACGCCGAAATGACGGCGACGCCGGTTGCAGCGGAAGCGGCGCCCCATCTCGAAGCAGCGGT
>JBPCLT010000088.1:0-8213 GCA_051003015.1 Rubrobacteraceae bacterium | reverse complement strand
GCGCGTACATGGCCGGGTGGGCCAGGAGGCCGGTTCAGCAGGCCTTCGAGAGGCAGCGCGCCTTCATCGCCGACGCCTCCCACGAGCTCAAGACGCCGCTCACCCTGATCCGGGCCGACACCGAGGTATTGCAGCGCAGCCTGGAGGACCCCGAAGACAGGGAGCTTGCGGACGACGTACTCTCCGAGGCCGACAAGATGAGCAACATCCTCTCCGACCTGCTCCTCACCGCCCGTCTCGACGCCGGCAAGCTCTCCGTGAACAGTGAGGACTTCGATCTAGTGCCGGTGATCCAGGACGCCACCGACCGTTTCGAGAGACGTGCCGTCTACAGAGACTTGCGGTTGGAGATCGAGGCCGAGGGTGGGCTCATGGTCCGCGGCGATCCGGCGCGCACGGGCCAGATCCTGGGCGTCCTCCTCGACAACGCCCTCGCACACACGCCACGGGAGAGCAGCATCATCGTAGCCGCCCGCGCGCGGGACAGCTTCGTCGAGACCATCGTCAGGGACACCGGGTCCGGCATCCCCCCCGAACACTTGCCCCGCGTCTTCGAGCGCTTCTACCGGGTAGATAAGGCGAGGAGCCGCGCCAGCGGGGGCACGGGCCTCGGCCTCTCCATCGCCCGCGACCTCGCCCGCGCCCAGAAAGGGAATCTCGACGCAGGGAACGCCGGGGGAGGGGGGGCCGTGTTTCGCCTCGAGCTGCCGCGTGCGGACAATCCGCGTCGCGCGAAGGGCTGACACCATTGGGATGGTGCGATGGATCGCCGACTCCGGGCGAGGTGGACCGCGCCACTGCATGGAGCGGCTACCGTAGCAGGAGGGCCTGGCGCGTGTCGTCCACCGCAACCAGGTTCACAGGTATCACAACGGACTGCAGACCGAAGAAGCCCGTGTTTATTTCCACGCAATCCAGACCGTTATCCGCGCTCTTGAAGAGCTCCTTGACGGTGCCGACCTCACGCCCCTCGGGGTCGAGGACCCGATAGCCGGCGTATTCCTCCGACGTCTCGAAGGGGTGGACGGGTCTCCTGCTTGTTGACGGGAGGGTCACGATCACCAACTCCTTTCGTTCGCCGCTCTCGCTCTTATCGGACGCGACCAACTCTCCTCCCAGGCTACCGCCCGGATGGGGTGTTTCGTGGATCTGGCGGTCTGCTCTCTGGGGAGCGGCCAGCGCGTCCGCCTGCTCAACAGAGATTCCGCGAAAGGCTTACGCTCCATGCCGACGAGGTCCGCCGATACTCGGCCGTCCACGCCTGGCAAGGGGTCCAGTAAGACCCGACCGACGCTGGCGCAGGGGCCAAAAAGTATCGAGACGAGCTCCCCGGCCGTCGTTTCCCTGACCCGCCAGCCGCCATGCGACGCCCCGAGATCGAGAAACATCCTGGCCTCGTCTTGGAAGCTGAAGACCGGCAGCGCTTTCTCTTCTCTAGCGAGGCCGGTGGTCAGCACGCTCATCCGTCCGGCCTCGACCTTTGCAATCAGCCAGAATCGTCTTGGTGCGAGATTGCTCATTAAGGTAGCCTCCTTCTAGCTGACGGTCTTCCTGGCCTTCAAGTTCTTGAATAGATGGCCGGGAGCCTCTTTGACTTTCACCAGGCGCTCCCGCTCAGCCTCGCGCATCATCTTTTCGTGGCGTTGCCTAGCAAACTGTAGATGCATCAGCTCGTACATCTTCGATAAACCTTCCTCCCTCTACGCTTCTCGACTTCGATCTCATGCCTCGTGGCCATCCGGCGCGCATACTCCTCCTGGACTACCTCTTGCAGGCGTGCTCTCTCGCCGATGCGGTGTAGAACGTACTCCAAAACCTTGTCTCTACGGGTCCAGCCGTAGGAGCGTCCGAAGAGCCTGACCCAGAGAGCCTTCCACTTCTCGTACACGAGAACCTCCTTTGCCGGGTCCGCCTGTTCTCTCGCGGAGCTTCTTTGTTTACGCTTCTCAGTCTGGACTTCGGGCGTGTGACCGGCGTGTGAGGATCATGAGAATTTCCACAGAAACCTCGGCTGTTCTTCGGGGTGGCGAGCGCAGCCTCCGGGTACTTTTCTGATGGAGGAGGGCGAGGTCGTCGTGCTGAACGTAGAGAGCATCGGCCGGGCGAGCCTGCTCAGGCAACCTTCCGACAAACGATGGCACATCAGCCAAGAGCAGCGGCAACGCGGCTGACATACCTTCTTGCTCCGCATCCTCTGTGGTCTTCTACGACTGTTCCTGTGCAAACTCTCATGATCTCCACAGCCTCCTCACACACTCAACGTCAAAACTGACAAGGAGTAGGAAGAAGTTGGCTCTGTGAAGGGGCTTCGAGAGATGAACGGACCGCTACCGAAAGGAGCGTGTGATCTTGTCCTACACGGCTGCAAATCCTGAAGAGTCCACCGGACGGTTCGCGGTTCCGGAAGAGTGCGTAGGGTACGAGGTACTGGATCCCTGGTACAGAAGAATCGGGAGCGTTGAAGAGCTGCTCGTGAACGAGGGCGGCGAGCCGGAATACTTGAGGGTGAGGATCGGCCTGCTCGGTCTGAAATCTTGCTTGATACCCGCTCGGACGGTCGAGGTGGACGCGGCACGACGGATCCTACTGCTACTGCGGTAGAGATTCGTGCTCGGCGAGGTTCCCGATCAGGACGCCGCGCTACGCGAGCTGCGCCGCGTCCTCAAGCCGGGCGGGCGCTTCATGGTCGGCGAAGCATGATGCTGTTGGCGAATTCGGCCCGGTGCGATCAGCAGCCAATCGGAGCCAACCTGGCGAAGGCGGAAAGGCGGGTCTGGGCTTTCGGCACTCCCGCGAACCATGCCAGCAGCCTCACCACGTTCATCGCCACCGCCGTTATGACGTGCTGCAGATGGGTCTTCGCCATCCCCACGTAGCGCGAGCGTCGCAAACCGCACCCGCGGACGCCCTGCGAGATGGTCCCTTCCACCCCGGCGCGGGCATGGTATTCCTCCCAGAACTCGCGGGTCTTCTGCCGCGTTCGGGCTTTCCGCAGCGCTTCGTGCAGGGGCCGCGGGCGCAGGGTGAGCTCCCTTCCGGTCGTCTTGGAACGCGTGCAGAGTGGGCGGCTCGGGCACGCGGAGCACTCCTTCTTGTCGAAGATGGCGGCCACTACGTCCCTACCGTGGCGGTTGAGCGCGGGCTTCCACTGCTTGCTTTTCTTGCCTTCCGGGCAGGTGACGCTCTCCTCGTCCCAGTCCACCCGGAATGCGAGGGCGTCGAACCCTTCTCCGGCCTTGGCCTGCCAGCTCCCGTCGCGGGGCATGGGTCCGAACAGCTCCACGCCGTGATGAATCCGGCTGTCGGCCATCTCCTTGGAGCCCATGTAGCCCGAGTCCACCAGATGCTCCCTCGGCAAAAGGTGCCTCTTTTCGAGGGAGGCATGCACCGAGCCGAACACCTTCAGGTCCGGCACCGTGGCGGCCGTGGTCTCCACGTGGGTGACGAGGTTCGGCCTCTTCGGATCGCGGGTCTCGGTGAGGTGGACCTTGTAGCCCACCCAGTTGACCTCCCGCTTCCACGAGTAGCGGGCCTCCGGATCGTATGGAGACTGAAGCGTCTGCGCCGCCGGCGGCATCTCCTTCGGTTCCCGCAGCCTAACGGGCCCGCCCGGTTCCTCCGGCAGGTGGTACTGCTCGGACAGCAGACGCTTCAGCGTGGACACCGCCTCCAGATCGCGCAGCCCCCCGGGTGCGCCCTCCGCCTCGACGGCCCCGAGAAGCCTCATCCCGTCGGTCCCGATCTGCTCCGCGAGCTCCTCGCGCTCGGCGTCGGCCTTGGGCAGCCGGAACTCCTCCACGCACGGGCCGTAGCGCTCGTACCATTCGGGCGGCGCCCACCCGGCGAGCCACCCCGGGGCGGCCACCGCCAGCACGTTCAGCGTCGCCCTCATCGTCTCGCCTATGCACTCCAGCCGACCCGTCGCCTTGACGGCTGCGAGCACGTGTGTGGAGTCGGTGCGCTGCTTGCCCCGGGCCTTGAGGAGCCCGCGGTTCCGGCACTCCGCGAGCAGCTTCTCCAGGAGCAAGTACTCTGCCCCGTCTTCCAAAAGACGCGAACGGAACTCGCTCAATACCGAGAAGTCGAAGCCGGGATCCTCCAGATCCAAGCCCAAGGCGTACTTCCAATCCATGCGGGAACGCACGGCGTCGGCGGCTTGGCGATCCGAGAGTCCCTCCGCGAACTGCATGACCGTCACCAACACCAGCCGCCACGGCGCCAGGGCAGGCTGTCCGCGTCTGGGGAAGAGGCCGGCGAAGTCTTCGTCCTCCCAGACGATCCCGAGCTCCTCCCTCATCCTGGTGTAGGTCGTCCCCTTCGGGAACGCGGCCCGGGCTACGCGGGCGGTCTCTTCGGGAACGGGGCGGATCGGCTCGGGACGCAGGGACATGGGGTCTCCTCCGGTCGGTCGGCGTTTTGGGCCTGTCCCGGCAGTATGTTGCCCCGCTTCCGAATTCGCCAACAGCATCTTCCATTGCCTGACCCCCATATGCTCCACTTCGAGAAGCTTCGGACAGCGGCGGAGGCGGCTGGTCTGCGCTTCGAGCGCCGGAGTGGCGGGTCGCTCGGCTACTGCGCCAGATTCGCGGCGTGAGGACGATTCGCGTGGATCGCGTAGACACAGATCCTCTTTCCCCACTTTTCTATCTCCCTTGCCAGCGTCAGCCCGGTCTTTTCGGCGACGCAGTGGGAGGCGAGGTTGCCGGGATCTATGAGAGAGACGAGCCGGTCGTGGCCGAGCGCGAAGCCGTGGTCGCGGCAGGCGCGGGCCGCCTCGGTGGCGAGGCCCAGGTTCCAGTATTTCCGCAGGAAGAGGTAGCCGATCTCGACCTCTTCCCGTCCCTCGACCTCCTGCACGGTGAGGCCGCACTGCCCGGCGAGATCGCCGGAGTCCTTGAGTACCGCCGCCAAGAGGCCGATGCCGTGGTCGCGGTAGCGGTCGAGCTGGTTCCGCACCCACGCTTCCGCCTCGCTCCGGCTCTTGGTTCCGGGGTAGTAGCGCATCGCCTCGGGGTCGGAGAAGATGCTCATGAGGCCGTCCACGTCGGACATGTCCATGAGGCGCAGGACCATGCGTTCGGTTTCGAGGACTTTCACGGTTACGGGTCGTGGCTGAAGATCCGCCCGAGGATGGGACTCTCGAAGCCGGTGGAGAGGCATTGCATGAAGATCTCATCCCACAGCTTCCCGCCCATAAGGCGGCACTCTCGCCGCCGGCCGAATTCCCTGAAGCCCGCTTTTTCGTAGGCCCGGATACCGGCAGGATTGAACTCGAATACCGTCAGCATCACGTTGTGGAGGCCGAGGGCGGTGAAGGCGTAGTCGAGCATGAGGTGCGTCGTCTCCGTACCGTATCCTTTGCCTCGGGCATCTGGTTCTCCGATGATGATGCCGAACTCGGCGCTCCGGTTGCGGTAGTCCACGGGTTGCAGACAGGTGTTGCCGATGGGGCGCATGGTGGACCGCTCGTAGACGGTGAAGAAGGCTTCGTCTCCGGCCTTCGTCCGCTCCTCGTACCAGCTCACTTCCTGTTCTCTGGTCATGGGGAGTGGCGGCAGGATGAGGTTGCGAACCGTGCCGAGGTCGTTGATCCAACGCTGGTAGTCAGGGACGAGGTCCCGGCGCAGAGGACCCAGCGCCATAAGCTCCCCCACGATGTTCAGGATAGGTTGCTCATCCGTCATGGGGGATCTCCCCGTCTCGCGGCTGCCGATCTTCCGCGCTTTTCTCCTGATGCCTGATACCTGAAGCCTGATGCCCATCCAACGGCGTCTTCTCGTTGGTCGCGGTCAAAAGAGCAAGGAACACGAACGGCTCGAACCAGTTCACATACGGATAGAACCAGTAGTTGACGGTAAGCTCGAACGCGATGACGAGCGCGGCCGAGAGGGCCGCCAGCCGGCGCACCGTCCTCTTTCGTGGCACGAAGGCGAAGAGGAAGCCCAGGAGGATCACGAAGACCGTCATCGGGCGTTGCAGGAAATCTAGGGCGGGGACCTGAGTGTAGATGGTCCACGGGCTCACGCGGTCGCCCTGGAAGGCGAGGGTCTTCTCGTAGAACGTCCTGGCGCCTTCGATGGGGTCCCCGCCGAGGAACAGGACCCAGAACGATGCGACGAGCACCGCCGCGCCGCCGAGGAAGAAGTCCAGGATGGAGGTGCGGCGCCGTCCACCTTGCATCAGCCAGAGGGGGCCGAGGGCGAGGGGGTACAGCTTGATCGCGAACCCCGCCGCCACCGTCGCACCGCGTCCTATCGGGGAGGTCGCAAGCGCAAGCCCGATCGCCGCCACAGCCGCCACGATGATGTCGTTGGTGTTGTTGTTGGACGAATACAGCGTGTACGGGAACACGGTCCAGGCGAAGACCATCGCCGCCGCGCCCGAGCGCCCGGCGAACTTCAGGCCGGCCACGAGCATCGCAAGGGCGCCCGCGACGAAGGCGAAGGCCGTCAGGGCGTGGGCCGCCGGGAGAGAGCCCCACTCCCCCGAGAACCCGAACATCAGGATGAAAGGCACGTAGAGCAGGTAATTCAGGGGCCCGTAAGTATCGCCCGTGCCCACGTCGGACGGGAAATTCCCGTATGGCAGGATGCCGTCCAGGATGCGGTCGCCGCCCACGACGCCCGCGTAGCCAACGTCTATCACGCGGGCGTCCAGGTTCAGCCCCAGCACGAGGCCCGCGCCCGCCGCGGCCAGTATGAATAGGACCGAGTCCGGCAAATTGCTCGTCTTCTCGACCCGTTCGCCGACGCCGAAGCCCATCAAGAGGGTGCGCACCAGAAGGTAGATCAGGGGCGGATACCACAGCACCACAGCCTCGAACGAATCCCCCGCCCGGAAGAACCCGTGCGAGACGAGAAACCCGAGCAGCGCGAGAACGTCCAGGTTTCGCAAGGAGAACAGTTTGTCCAGACGCCAGAACGCGAGGGCGAAGAGCAACGCCATCGGACCCCACACGAACCAGTAGTTAGCCTGTTTGCCGTAGGCTCCATACTCGCCGCGGGCCATGTTCCACCCAACTTGATCCCCTGTGTACACGTCCTCCAAAACCCAGGTGCTGTCGTCCACGGTGACCCGTGCGATCTCCTTCTCGCCCGAATCCTCGTCGTAGACGCCGCCCACGTCCCCCTTCTCCTCATCCGTCCGATAATGGACGGTCCAGTCCCCCGCCTCGTACCCGGCGTCCGTGGAGTACGAATCGTAGCCCGAGAGCCACTCCCGCATCTCCGGGGCCGCAGTCGCGAGCTTGACCGCCTCATCCTTCGAGAGACTCGGATATTCCAGCACGCGCGCACGGGGGGATATCTCGACGTTTTTCACCCTGCCCGTGTCGTCCGAGATCTCGAAGCGGGCGACCACGCTGTCAGAGGCGTCCTCCCTAAGCAGCACCCGCCAGGCATCCGAGCCGGAGTCGTAATACGATGAGGTCTCCACCGTAGGCTTAGAGACGAATTCCTCGACCTCCGGCGCCCGCTCGACCCTCTCCCGGACCTGAAGCTCGTTGAGTTGCGGCCCCGGCGCGAAGCCCATGACCAGGGTGAGCAAGGGCAGCAGCACGAGCAGAGGATGGAGGATCTTCTTCACGGCGAGGCCGCCTTCTCCCGATACCGCGATGGAAGGAAGAGCATCGCGGCCCACAGGACGGCGAGCAAGAAATTGCGGGTGAGGAGCAGTTCCGCGCCCGGAGGCCGTCCCTCCAGGAGATCCGCGTAGTGGTTGGGATAGACCTGGGTGGTCGTCCAGCAGACAGCCAGAAAGACCGCCGATACCCCGAAGCCGGTGAACCCCCCGAAGGCAAGCGGCACGAGGGGGAGCAGCCAGATCACGTACTGCGGGGAGAGGACCTTCGAGCCAAGCATGAACGCCAGTATAAGGGCCGCCGCGTACCGTGGAAACCGCGCCTCGTTGAACCTATCCAGCCTGCGCTCCCTGTACGCGAAGACCGCTGTCAGGATCAGGAGCGCGCCGGTTATTGGGAAGCTGAGCCCACTCAGGAGATCCGTCCCCGGTCCCTGTACCTCGAAGGCTCCGTACTCGAAGCGCACGTCCGTGACGAGGCCCAGCTTCGCCAGCGCCGACGCCCCGAGGCTCTCCACCTGCAACTCCCGGTTCGCGTGGTAGGCGAAGCTCCGCGCGAGATCCTCGCCGCCTAGCAGGTACGCCGGCACGAAGAACAGCGCCACCACCGCGAAGAACACCCCGTATCCCCACGC
>JBPCLT010000087.1:0-5672 GCA_051003015.1 Rubrobacteraceae bacterium | reverse complement strand
GCGGTAGCAACCTGATCTTCGTCCTGCTCGACGGAGACCTTCCTGGCGTCGAACACGGTAGCGTCCCTGGCGGCCTTCGACTGCGCCTTGAACTCGTCTCCGCCTTCTCCAGAGATCCCTGGCTTTGCGTACCCGTCTCGCGGCGGGCTTGCCTTTTCGTCCGGCGGGAAAGGTGCTCGGTTCGCGGATAGAGAAACGTTAGCGATCCCCTTCCATGTCGCCGTAGCCCTACAACCTGGGGATGGAGACGAGCCCCATCTCGAGGCCCCGGACCACGGCCTGCGTCCGGTCGGAGGCGCCGAGCTTGGTGATGATGTGCTGGACGTGGTTCTTCGCGGTGCCCACGCTGACCACCAGTTCCTGGGCTATCTTCTGGTTCGAGAGCCCCCTTGCCAGGAGCTGCAGCACCTCCGTCTCGCGGGGCGTCAGCGTCTGGGCGGAGTCCGTCCTTGCAGGGTCCGGCTTTGCGAAGTCCGTCTTCACGGGGTCAGGCAACTCGGCGGCCAGGCGCTTTAGCAGTAGGGTCGCGAGCTTCTGGTCTATGGAGGGCTCGCCACCCAGCACGCCTCGGACGGCGTCCAGCAACTGGCTCCGGGGCGCGTCCTTGAGCACGTAGCCGGCGGCGCCGACCTTCAGCGCTTCCAGGAGGTAGTCCTCGTTCTCGTGTACCGTCAGGATCAGGACGCTGACGAGGGGCCAGCGGCGTTTGATCTCGCGGGTCGCGGCCAGGCCGTCCATCTCTGGCATGCGCACATCCATCAGCATCAGGTCGGGCCGCAGGAGATCACAGACCTCGATGGCCTCGCGGCCGTTCCCCGCCTCGCCGATGATCCGTATGTCCTCGACGTCCGCCAGCATGGCCTTCAGGCCCGCCCTCACAAGGTCATGGTCGTCGGTCAGGACGACCCTCGCCGGACCCGAGCCGCGTGTCGTGAAGCCTTTATCGCTCAAAGCAGTCATCCTACGTCGAAACAGCCTAGCATGTATCAGGAGTCCCCGGCGGATGGCCCTGAACTCCTGACCGCCTCCGGCAGCGGGACGAGGGCCGTCACGCAGCTTCCCGCGCCCTCCTGGCTATCTATTTTCAGGGTGCCGTCAACCAGCTCGACGCGCTCGCGCATGCTCGAAAGCCCGACCCGCTCGCCGGGTCCGCCATTGGATGAAACGGCCGGGTCGAAACCCTTGCCCTGATCCCGGACTCGCAGACGGATCGCATCGTCCAGCCGCTCCAACTCGATGTGGACCAGGGTAGTCTGGGCGTGCTTGCGGACGTTAGTCAGCGCCTCCTGGGCGACCCGGTAGAGGGCGGTCTCCATCTCCATCGGCAGGCGCTCGTCCCCTATTTCGCTCCGGTACTCGATCCGCCATCCTTCATCTCGCAGCGCCTCGACCTGAAGGCGAACGGCCGTGGCGAGGCCGAAGTCGTCCAGGGCGGTCGGACGCAGGTCGGCGATCACGCGCCTGGCTTCCTCCACGGTCTGCCGGATAAGCTCGATGCTCCGATCCAGCATCTCGTTTTCCCCTGGAGTTTCGGATGGGTGCCGCGCAACGAAGGCTTGCAGGTGCTGGTAGGCGGCGACCGCGATCTGGGCTAGCCCGTCGTGTACTTCGTAGGCGACGTGGCGCCGCTCCTCCTCCTGGGCCGTGATCAGGCGTCCCACCAGGTCCTTGAGCTGCCGCTCGCGTTCGGCCAGCTCGGCGTAGAGCCGGGCGTTCTCCAGGGCGCTCGCGGCTTGTACGGAGAGGCTGCCGAGGATCTCCATGTTGCTCCTGTCCATCAACGTCCTCGGGCCGTATGCCTCAAGCACGCCCACGATCCGGTCCCTCACCACAAGGGTCAGGCACAGCCCCGCCATACGCCGGCGGTCGGCGGAATCCGGGTTCTCGAGCCGGAAGTTCTGGGGTTCGCCGGTTCGCAGCACGGCATCTCGCGCGGCCCTGGTCTCTGGAGATTCATGGGCCCGGCTCCACAGACTCTCGGGACCGGTGGTATGCCACACGCTCGGGTTCCGCTCATCGTCGAGCAGGCTGATGACCGCCGCGTCGAGGCTGGAGACGCGCTGCATGATCCTCAAGAGCCGCGTGCCTATCTCCTCCGGTTCGAGGGTGGAACCCAGGACCTGTCCTGCCTCGTAGAGAGCGAGCAGCGCGTCCACGCTGCGCCGCAACGCATCCCTGGCCTGCCTGCGGTCGGTTACGTCCCTGGCGTTGACCACGATACCAGCCATCGCCGGCTCGTCTAGCATGTTGTTGCCGACGGCTTCGAGGTATCGCCAGGTGCCGTCCGCGTGCCGGCAACGGAACTCCACGAGCGGCTGGATCCCACCCTCATCGAAATTCTCGTGGATCACGCCCGACGCACGCGCGAAGTCGTCCGGATGCACGTAGTCGAGGATGTTGGTCCCTATTCTCTGCTCCGGCGAGTACCCGAGCACCCGCTCGACGGTCGGGCTCTCGTAGCGTATGGCGCCGTCGGACTCGATGATCATGATGATGTCCGAGGCGTTCTGGACGAGCGTGCGGAACCTGTTCTCGCTCTCCTGGAGCGCCTCGGCGGCTTGCTTGCGATCCGTGATGTCCTCCACCACGCACACGAAGTAGCCTGGGAGCCCCGATGGATCGCGCACCACCGAGAGCGTCTGGTTCACCCAGATCCAACGCCCATCCTTGTGCCTGTAGCGTTTCTCCGCCGAGTAGGTCCGCAACTCGTCGGAGAGCGTCCGGGTGAACTGCTCGTAGTCGGCGTCGAGGTCTTCGGGGTGGACGATCTCCTGGAAACCAAGATGGAGAAGCTCTTGCTCTGTATAACCGAGGATCTGGCACAGCCTGTCGTTTGCCTTGAGCCAGCGGCTGAGGAGGCTGACGTGGGCCATGCCGACGGCGGCTTGCTCGAAGGCGGCCCTGAACCGCTCCTCGCTCTCCCGGAGCGCCTCCTCCCTGTGCCGGCGCTCGGTGACGTCGTGGGCCACGCAGCAGAGGGCCTCGCGCCCGGCGTAGGAGACGACGCTCGCGCTGACCTCCACGTCCACCAGCGTCCCGTCCTTGCGCCGGTAGCGGCGCTCACCGATATGGTGGTTCCCCCTTTCGAGCGTCTGGCGCACGCGGGCGTCAATGCTCTCCCGGTCGTGGGCGACGAAGTCAGGCAACCCCATGCGGGATAGCTCCTCCTCGTCGTAGCCGAGGAGCTTCCGAAAGGCGGCGTTGGTCATGAGGACGCGCAGGCTCCGGGAGTCCACCAGGAAGATGCCCTCGACGGTCTGCTCCACCGTGTTCCGGTAACGTTCCTCGCTCTTCCTCAGAGCATCCTCGGCCCGCTCACGCTCGGTGTCGTCCCGCCGGATGCCCCAGGCTTGCGCCAGCATGCCATCTTCGGTGATGCCGGTCAGGTTGTCCAGAAAGCGCCGGGTCTCGCCCCGGCGGTCTATCCCGAGCGCCCGGCGCTCGTCCAGCCGGTATCCGGCGCGAATGAAGGCCCGCAGGTACTCCACATTCTCCGGCACCGAGCGGGGCAGTAACTCCTCCAGGGGTTTCCCGGTCAACTCATCCGCCGTTTCGAAACCGTACATACCGGCCATCGCTCCATTGCACTCGGCCAGCCGGCCGTAACGGTAGAGGTGTGAGATCTGCTCTTCCTCCGGCAACCCCGTGGGGAGCGGCTGCTCGAACTCCACGCGCCAGATACCCTCGGTGCTTTGCTCCACGAAGCTCCGGTATCGTTCCTCGCTCCGCCGCAGCTTCTCCTCCGCCCTCCGGCGCCCGGTCACATCGTTCTGTACCCCGACGTGGCGAACGAGCCTGCCCTCTTCGTCGTACACCGGCGAGATGGAGAGCTCGTTCCAGAACGGCGTGCCGTCTTTTTTGTAGTTCCTCAAGACCACCGTCAGGTATCGTCCCTCCGTGATAGCCTCGCGCAGCTCCTTCGCGGCCGGCTGGTCGCGGTCCCCGCCCTGCAAGAAGCGGTAGTTGCGACCGAGGATCTCATCGGCAGGGTAGCCGGTCATCTCCTCGAAGGCAGGGTTGACGTAGATTATGGGATTGTCGAAACTGGTGGGGTCGGTGACGACGATGCCGTTGGAGGTGGCGGCGATGGCGCGGTCGCGCACCCGCAATCCCTCCTCGGCGCGCTTGCGCTCCGTAGCGTCGCGTACCAACGCGGAGAACCCGGTAAGGTTCCCATCTCCGTCTTTGAGGGCTATAATCTTCACGCTAGCCCAGAACCTCGAGCCGTCCCTGCGCACCCGCCAGCCCTCTCCCTCATGGTGCGCGCTCTTCGTGGCGGCGCGCAGATCTTCCTCGGGGAGACCCCGCTCCACGTCTTGGGCATCGTATAACGCGGAGAAGCGGTTCCCGGCCATCTCCTCCCCGTAACCCCCGCTCCGCCCCGCGTTGCACGCGGAGACCCTCCCATCAGGGTCCAGCGTGAAGATGGCGTGGTCTCCGGTTTCTTCCACCAGGAGGCGGGAACGCTGCTCGCTCTGGCGAAGGTCATCGAGCGCTTTCCCGGCCCGCCGGTTTTCCCGGCGCATCGCCACGGCCAGGAAAGTGATCAAAATCCCCCCGGCGACGAAGAGCCCCAGGCTCAACCCATCCCCTAGACCATCCACCGCCAGCGCCGCCAGGACGGTCGTTAGCAGACCCGGCCCCAACCCGCCGAACAGGGCGCCCGCCATCACGGCGATGGAGAACGGAAGGAAATGACCCTGAACCCCGATCAGGGAGCCAAGCAACATCTCCATCACAAGCGCCACCCCGGCGGCGGCCACCGCGACGCCATAGCGCGCCGCCCTGGAACGTCCCTGCCCCAACACGCCAGATACCCCGGAAACATCGGTAAATTTCTTCACGGCCCTCCCGCTCTCGCGGGCCTATCCACACGTCAATTACGGGACAATGATATTAGATCCCATCGCGCCCGGCACTCCACGGTTTCGTACGCGCCCCATCCCGCGCGGACCAGTGGATCAAAAGTCCCCGCGAGAAGGTGAAGGGTGGTGAGGATAAGACGTGCTTACCGTCCGGGACCATCCGGGTAGCGGGAGATCTCGACGAGGTTCCCATCGGGGTCGCGGATGTAGACCGACTGCATTGGACCGAGCGCCCCCGTCTTCTCCACAGGCCCCTGGAGCACCTCGACACCACCCGCCGCGAGGCGGTCCATGACCTCGCCGAGCGGGGTCATGGTGATGAGGCAGAAGTCCGCCGAGCCCGGCGCGGGACGCGCCGCCTTCGGCTCGAACTCCCGTCCTGCCTGATGAAGGTTGATCTTCTGTCCGCCGAAAGCGAGCGCCCGGCGGCCCTCCGCGAACGTGACGGCCCGCATCCCGAGGACCTCCGAGTAGAAACGGACGGTCTCCTCCACGTCAGATACCGTCAGCACGATGTGATCGATCCGCTCTATCTCCACGTTCCCGCCTCGCAAAAGAAAAGCCCGGAGCGTGAAGCCCAGGGCTCTGAATGACTGCTTTGTCCCTGCTCTAGCAGGTGAAGGAGCTGCCGCAGCCGCAGCCGCCCTGCACGTTGGGGTTGTTGACGGCGAAGCCAGCACCCATGAGGCCGTCCACGTAGTCGAACTCGGAGCCCATGATGTAAGGGACGCTCATCGCGTCTATGGCGATCTTGACGCCCTTGGCCTCGAAGGTCTCGTCGTCGTCGGCGATCTCGTCGTCGAAGTA
>JBPCLT010000086.1:0-5301 GCA_051003015.1 Rubrobacteraceae bacterium | reverse complement strand
TGCCGGCAATGAGCGAGATCAAGAAACCGACGATACCGCCAAGTACGCCGCTTATGACGGCGCAGATGACGGCGAAGATCAAAGGGTTGAGGATGTCACCTTGACGACGGATACTCCTGAAGAACCCCACAGGCTGCGTGACGATCCGGCGGGCGGTTTCTACGAAGCTCGGCACGAGGTTCCTGTAGTCGAAGTCCGCGCCGGAAGCGCTGGAAGGCGCTCTCGGTGGCGCGCCTCCGGAGCCTCCGCCAGAACCGGTGCCGGAACTCCGGGGCTCTCTCTGCGGACCCTCGGATTGGCGTCCGGTGTCGAAGTCCATGCGATTCTCCTCTCCCTCGCAACTGTATATAGCCTGAAATCTAGCTTCTTTCATGCTCAGGCGCAACAACACGCGGGCACGCACCAGTAGCCTGGCGCGAGGCTCGCATCAGCGGGGTTGCTGTAGAATGTGGCTGGAGTGGGAGATCCGGCGTCGGGGAGCTTCGTGTGTCGTCTACCATAGAGACCCTGGAACGCGAACTGGGCGAGGCCCAGCGCGAGAGGGAGCATCGTCAACGGGCCGTGGTGCGGGCCGAGAACACCCACGAGGCCGCGTGCGCCGAGCGTGATGACGAATGGTCGGAGAGCTTCGCCACTGACCCAGAGGTCGAACGCCTCACGAAGCTGGTCTACCAGCGCCGCCGCGAGCTATACGAGGCCATTGACCGCCTCAAGACAGCCGAAGGCAGAGAGCGCAGGATCAAGAGCCGCCTCATGTACGTACTCCCCGCCGAGCGGCGGCGTTACCTCTCCGGCGCCGTGGACGAGGAGTTCGAGGCTTTTCTCGGCGCGCTTAGGGAGGCGCACCGCGTGCGGTTGCAGGACGTGGATCTCCTCGTGATAACGGAGAAGCCCGGAGAGATGGACCTGAGGGGAGACGCTACCTGGCGCGCTCTGGAGCGTCTGTACTCGGGCACCGTGCGGCGGTGGGTGGAGATCCGGGCCTCCGAAAGCTCCGAGACCCTGGACATGATGGCCCGCCAGGTCTCCTATTACGCTGGCGGCCACGTCCCGCGCGTGTTCGTCTCGGAGAGGGAGATTCGGATTCCACTCTCCGGCGCCGGGCGAGAGAATTGGCCGCCGCTCGCGGGATACAACGAACCCGAAGGACGGCTGTCACTAGCCAGGATCTCCACCCGGCGCTACCTCGATGAGAACGCCATCAGCCGCCTGGAGAAGCGGCCTCCATCGCTGGTGAAGGTCGCGGAGATCGCACGTCTCTACCAGACCATCAGCCTCACGGGGGATGAGATCCGCTGGCGCCTCGAACAACTGATCTCGCTCCGGTTCGAGGTCCTGGAAGCCGTCTACACGCTGACCGGCGACAGGCGTCCGTTCTCCTTCTACGAGATAGCGCGCGCCGCCCGCCTCCTCGACGCCCACTTCCCCGACGCCGGCGTCGCCGCCGAAGCCCTCGCCCGGATCGTGGACCGGGCGCTCGCGACCGGCGTCCCCCTCGTGGACGTGGCCTATCTCAGCGTCGCGAACGAAGGGTTTTAGGCTCTCGCAGCCGTCAGCGATCAGCCGTCAGCGATCAGCTTTTTGGTTCGCGGCAGCTGCCGTCTCTGACCTTTGTGTCACCTGTGAAAATCCTGGCAAACTCGCTCTAATCGGGACGTGACGCTTGCTTGGCTTGCCTGGCAACGCCTCTCCCGCCTCCTTGCTGACGGCTGATCGCTGAAAGCTCAGACCGGCAGGTCTGCCAGATCATGCTCCGGCACGGAGAGGTTGTACGGCCGGGCGGGACGCTCGGCGAGCACGCGCACCTTGTAGACGAAGTCCGGCACGAACTCCCCCCGGCGCACCTCCAGGATCTCTACCGGCTGTCCCGTGGCCTTGAGGGCGGCCCTCCCCCCCACCTCGTAGCGAGCGGGCCGGCTCCGGTCCACCAAAACGCATCCTCCCTCCCAGACGATGAAATAGGTAAACTTATTCTGGCACACTGGGACCGAGGGTACGAAACACCGGGAGGATACGAGATGGCCGAACGTTACGACCTTGCCGTCGTGGGCGCGGGACCTGGCGGCGCGGCGACCGCCTACTACGCCTCGAAGGCCGGGCTGCGCACCCTGCTGCTCGACCGGCAAGAGTTCCCCCGAGATAAACCGTGCGGCGATGGCCTGATGCCCCACGCCGCCTCCGAGGTCGCCCTGATGGGCCTCGGAGACTGGCTGGAGGAGCCCCACCACGGCCGGTTCACCAGCTTCTCCATGTACACGGATACCGCCTACCTCCGCCAAAGCGTCCCCCCAACCCTCCACGGTCCCCACGGCTACGTCGCCGCCCGCGAAGAGACCGATGCGAAGATCCTCGAACGCGCCACGGACGCGGGCGCGGATCTCCATTCCGGGACTCGGGCCACGGACCTCCTTCGCTCCTCCTCCGGCGCGGTGACGGGCATCGAGGCTACGCGAGACGGTGAGACCCTGCGCTTCGAGGCGCCCGTCGTGGTCGCGGCCGACGGGGTCGGGGGATTCGCGGGGAGCGGCATGAAGGCGCACCAGAACGCCGTGGCCCGGCGGCAATACTTCCGGGGCCTCGAAGGGCTGGACCGGGAGAGCCTCCACGTCTTCATCACGGCGGACATTAACTCCGACGGCGCCGGCTACGGCTGGGTGTTCTGCTTCGGTGACGGCCGGGCCAACGTCGGGGCGGGCGTCTCCACCCGTGCGCTGCAACGCACCGGCCGCAACCTCAAGGACTACTTCGACCGCTTCCTGGAGGAGCCGCAAATGGCGGCCTGTCTACAGAACGCGGAGCCCGAAGGTCCGGCGAAGAGCTGGTCGCTCAAGATGGGCATGTGGGGCGCGAAGCGGTACGCGCAGGGGCTCATGATGGTCGGGGACGCGGGGAGCATGGTGCATCCGATCAGCGGCGAGGGCGTCGGCTACGCCATGGAGTCTGGCCGCCTGGCCGCGACCTGGGCCCACG
Source organism: Rubrobacteraceae bacterium (assembly GCA_051003015.1). Taxonomy (GTDB): domain Bacteria; phylum Actinomycetota; class Rubrobacteria; order Rubrobacterales; family Rubrobacteraceae; genus JACDGB01. Next base: position 2,331 of record JBPCLT010000086.1, on the reverse strand, counting down.
AAGCCCACGACCGCAACGACTTCTCGGCCTCGTTGCTTTCAGGCTACGAGCGGCAACTGAGGAGAAAGCGGGCTCGCGAGCACGTCTCCGGGCACGCGATGGTCAACCTCGTCCCAAACCTGCGGATGATGGAACCGCTCTTCAAAGCGTGCGAGAAGGATGAAAATGCCCGCCGGACGCTCATCGAAGGCTTCACTGGGGACACCCCGATCTACAGCCTCCTCAAGCACCCGCGCGCCCTCGCAAGCGCCCTTCGGATAGCCGTCAACGAACGGAGGAACGGCATTGGCTAAAGACGTTTTGGATCTCGGATCGGTGAAAGTCCGCATCCTGGACGACGGCATCTTCATCACCGACGCCGGCAACGTCTTCGGGAAGGGGAATAAGGCAAAGATCCGGGGCGCCATGCACGCGGTCCTCGTCGAGACCGGCGACGCCCTCGTCCTGATAGATGCCGGCTTCGGACCCGAACTGCCCGATGCCCTCGAAGGCCGCTACGAGCTGAAGCGCGAAAGCACCCTGATGGACGGGTTGAAAGAGGCGGGGCACTCGGTCGAGGACGTCACGCACATCATCCTCTCTCACCTGGACCCTGACCACGTCGGCTGGGCGCTGAACCCGCCGGACTTCCCGAACGCGACCGTCTACGCGCAGCGCGCCGCGCTGGATGAGGCCCGCGAGATGCCCGAGGAAGACGGGCGGCGGCTGGCGGTCCCCGCCGTGGAACGGGGTGTGAAAGAGGGCTGGTGCGAGCTACTCGACGGGGATGGAGAGATACTGCCGGGCGTGCGGGTGGAGGTCAGGAGCGGGCATTCGGAGGGACATCAGATCGTCTGGATCGGCTCCGGCGACGACGTGGCGCTCTTCACCGCCGACCTCGCGCCCGCCAAAATATGGCTCAACCCCGACCTCATAGCCGGCGTGGACACCGACCCCGAAGCCGCCCGCAAGAACCGAATCGAAGTGCTAACGGAGGCCGAAGAACGCGGCGCGCCCGTCATCCTCTACCACGAGCCGAAAGATTTTCTGGTGAAGGTCCGAAGCTCGGACGAAAAGGGCTTCGAGGCCGTGCCGCTAGAGGATTGATCCGTATCTAACGCCGGTGGCGACGCTCCCGGAACTTACGCCACACAATGGGCGCGGCGAGGATGAGCAGTTTCTTCAGTATGGACTTCATTGATCTCCGATCCGAATAGCCTACGACTTCGTATACGGATATACCCGTGTTAAGTTGCTACGAACCGTCGTACGAAATCCGAATGAGGGCTTCGCGTCTTGTCCCGTCCGGGAATAGGGAGATCGGGAGTCGGGGTTTCGTCTTTCGACTCCCGCATCCACCAGCGTAGAACCCTCCACGCCAATTCCGTATCATCCCTCGTGCCAGACGGTCTTCTCCGCGGCGGGCTGGCGCCTCCGAGGACGTTCACCCATGTCCGGGTAGCCGAGGTAGAGGTAGGCGACTATATGATCGCCGTCTTCCAGGCCGAAGAAGTGGCGCATGTGCTCGTGGTAGGCGACGGAGCCGGTGCGCCAGATGCAGCCGAGGCCCAGAGCGTGGGCGGTGAGCTGCATATTCTGGACGGCGGCGGCGCAGGCGGCGTAGTTCTCCAGGGTCTCGACCTCGTCGCGGCCTGACCCGGAGATCACCGCTATCACCACCGGCGACCGGAAGGCTTTCTTGCGCTCGCGGGTGATCCTGCCCGACGCCAACTCCTCCTCTTCGCCCTCCGCATCGGCCATGAGACGGGCCGTCTCGGCCCGCGCCTTCGCCAGCTCACCGCGTCCCTTGCCGCTGAAGACGTGGAAACGCCAGGGCTCGGTGATGCGGTGGTTCGGCGCGTGGACGGCGCTTTCGAGGAGGCGTTCTATCAACTCTTCAGGCACCGGCTCTTGTGTCACGCGCCCGATGCTCTGGCGCGACGCTATCGCCTTCTCTACTTCCAACATGCCTCCGAATACTCGTGCGAGATCAAGGGTATTCTATTCGACAGACGGAGCGGCAAAACCGAGAGTATTCACCTATCATGGCCGGAGACGGCTTTGATTTGAAGGAGGATCAGGTATGGCGAAGAGCAAGGTGACGGTAGTAGGAGCTGGCAACGTCGGGGGCACGACGGCCCAGCGGCTCGCGGAGCGCAACTACGCCGACGTGGTCCTGGTGGACATCGTCGAAGGTCTGCCCCAGGGCAAGGCGCTCGACATCCTGGAGAGCGGCCCGGTCCTCGGCTTCGACTCCAACGTCACCGGCACGAACAGCTACGAGGAGACTGCGGGATCGGACGTGGTCGTCATCACCAGCGGCAGCCCCCGCAAGCCCGGCATGAGCCGCGA
>JBPCLT010000085.1:0-2757 GCA_051003015.1 Rubrobacteraceae bacterium | reverse complement strand
GCTTCGCGCAGCACGTAGTAGCTTTGCTTTTTGCGCTCGTGGAAGTCAGGCTCGCTCCAGCCGGACCAATTGTAGAGGAGGGGCTCCACTTCAGCGGCCGCGGACTCCTCTGGTTTCGAGGCCGGGTACACTCGCACGCCCGCGGTCTTCACGGGTGAGACCTCTCCCGCCTCGTACAGGTTGTCCCACACGCGGAGTTGGGACGGGTCGGTGAACCCGAGCATCATCCAGGGTATGCGGACTTCCAGCACGTCTCCTCTAGCGTACCAGTCTGCGAGGCTATCGAAGGACGGGTGATCCGGATCCGATATTCCGGGCTTCATCACGCCGATGTCTACTTCATCGAAGGGGATTCTCTTCTGTGTCTGGGGAAGCACTATCTCGCGGCTGAGGGCCAGCTTCCACGGCAGGAACTCGCCGTCCTCGGGATCTGGGGACCCGGCGGCGCCGGGGATCTGGCCTAGCTCGTGACCGTACATCCAGGTGTGGTAGTCGAAGGCGCTGTTTATGTACATCCGCGAACCTTCCTTCCCCCGAAGCTTCAAGAGGGTCTGGACGCCTCCATCCGGGAACGAGAGGCCCGGCGCCACGCCGGCTGTCTCGCTGCCTCCGGGCAGGGTGCCGAAGCCGACGTCCAGCTCGTCTTCGGGGAAGGTCCACGCGCCGTCTCGCTTGCGGGCGAGCAGGTACAGGTAGGCCGCGTCGTGGGCGACGGAGAGATCGAAGTCCGGGTATGAGCGGGTGGCCGTCTTGCCGTGCTCTTCCCAGTCCTCTGTTTCGCCATCGAGGCGGATGATCTCGTTTTTCTCGTCGGGTTCGTTTGCGATCACGCCGAAGTTCTGCTCGTTGGTGAGGCGGTTGAACCACATGGGCCTCCTCTCCGGGGGAACGGAGAGGTCAGCCGTGTTCCAGGTGAACTTGAACCACTCGTCCTGCCACGCGAAGAGAAATCCGCCGTCGTAACCCTCCTGGCGCATGTCTTCCAGCATGGCGGCGTCTATATGGCCCTGCTCCTCCTCGGTGTGCAGGCCCTGATCTCCTCTCCCCAGGGGCCCGCGGTGCGCCATCCCCCGGGAACTCGGCACGCCGAACTCCGCGACGACGAGCGGGATGTCCTGGTGGTGGTCGCGTAACTCGTTCAGGTAGCCGGCGTAGGGGTCTCTGCGGCCGTCGGCGGTCGTGTAGTTCTGGCACTTCTGCTCGTAGCGCAGGAAGTCCGGATAGTAAGGATAGACGTGGAAGGCAGCGAAGTATCCGGCCCGCCATCTGTCGGTCGGCTCCACGTGCATCGGGTCCACCGGCGCCAGGTCTTCCTTGGGGTTCGGCTCGTTCGGATGGCTCAGGGGATCGGTCGTCAGCCAGTTGGTGAACGAGACGGGGTGTTGCCAGCCGTACTCCATCTCTTCACGGGCCAGAACGTCGGCACCCTCGGCCAGCCAGCTCTCGAACGGGGAGGCGTCCCCGGTCGCCTGGAAGTATTCGCCGGAGAATGGTTCCATGCCGGCGTTGGCGTCGTTGGTCGCCTTTACCGCGTATGGATACCACTCCGTGCCAAGCATCCAGCCGAGCGTGTATCGTGAGATGTCGGCGCCGAAATCGCCGCTGGCGTGGCCGTAGCGCCTGGGGAGCTCGGCGTCGCCGTGTACGGCGTGAACTGCGTCCCGGAGCTCCGCGTGGAACTCGTCCGTTATGTCCTGCCTGTAGGCGTCGTTGCCCTCCTCGGTCTCGCCGATGAGCTTCTCTTCCGGCGACCACACGCCCTGGACGACCCAGAGCGGGTCCTCCCGAGTGGAGTTGAATTCCTCGACGGCCTCGTAGAACTCGGGGGATAGGATCGTATAGACCCTCACCACGTCCACGTTCATCTCTTTCATCTGGGCGAACCACTTGAGGTAGTCCTCTTTGGCCGGCGCCAGCTCGCCTGGGGCGTGGCCCGGCAGCGTCGCGCCCAGGTTAACCCCGTTCCAGAACTGCTCGCGCCACCTTGCGCCGTCGTAGACCGCAAGGTGCGCGTCCTCCACCGTCGAGACTTGCTTGATGCCGTCCGCCTCTGCCACCGGACGGGGGACCTTGCCCCAGTTGGCCCATGCGTACAGGCACGCCGCCGCCAGAAGCGCCAGGCTCAGGGCCGCGGCCAGGCGCCGGAGCCGTGTCCCCGCGCTCGGCCGGACCCTCCTCTCGTAGTTCTCGTACAACCCCGCCGGCCCCTCCGCTAGATGCCCTTGCCCGCCCGTTCCACGGTTTTTTCGGTATCGAAACCGCGGTGCTCCATGGCTCCCCAGTCCCTGTTCTTGCGCAGGAAGGAGACTATCGCCATCACCCGCCAGAAGGTGACGAGCTGGCGGTAGCCGAAGTTTTCGATCACCCCGTAGAACGTGAGCTTGACCACGTCCTCCCAACGCGGGTAACGGCGCATGCGCAACTCCTCCAGGAACACGGCCGCCACCGAGAGCAGGGTCCCGAGGGCGACGGCGGCCACGAAGAACGCTATGGCGAATTCGAAGTTCAGTATCCCAAGCGCGAGGCCGAGGACCAGGGCGATGTACCCAAATAACTCGACGACCGGCCCCAGGAGCTCGAACAGCAAGAAGTATGGCATCGCGAGCGTGCCGACCATGCCGTAGCGCGGGTTGAAGAGCATCTTGCGGTGGCGGATGAGGGTGTCTATCAGGCCCCTGTGCCAGCGGTCGCGCTGGCGGCGCAGCACGCGCAGGGTCGTCGGCACCTCCGTCCACGCCACCGGGTCAGGGACGAAGC
>JBPCLT010000084.1:0-16365 GCA_051003015.1 Rubrobacteraceae bacterium | reverse complement strand
GCGGCGAGTTGGGGGAGGAGTTGGCCGGGCGCGGCATCTTGTTGGCGACCGAGAAGGCTGACCGGCGCCCGGCGGTCCGCCAGCAGGTGGAGGTGTGCTTCGCGACCCTCAAGAGAGTCTTCGGGATTGACGGCACGCTGGCAAAGACGCTCACCGGTTTGGCTACGAGGATCGCGGCGAAGGTGGCGGCCTACGCCTGTGGTCTGTACGTGAACCGGCTCCTCGGGAGGCCGCGGGGACGCATCAAGGAGCTGTGGGCCTGACATCCTCGCAACACTCATCTAGAGCGGTTTGCAAAGTAACTGCAAACCGCTCTAAGGATCGCGACCGCACTAAACTGGATCGAGTTCCTCGCGGGGCTGCCCCCATTCGACGGACGACGGCGCCTCCCGCCACTGCTGCATGGTCTCGCCCGTGACCGGATCACGATCCGGAATAGGCAGGGTCATGATGCGTTTGATGGCGTCGCGCCTTTCGGCCTCGGACACATGCTCGTCTCTCATAAGATCCCAATCGCGCCCATCAGGATAGCCGCCGACCACCAGAATGTCGCTCGACCCGCCGATATAAGCGTGCGACACGCCGGCCGGCATCACGAGGACGTCACCCGCCGCCAAGCCCACCTCGGATCCACCCTCGCCGAACAGCCGCAGCGTCATCTGCCCGCGCGCGACGCCGAGTACCTCGTGCGACGTCGAATGGAAATGATAGTAGTCATAGATGCCAGGGTAGCGCCAGTTGTTCAGCCAGTTGTGCCGCCTGAAAATGACTTCGATAACGCTGGCGGGATCGATGTCCGGATCGGCCGTCACGGCGTCGCGGTATATGAGCACCGGCAGACGGCTATTGGGCACCATTCCATTGGGACTCGACCGCAGTGTTTCGAGACGGTAGCCATCTTCGGTCATTCCTGTGTACCTTTCCCTAACTTTTCCCGCCCCAAGAATATCCGTTCCGCGTCGAAGCTAAACATGTGCATTTCAAACTTCGCCGCCTTCTTCGTCAAGAAGGGCGAGATCCGCAACAAGACGGCGGAGCCTGGCGGCGTTTGATGTAGCGAAGGTCACGAATCGTAGGGCAGGATGCGAAAGTATTGCCCGTCACGTCCAGCAACAGCGCGGAAGTCGCGCTAATCGGTGGTGAGGATGCCGAATGCCTCATGCCGCTCAGCTAGTACGACGCACGGAGGCGTCGGCGAGGTCGAAGGTCGTAAGGTCAGCGTAGCGGGAGAGCAGGGCGCGCGACCGCGCCAGATCCTCGCCAGTGCATCGCTCCACCTCATAAGCCTCTTCGATCTCTTCGAGGGCGGCGAGCTCGCGCCTGCGTCCGAGGCGGTCGAGGATGAAGTGATCCAACTCCGCCAGGACGATCGGGGAAACGACGAGGGGTCCGCTGGCAGCCTGGACGGCTTCGAGGAACAGTTCGTGGTCATCCTGGTCGCCATCGAAGACCGACAAGAGCCCGCCAGCGTCCACGATGAGCGTCAACGCTCGGAGCGGTAGACTTCTTCCTCCAGCCGCTTCGCCAGCGTGGGGTCTCCGCTGTAAAATAGCGCGCCACGCGGCTTACGCTTTTTTCTGGCGGAGCCGGACGGAGATGATGCCTTTTGTCGCGGCTGCTCCCGGCGTTCGTTGTGCTTTTCGGCTCGACTGGTCATCTTCGGCGCTCCCTTCGATCTCCCCACAGTCTACAACCTCCTGCCGGACTATCCTCGATCAAGCCTTCTCCGGGAGCTGGTCCTGCGGACCCCGGAGGACGAACCAGCGGGCGTGTTGCTGGAGCGCATCCGGTCGGGGCGCGGGGCGTTTGATCCAGGTTTCGTGCTCCATTCTCGCCGTAGACGAGCACCGAAGCTCCTCTGGCGGTGGTCAAGAGCCGGTTGTCGAAGGCCATGAAGTTCAAGCTCTCGAACCTTTCCGCGAGGCGCATCTTGAAATACGCTTTACGAAAAACGTTGGATAGTCTAAGGTACCGATGTTTGTGGCCGGGCAATTACGGAAGCTCTTCCCGCCCGGCGGCGATGGCGGCGAAACAAGATAGGAGGGGAACAAACACCGTGAGTAAAACCAGAAAAGTCCAGATCGCGGTCGTCATGGTGGGCGTATTGCTCGCCCTGGGCGCGGCCCCTGCTCTGGCTAAAGTCTTGGAGGGTGGTGGCGCGCAGACCCCGCCCGTGACCGAGCCGGGCGATGGATCGGCATACGGCTCCCGGACGGCTGGTTCGACGGATATGACGAGCTACCGCAACCCGACGGGACCTTGCGGCGGCTTCCGCATCTTCCAGAAGGCTATTGGCGCCAAATATCCGGGCAAGCCGTTCGGATACCTCAAAGTCTTCTACAGCAGCTCGACCGGGAAGAACTGCGCGAAGGCAGTCTCCTCGTCGAGGACGTTTGGCAAGGCGAAGCCGATGGCGGTTGGCCTCTACAAGTGCAGGACTTCTATTCCAAACCGCCGGTGCATCGTGATCGCCGACGCCGAGGACCGTCCCAGCCCTCCCGCTGACCTTCCGCGCTACGGCCGCTATGAGGAATACGCTGGCCCGGTGAGGGTTGAAGCGCGGGACCGCTGCATCGCGGCTATCGGGATAATCAAGTGGCAGGGCAAGAGGGGTTACGCCACGACACCCAATTACAATAAGAGTTCTTTCTGCGACTGATAACGCTATAGGGTCGCGGGTCGCATAGCCACGCGCGCCCGCCGAAACCGCCCGCCACCAACACCCGGCCCGGAAGAGCCTGACCGATTCAACAGGCTCCTCCGGGCCACTTCTTCGAACAGAACGCCGGACAGGGCCTGGAACTACGCCCACGTCCTGCGCGGCGCGAGAATGCAGCGAAGCCCGTCGGGAATAGGGAGAATCCGCCGGGCTCCGTCTATCCAGAAAATTTATGCGTTCGGGTTAGAGGCTCCGTCAATAGGCTGGCAATTTTTCGCACTTGGCGGCTCTCCGAACGATTGGACCGCCTCTTGTCCAGCCGTTGACACATTTGCTACTCGCCTATTGACGGAAGCTCTTAGCTGGGGATCTTGTCAAACGTATCCGGGTGCGGGCCGGTGCGGCCGTCCTCGCCCCGGTCGAGAGCGGAGATCTCGTCCACGTCGCCCGCCTCGAGCTCGAAGTCGAACAGCTCGAAGTTCTCCTGCATCCTGGACGGCGTCACCGACTTGGGGAACACGATGTCGCCGCGCTGGACGTGCCACCGCAAAACGACCTGCGCGGGGGTCTTGCCAACCTTCTCGGCGATCCGGGTGATGGTGGAGTCCTCCAGCACCCCGCCCTGCGCTATCGGCGACCATGCCTCGGTGGCGATCTCGTGCTCCCGCCCGTAGGCGCGCACCCGATCGTTGGTGAAGTAGGGGTGGACTTCGATCTGGTTCACCGAAGGCGCCGTGTCCGTCTCGGCGGCCAGACGCTCCAGGTGCTCGACCTGGAAGTTGGAGACACCGATCGAACGCGCGCGACCGTCGGCCTTGAACTCCTCGAGCGTCTTCCAGGTGGACACGAAGTCGCCGTCGTAGAGCGTGGGTAGCGGCCAGTGGATGAGAAACAAATCAACGTAGCCGGAGCCGAGATCCGCGAGAGTTGCGTCGAACGCCTTGCGGGCGTCATCGGGCTCATGAAAACTGTTGCTGAGCTTGCTGGTCACGAAGATGTCGGAGCGGTCGAGGCCGGAGGCGCGGATGCCCTCGCCGACCTCCTTCTCGTTGCCGTACATCTCCGCAGTGTCGATGTGCCGGTAGCCGATCCCGAGCGCCTCGCCCACCGCCTCCGCGGTATCTTCCGGCTCGATCTGGAAGACCCCGAAACCAAGCTGCGGGATGGTGTTGCCGTCGTTGAGGGCGATGCCCGGTATTGTACTCACTGTCATCCAGACTCCTTCGTCTATCGTAATCGCCTGCCGAACCGGGTTCGAGGTTACCCCGATCGGCCCACCGCAAAACTGCCGGGCGAAAGTGGCCTCCCGGAACATCCCGACCCTCTCATTCCGGCTGAGGGTCGCGCGGCGGTGATCCCGGATCGCCTACCTCCTCTTCCTCGAGATGGCCTTCGAGGGGAGCACCCTCCTGCACGAGGACAGCCCCATCCCGGATGGTTACGGCTGGACTAGCCTCGCTGGTACACCGTGCTCGGGGCCGATGGCAGGGCGACCAGCGAGAGCCAGACCTACGAGCGCGACAACTTCTGGGCAACTACCTCGAACAAACAACTCAACTTCCTCCAGCACGTCAAAAGCCTGCTGAAGATCGGCGGCACGGCGGCGGTCGTCGTCCCTGACAACGTGCTCTTCGAGGGCGGGACCGGGGAGACCGTGCGGCGCAGGCTCCTGCGCGAGTACGACGTCCATACCCTGCTCAGGCTCCCCACGGGCATCTTCTACGCCCAGGGTGTCAAGGCGAACGTGCTCTTCTTCGAGCGCAAGCCCGCAAGCGAGACCCCGTGGACCCGGAAACTCTGGATCTACGACCTCCGCACCAACCAGCGCTTCACGCTCAAGCAGAATACCCTGAGCGCGCAGGCCCTCAAGGACTTCGTGGCCCGCTACAACGCCGGCGACCGGCGGAAGAGAGAAGAAACGGAACGTTTCCGGGCCTTTGGCTACGAAGAGCTGGCCGGCCGCGACAAGGCGAACCTCGACATTTTCTGGCTGCGGGACGAGAGCCTCGAAGGGTCCGAGGATCTGCAGCCGCCCGACGTCATAGCGGCGGAGATAGCGGAGAACCTGGAGGCGGCGCTGGAGCAATTCGGCGAGATCCACGCAGACCTGAGGCTCTCGCCGGGAACCTCCCGTAGAGCGTCACCCCGGCGTCCCTGCTACCTTACAGGGCATGTTGGTATCACGTTCGCGGCTTGCCGGGGACCTGGGGAACCTCGGGTTGGAACCGGGCGGGGTGGTCATGGTCCATTGCCGGATGTCCGCGCTCGGCCGAGTGGCCGGCGGCGCGGAGACCGTGGTGCGCGCCCTGCTCGATGCCGTGGGACCGGAAGGGACGCTCATGGCGTACACCGGCTGGCAGGATGAGCCGCCGGACGGCCTCGATAAACTGGACGAGGAGGAGCGCCGGATCTACGTCGAAGAGCACCCTGCCTACGACCCGCGCGTCGCCCTCTCCCGCCGCGACCACGGACGAATTCCCGAAGCCCTGAGGACCTGGCCCGGATCTCGCCACAGTGGGCATCCCGAAGCGGGCGTGGCGGCCCTCGGCCCGCTCGCCGAAGCCCTCACCGCAGAGCATCCATACGACGACGCCTACGGCATTGGCACGCCATATGCCCGGCTGGTCGAGCTAGGCGGCAGGGTCCTGGTCCTGGGCGCGCCACTGGACACTGTTACGCTCGTCCACCATGCGGAGGCGGTGGCCGGAATCCCCGGCAAGCGCCGCGTAAGCTACGGCATGCCCGTGATGGCAGGGAATTCTGGCGAGCGCGTGTGGCGGACCTTCTCGGACATAGACACTGCGGAAGGAGCCCTGCCCTACGAAGGCATCATCGGCGAAGAGGACTACGTCGGGTATCTCGCGCGTTCGGCGCTCGAAGCCGGGGCCGGGAAGAGCGGGCCGGCCGGAGGGGCCACCGCCCACCTGCTCGGCGCGCAACCGCTGGTGGAGCACGCGGTAGCCTGGATCGAGCGTAACTTCGCATCCGGGGGCTAGACGCAAGGCGGACAACCCGCGACAGAAAGGAGCATCGAGTCCACATGGCCGTACTGCGAGGGGGGCGCGTGCTGCTGCGCCCCGGCCGCCCCGAGGACGCCGAGAGGCTGGTTCGTATCCGGAACGAGCCCGAAGTAGCCCGGCGATGGGGCATCGCCGACATCGAGGAGGAGATCGGCGAGCAGTTCGTAGAGGCAGACGAAGGCTTCGTCGTCGAGGCCGACAGGGAGGTCATCGGCGCGATCCAGTACCACGAGGAGGATGACCCGATGTATCGTCACGCGGGCATGGACATCTTTCTCACCACATCCCGCCACGGCCAGGGATTGGGTAGCGAGGCGATCCGGATCCTCGCCCGCCATCTATTCGAGGAGCGCGGCCACCATCGCCTCACGATTGACCCGGCGGCCGACAATGCGCCCGCGATCCGCGCCTACGAACGCGTGGGCTTCCGCAGGGTCGGGATCATGCGCAAATATGAGCGCGGCCCTGACGGCGTCTGGCACGACGGGCTGCTAATGGACATGCTCGTGGAAGAGTTCCGCACCTGATTCCACCCTTCCATCGACCGTTCCTACAGCGGAGTTTATATAGGTTGATCTACCTCACTGGAGAGGGCCGGGTCAGCGGCCACGGCCCGTGCCCGAAGTTCCCCTGATACCTGAAACCTGAAGCCCGGCTTGCGGAAGGATCCACCTATTCAGGTGCCTCCCTGATAGAGGTGCTCGACGTCTCCCTCGAAGACCTCGACGATGCCGTCGTTCGTCCGGATCACGAGCGCCCCTCCGGGACCGAGGTCAACCGCCGCCCCTTCCACCACCTCCCCGAAGCGTTGCACACGGACGCGCCTGCCAAGAGTACAGTCGAGAGCGCGCCAGTCTTCGATGACGGCCCCGAAGTCGTGGAGCCGTCCCAGCTCGAAGTCGAGCTTCGTGAGCACGGTTTCGAGCAATTCGAGGATGTCCACGTCATGGCCCAGCTCGGAGCGCAGGGTGGCTGTCTTTCGCGGCTGGGCTTCCAGGTCTCGCGGGTCCACGTTGGCGTTTATGCCGACGCCGAGGACGATGAAGTTATTGGAGGCGTGGCCGCCGGTATTGGAGGCGTGGCCGCCGGACTCGGCTAGGATGCCGCATATCTTTCTTCCGCCTGCTCCGCCCACGAGGATGTCGTTGGGCCATTTGATGCGGGTGTTCACGCCCATTTCCCGAAGGGCCTTCGCCACGCCGACCGCGGCGGCCGGCGTGACGCGGGGGGCGAGGCGGAGCGGGAGATCCAACCTCAAAACGAGCGACATCCAGAGCCCGCCAGCCGGCGATCCCCAACTTCGCCCCAGCCTTCCCCGTCCTCCGGTCTGCACCTTCGAGACGACGAGTGTCCCATGCGGCGCGCCGGGGTCTGCGAGGGCCAGTTTCTTGGCGCGCTCCTGCGTGGATGCCAGCGTCTCATGCAGCTCGACCCGCCTAGCGAGCGGATTTTCGAGGGCCGTGATCCCCTCCCGGTTCAACATCGGGCCGTCACCCACGCCTGACCCGGAGGACGAAGACCGAAGTCGCTTCGCCAGACAGAACGATCACCGGCAGCATCACGCTCATCCGAGCCCGATCTCCTCCAGCGTAGCCATCTCCCCGAGAACACGGGCGGCAGCCTGCACGAGAGGCACCGCCAATAGACCGCCGGTACCTTCTCCCAGGCGCATCTCCAGGTCGAGGAGCGGGGCGAGATCGAGGTTCTCTAGAGCGATTCGGGAGCCGGGTTCCGTGGAGAGATGGCCGGCGATCATATATTCGACGGAAGCCGGAGCGAGCGCGTGGGCGACGAGCGCCGCGGAGCCGGAGACGACACCATCGAGGATGACGGGGACACCGTAGACGGCGCCGGTCAGGATCACGCCCGCGAGCGCCGCGTGCTCCAGGCCGCCAAGATCCGCGAGCGTGCCGAGGGAATCTCCGGGATCAGGGTCGTGGAGTTCGAGGGCTTCCTCTATCACCCTGACCTTGAGCTTTAGCGTAGCGTCGTCTATGCCGGTTCCATGTCCCGTCACCTCATCAGCGGCGCGACCGGTGAAGGCGGCGATGAGACACGCGGCGGGGGTGGTGTTGCCAATGCCCATATCGCCGGTGACGAGGAGGTCCACCCCGCCGCTGGAGATCAACTCCTCCGCCACCCCGGCCCCGGCGAGCATCGCCCGCGCGGCCTCCTCCCGCTCCATCGCCGATCCCCGGCTCAGGTCGCTCGTGCCGGGCCGGACCTTCGCCGTCCGCAGCATCGGATGCCGCTCCAGATCCGAGGCCACGCCCACGTCGAGCACGCTGATCCGCGCCCCTGCCGTCCTTGCGAGCGCGTTGACCGCCGCCCCCCCGGCGCAGAAGTTCCCGACCATCGCCGCCGTTACCTCCCGAGGCCACGGCGAGACGCCGCGCGCGAGAACTCCGTGGTCCCCGGCGCACACCACGACCGCAGGGGCCGACACGGACGGCGGGCACTCCCCGGCCATCCCAGCGAGCCTCGTCCCCAAATCCTCCAGACGGCCCAGACTCCCCGGCGGCTTGGCGAGCGCCCGTTGCCGCTCCCGCGCGGCCCGAATAGCGGAACCATCGGCGGGCTCCACGTCTTCGGCCAGCTCCCGCACGCGGTCTTCAAGGCTCATCCGCGTGCCTCAGTGATGGTGATGCCCGTGGTCGTCACCGTGGTCATGACCGGGCTCGTCGGGATGATAGTGGGGCGTGGCGGGGGCCCCGACCTTTTCTTCGAAGCCGGGCAGGGCGACGCGGTGGACGCACACGTCGCAGTTCATGCGGATGTCGCCCTCCACGGCCTCGCGGCGGCGGTCGAGTACGAGGTCAGCCACCTCCTCCGAAGGCCCGAAGTGGCCTGCGTAGCGAACCTCGACGCCGGGGTTCGCGGCGGCGAACGCCTCGCTCTGCTCCCGGATGCGCTCCTCCAGGACCCCGGTGAACAGGAAGTACGAGAACACCACGACGCGCCTGATGCCGAGCTTCCGCAGGCGTTCCAGGGCTTCCGGGACTTTCGGTGGGGCGAGGCTGACGAAGGCGGTCTCGACCATCGGGTAGGAGCGGCCCTCGAAGAGGAGGCGGGAGATCTTGCACATGTCCGAGTTGGCGTCCGGGTCGGAGGCGCCCCGTCCCACGACGAGGACGGCGGTCTCTTCTTTCTCGTCCTCGGGGACTACGGCGGAGATGCGACGGTCCATCAGCCCCAGAAGCTCGGGCCGGACGCCGAGGGCGCGCCCGTAGCGGAAGCGAACCTCCGGGTGGCTCATCCCCTCGCGCACCAGGGTCGCCGGGATGTCGTTCTTGGCGTGTCCGGCGGCGAGGAGCATCAGGGGGACGGCGGATACCTCACGGGCTCCGTTGCCGACCAAGCGATCCACGCACTCGGAGATCGGAGGTCGCGAAAGTTCGATGAACCCGCCTTCTACGTCCAGCTCTGGACTCCGTTTCCGCACCAGCGATACCAGGTCGTGGAACTCCTCTGCCCCACGCGGGTCGCGGCTGCCGTGGCCCACGATCAGGAGCGCCGGAACTTCCCCATTTCGCTCCTCGTTCCTCTTCGTTACGTACAAGGGCGCTCGCGGCATCAGTCCTCCTCGGATACAGGTTTCCTCAGCAACTCTCGTGATTTCGATCCCGATTCCATGCGCTCGCCAGACTCGCAAACTTCCCGGTGGGCTTCGGATGTTATCTTCCTGACCCTTCCAGATCCATAGCGTATCCCGTGGATTTCATCGTTCCTGGGCCGGACGCGGAGACCGGTCAAGTCTCGTTCGGGAGTATCGTAATGGGTTTGCGTATCGCTGAACAAATCCTCAGCGCCCTTCATCGCGGGTTACGGCGCCTTGCTCGAAATACAAGAGCGCGTTCAGCGCAGCCGCCGCGACCGCCGACCCGCCTTTGGGACCACGGTTCGCCACGGCGGGCGATCCACTCTCCAATAGTTTCTCCTTCGACTCCGCGGCCCCCACGAAACCGACGGGAAACCCGATCACGAGCGCGGGACGCGCATCCATGTCAATAAGCTCGAAGAGCGCCGTCGGAGCATTCCCGACGACCCAAACGCCCCCCGCCCCGGACTCCTCAGCCGCGAGCCGGAAACCCGCCGCCGAGCGCGTGATTCCCAGGTCCTCGGACATCTCCGCCGCGCGCGGATCGGAGACGAAGCAGAGAGTTTCGCGCGCCGTGATACCAGCAGCTACCATGTGTACGTCCGTCACGATGGGAGCGCCGCTATGCAGAGCTTCGAGCCCGGTTTCCAGGACATTCTCGTCAAGAACCAAAGACTTCGCGTACTCGGGGTCGGCGGAGGCGTGGATCACCCGCTCCGCCACCGCCCGCGAGAGTGGCCCCAGATGCGACAGGTCCACCAGCCCGCGCAAGATACGGTAGCTCTCGGCCTCTATGGGATGCACACGCCTCACACTTCCTCCACAACCTCGACGCAGGCTGCGACCGGGCAGACCTCGGCGCACTCCGCGCAGCCCGTGCAGCGGTCCTCCAGGACGACGAGGGGGGATGGGTAGTCGCGGGGCGCCGGGAGGATCGCGCGTTCCGGACAGGTGCGGATGCAGTTGCCGCAGCCCGCGCAGGCGTCCGTGACGGCGAAGACGCTCAAACTTCGTATCCCCGTGGCGTGACCATCCGGCCCGCTCGCGCCTCCGTGCGGGAACTGCCCACGATCACGGTGGTCAGCATGTCCACGCTCTCGGGACGCAAGGAGCCGAGGTCCGTCAGCGTGACGCTCTGTCCCGGACGATACGCCTCCCTGACGATGCCGACCGGCGTATCGGGAGAGCGATGCTGGAGCAGGGTCTCCCGCGCCTTCCCGAGTTGCCAGTCGCGGCCCTTCGAGCGTGGGTTGTAGAGGGCGATAACGAAGTCACCGATAGCCGCTGCCTCCAGGCGGTCTTCGATCACGGTCCACGGCGTCAGCAGATCGGAGAGGCTGATCGAAGCGTGGTCGTGCCCCAGCGGAGAACCGAGCAACGATGCCGCCGCCTGCGCCGCCGTGATACCGGGGACCATCATCACGTCCACGTCGTCACCGGCCAGCTCCAGCGCGGGCGAAGCCATCGCGTACACCCCAGCGTCACCACTCGACACAAGCGCCACACTCCCCCCGGCGCGAGCCTCATCCAGGGCCAGCCTCGCCCGCTCGACCTCCTCCCCGAGCGGCGGTGTCGAGGTTCGCGTGCCCGGACGCAAGAGATGGCGGACGCGGTCCACGTATTGTTCCAGGCCGACGACCAGCTCCGAGTGGGCCAGGGCGTCGCGGGCGAGGGGTGGGATCAGGGCCCCGTCCCCAGGCCCGAGCCCGACCAGAAACAGCCTGCCCCGCACCGGGAGCCGCCCCACCGCGACCGTCGCCATCGCGGACTTCCGTTTCTCGGCGACCAGCTCCGCGCCCTCAACCATCACCGCCGCCTCCGCCACACTCGGGGTGCCGACGGCTCGTTCCACCACCTCAGACGGGTTCGGTACCTCCATCGCCGCGAGGGCCGCGGCCGGATGGAAACGCGCCGGCGCACCGAGCGTCCGCGCCGCTTCTAGAAGCCCGGCCTCATCCGACTTCGCCTCTACGCTCGCCAGAGCGCCGACGCTCTTCCCGGAGAGCCCGGCTTCTTCCAGGGAGGAGCGGACGAGGGCCAGTATCTCTCCGCTCTCCGCGCCCCGGCTGCATCCCACGCCGACGACGAGGGACGGGGGGCGGTAGACGACCGAGGGGCGAGGCGCGTCGAGAAGCCGGTCGGTAACCAGGATCATGGGCGGCTTCGGCTCGTTCGTCCGCTCCACGTTCTCCGGCAAAGGGCCGAAAGGCCAGCGATGGTCCGAAATCAGGCTCACCCGCTCGCCAGAGACCATCGCGGCCCCAACCGCCGCGAGGTCAGAGTTCTCCTCGACCTCGAAGCCGAGATCCGCCCCGAGGGAATCCAGCGCCGGGGCGTTCAGGGCGTCGCTGGCGGTGGTGACGACGGGTTCCGCGCCCAGGGCGTCTCCCACCCGCCAGGCGAGCGTGTTGGCACCGCCAACCTTGCGATGCCCGCCGGTGAGCGCTACGGCGAACCTCCCCGCGTCGTCCACACAGACCACGCCGGGGTCGCCGCGCTTGTCCGCGAGCAGCGGCGCGATAAGCCGCACGGCGGCACCGGCGGCGAGGAAGAGGACGATCCCGTCGCACTCGGTCCACGCCCGCCGGAGGGAATCCTTCGGGCCATCCTCGTATAGACGGGTGTCGGGCCAGGCTTCCGCGAGATGGGCGGCGTTGCGGCGGCCGTTCGCGGTGGCGGCGACCAGCCCGATCATACGGAATCCTTTTGAGAACTTCGCAATTTGTTCTGGTCGGGAGTCGGGAGTCTGAGATGAAACTCTTCACCCCGATTCCGGATCACGGCTCCTCCCGACGAGAGCCCGACACGACGAAGACGGGCGATTCGGGGACGAGACGGTGCAGACTCCCGATGCCCTCGACCCGAGACGCCTGCAAACAGACCGCCTCGACCTCCAGGCCGCAACCTTCGAGGATCTCGCCGGCCGGCACGACCCGCTCCAACCCGATGAGCGTCAATACGACCGAGCGGAGCGTCCGCGCGGCGCAGAACTTGACGATCTCCTCGAACGCCCCGCCGGAGCCTCCGATGAACACGGCATCGGGGGCTGGTAGATCGCGGAGCGCATCGGGCGCATCGTCTTCGACTACCCGCGCGCTCACGCCGTGGCGGGCGGCATTCCGGCGGATGCGGGCGCAGCTTTCGGTGTCGCGCTCGACGGCTATCGTGGCGGCGCCGAGACGGGCGCATTCGATAGCGACGGAGCCGCTTCCGGCGCCGACGTCCCAGACGAGGTCGCCGGGTCCGGGACCGAGCCGGGCGAGGATCTGGGCCCGGGTCTCGGGCCTGGAGATCATGCCGGATCGGTGCTCGAACTCCGCCACGGGGAGCGCCCAACGATGGGGGTTTTTCATGTCCGAGGAGATCCAACCCTTCTTGTCCGTCATCCGCTCCCCGTCCATCACAAGGACCACGTTCGGGTCCCGAAATCGGCGATCCACGATCTCCGACACATCGCCACGAAACACACGCTCATCCGGCCCGCCGAGGTCTTCGGCTACGAAAACGGAGCGTTCCCATCCCTCCAGTTCCCGCGCTAGATCCGCCGGCCCAAACCCCGGCGCGGTGAGGACGGCGGTCTTTGGATGGGCGCGGCAGACGTTCACGGCGCGGCGCGGGTCGCGGCCGTGGGCGCTGACCACGACGGCGTCGTCCCAGGAGATCCCGGCTCGGGCGAATGCGAGGGCGACGGAGGAGACGGCTGGCAGGACGCGCAGCCTATCCGGCCCGAACCGCTCGCCGAGCAACCTCGCGATGCCGAAGAAACCAGGGTCCCCGGAGGCGAGCACGGCGACCGGGCCTTCGGCGTCTTCGATCCCATCCATCGCTTTCGAGAGGTCGCCTTCGAGGACGGCGGCGCGTTCGGACTCCACCGAGAGTTCCCGGAGATGACGCTCTCCTCCGGCCACGAGCGCGGCCTCACGGAGGAGCCGTTCGGCCTCCATCGAGAGCGGGCCGCCATCGAGGCCGATCACGGTGATGTGGCTCACCGGCCCTCCCAGGAGGTCGCGGCCAGCGCGTCGGGGCTCGCGCCGACGGGCTCCAGGGTGTCGAAGTCCACCATGATGGCGTGTATCTCCAGTTTGCCGCCCGCGTATTCTCGAAGGTTCTCCGACACGCGGGCGCAGAGCAGGTGCGGTGCGCGGTCGAGCCCTGCGCCGCGCCACAGTTCGTAGGCGTGACGGGCGGTATTGGCGTTTTTTACCTCTTCGATCAGGGTGGAGGAGCCTCCCGCTTCGCGTGTGATCTCCGCCAGCAGTTCGTTATCCACCTTCGAGCGGGTCCAGTGGGTCATCATGACGCCGGCGGCGAGCTTCGTCAGCTTGCCTGCCATCCCGACGAAGAATCCTCTCTTCAATCCTTTCGAGACCGCCTGTTTGATGGCCTGCCCGGTGAAGTCTCCCACCTCGATGAAGCAGACATCTTCGAGGTTCGGCAGCAAGCGCATCGCGGCCCGCTCGGTGAGGCCGCCGGTGGAGAGGACGAAGGTGTCGTTCTCCTGGGCGCCCATGACGTTTATCGCCTGCACCACGCTCGCGGCCCACGCGGCGGTCGAGAACGGGCGCACGATGCCGGTCGTGCCGAGGATGGAGACGCCGCCGACGATGCCGAGGCGGGCGTTCGTGGTCTTCTCCGCCATCGCCTCGCCACCGGGGACCCTGATCTCCACTCGCACGCCGCGCTTCTCCGGGTCGAGGACCTCTTCCACGGAGTACCGGATCATACGCCGGGGAGTGTCGTTTATCGCCGGTCCCCCGACCGTGAGACCGAGCCCCGGTTTCGTGACCACCCCGACGCCCTCGCCGCGATCCAACTCCAACCCCCGCTCCTCCCGCCACGAGACACGAACCGTCAGGTGCGCCCCATCGGTCACGTCCGGGTCGTCGCCCGCGTCCTTGACGACGACGGCCTCGGCCCAGGCGCCACCTTCCCCCACCTCGCACCGCTCGACCGCGAACTCCACGCGCCGCTCCTCGCCCTTCTTCGGCAGTTTGATGGACACAAGCTCTTGCGGTTCACCGCTCGTGAGCGCGGTCGCGGCGGCCTTCGCGGCGGCGGCGGCGCAGGCGCCGGTGGTCCAGCCGGTTCGGAGTTTCTCGTCTTTCGCCCGCGCCATGCTAGGCGGCATGGCAGGTTCGCGGAGCTTACGGGGTGACATCGTCCTCTCCCTCGGCTTTGCGAAACATGTGGGAAAAGGCGGGATTGTACAGATGCGAGCGCGTGCCCCCGGCGGCGAGGCCGGGACCGACCAGTATGAGCGCCTGCCGCGTGAAGCCAGCCTCCCGGATGCGATCCGCGAGGTCTTCGAGGCGGCACTCTATTACTTCCTCATCCGGCCACGTTGCCCGGTAAACGACCGCACACGGGGTCTTTGGGGCGTATCCGCCGGAGATCAACTCTTCCTGCAAAGCGCGGGGCTTCGCGGCAGACAGGAAGATCGCCATCGTCGTACCGTGCGCCGCGAAGCTCGCTATGTCCTCGTCAGCGGGCATCGGGGTACGGCTCGCGCGGCGGGTGAGGATCACGGACTGCGAGACCTCAGGCACAGTCAGCTCCCGCCCGATAGCCGCCGCCGCCGCGCCGAGCGAGGATACGCCGGGCACAATCTCCCATTCGAGCCCGAACTCGCCGCACACCTCGATCTGCTCCATCACCGCCCCATACAAACTCGGATCGCCGGAGTGGATGCGGGCTACTTTCAGGTCCTCCCGCGCCGCTCGTTCATAGAGGTCACGCACGCCTTCGAGCGGGATGGTGGTGGACTCGACGATCTCAGCGCCAGGACGAGCATGTTCCAAAACCTCCTCCTTGACGAGGCTCCGGGCCCAGATCACCACGTCCGCCTCGCCGATGACGCGCGCCCCTCGCAGGGTCAGCAGGTCTTCCGCCCCCGGTCCCGCCCCGACGAACCATACTTTACCCAAACTCGGCTCCTTTGCGAGAGAAGATCACGGTCGAAAGATACGGCGCATCCCGCCCCAACACCTCGGACGCCGGAGCGAGGACCTCACCCTCTATCCCAAGCCGCGCCCCATAGACCGCGCCCTCAATCCTCCCGGCCTCCTCCGCAACCCCGAGCACGCCGGCCATCCGGCTCCCGCCCTTGTAGCACACGACGGTCTCGAAAAGGTCGAGCGCCTCCCGCAACCGCTCCTCCCCCGCCGTGAACGGCAAGAGCGCCAAACGCTCGTCCCCTTCCAACAGCACCGTCCCACTGCGAGCCGCCAGGTCCTGCATCGCCGTGACACCCGGCACGGTCTCGACCTGCACCTCAGGTACACGAATCCTGACAGTGCGGGCGAGGTATGTGAAGGTCGAATACACGTTCGGGTCGCCTATGGTGGCGAAGGCGCAGGTCTTGCCTTCCGAGAGCGGCCCCGACACTTCGCGGGCGGCGTTCTCCCAGTTGCGCGCCCGCGCGTCCTCATCGTCGGAGAGGGCGAAGAGCAGCCGCCTCAAGCGCCCTTCATTCAGGTACTCCCGCACAGTCGCCTCCGCGCGTCCCACCTCGCCGGTATCCGCTACGGGGACGAATACCTCGTCGGCCTCGCGCAGGATGCGAAGGCCCTTCACGGTCAACAACTCAGGGTCCCCCGGCCCGACCCCCACCCCGACGAGACACCCGCCACCGCGCTCACTCGCGCGCTCGTTCATGCGCTCGCTCATGCCCGCGCTCCCACCGGCTTCGTCCTCATCCACGCCACTTGCTGCACGAGACGGCGCGGCAACTCCGGCGTCGCTGCCCAGTGGAGGTGCATGTAGCTCGCGTGGACGCCGCCCGAGACGAATCCCTCCGGGCCGCGTCCGGCAAGGTCCCAGGCCGGTCTCTCCCCCACGCCCGGCTCGACCGACGAGTAGTGGAACTCGTGGCCGCGCGCGATGGTTCCCGCCTGCGCGAGCGGCGAGCCGGAGAGCGCCCGCGCCTCCCGGTAACCGAGCTTGAGACGATTCGTCATCCGGGCCTCCGCGTCGAAAACGCCGCACATCGGATGATCGTCGAGCTCGCGGCAGAGGTAGAGCAGCCCGCCACACTCGGCGACCACGGGACGTCCGCTCCCGGCGAAAGCGCGCACCTGCTCCTTCAAAGG
>JBPCLT010000083.1:0-25827 GCA_051003015.1 Rubrobacteraceae bacterium | reverse complement strand
CCAGCATCCCGGCGTGCTTGCCGGAACAGTTGCCGTGGATGGGCCTGGGCTCCCCCCCACTCCGCGCCAGACGGGCCGCCGCCGGAGCGTACATCGGCGGGTGCGCGCCACTCTGCAAGTCGTCCTCTGAGAGCCCGG
This sequence comes from Rubrobacteraceae bacterium, assembly GCA_051003015.1. Classification (GTDB taxonomy): domain Bacteria; phylum Actinomycetota; class Rubrobacteria; order Rubrobacterales; family Rubrobacteraceae; genus JACDGB01. The sequence continues at coordinate 25,689 of JBPCLT010000083.1, read as the reverse complement.
CTTTCCGCAAGATGGAACGGACGGCGGAGAGGTGCCGCGCCTCACCGTTGTGCGAGGCGCAAGCGATGGCGATCTCTTCATCCGAAAGCTTGAGCGCGCCAGCGGCGCCCGAGAGCACGAGCGGCAACGCCTGGAATGGCTTGGCCGATGACCGGAGATAGACGTATCCGTCCGGGTCGCCCGTGGCGTCCAGTGTCTCACCTGCGGGATCGCAGACAGCGACCCGTCCCCGGTGGACGCTTTCGACCAGGGCGTCCCGCCACGCCGCGGCGAGCGGCGCATCCTCGGGCAGACCGGCGGACGAGTCGAGCAACGCGCTACTCCCCGGCCAGCCGGATGATGGACAGCGCGGTCATGTCCTGGGCCACGCGCATCCGGCCTATGGCGGGCGGGAAGTCGTCGCCGGAGTAGTATTTGCGGGACTCCCGGATCAGAGCGCGCAGTCTCTCCAGGAGTTCCTCATCGGCCCCGCCGGGTCCGGTCCCTCGCACGCTCGCCTCGGCCATCCCCATTATTACGTCGGCGCGGGGACTCTTCATCCACATGGACAGGATCGCCATGTTCAAATACCCGTGTACCCGAAGCAGATGCCCCGTCCGAAGCTGGACCGTCGCCTTCTCCATCACCCGAACCACCGCCGGATGTTGCCGGAGAGGACGCCGGGAATGTACTCCTCCGGGACACCGGCCGCTTCGGCGGCGGCCAGGGTAGCGTGAAGGGTCGAGGGATAGTCGCCGTATGGAATATCCGAGCCGTAGCAGATACGCTCCGGGTCGAGCGCGCTGAAGAGGACGTAGAGGTCCTTTGCCTGCACCACCGAGGTCTCGAAGAGCACGTTCGGGTGCCCCTCGAAGACCCGCGCCGCCTCCAGCGTCTCGACCATCGCGGCGTGGCCCAGGACCAGACGCAGGTCCGGGTGCTTCTCGACCGTGGGCAGGAGCGGCTCCACGATGCGCTGCATGGCGAAGCCCGCGTGGATCAAGACAGGCAAGTTCGTCTCCGCCGCCATCCCGAACAGCCGCACCACCCGCTCATCATCCAACTCGAACTTCTGGGAGACGGGATGGAGCTTCAGCCCCATGAAACCCCGCTCGATGCACCGCGCGAATTCCTTCTCGTAGTCAAGGTGCGGGTTGAGCCGGAAGAAGGGCACGAAGAGACCCGGATGATCCTCGTGGGCGTTCCAGACAACGTCGTTCGGCCCCGAGAAGTCGTCGCTGGCGTTCGGGTCGTTCAGGGGGAAGACGATGCTCCGGGAGATCCCAGCCGCCAGCATCCGCTCGCGCATCCCGTCCGCGGTCATCGTCCGGCCGTCCACGTCCACCCCGATGTGAGCGTGGGCATCGAAGATCTCCTCGCCCGAGGGAATCTTCTGTTTCGTCCACTCCCACACGGAGGCCATCGCCCCGCTCGTCAGCGCCTCGATGCCGTGCTTGTGCTCCGCTTCCGCCAAAGTCCACCGGGCCAGTCCTGTCAGGAAACCAACGACCGTGCAATGGTAGCAGGGGGCGCCTTTCGGTGCTAAACGAGACGGAGAAGAGATTTCGAGAAGAATCTCGAGCTCGGTTGGCGGCTATACGTGACCCTCGGTTTATTGGATGTTCATGCGATGCCACGAGATATTGTGGGCGCCTCGCCCACAATATCTCCCGCAGAGTGCCCGCTGAGCGGCTGTCAAGTTCCCATATCCACGATTCTGGATGCGGATTTCCCGGAACATACCAGCGTGTTGAAAAACTCCTTCATGCCCCTTTCTGCGTTCCCTTCAAGTGCTCAGAACTCCGCTTTTGTAGTGTTTTAGCCTTGGTGCGGCGGTGTTTTGATCCAGTTTTGGACTATCGACGGATAAGGAACCGACTTTTTCAACAGGCTCATACCTTCTAGGACATTGGGTGAATAGAGACACTTGACACCATTACACAAATTCGTGTAGTGTTCGAGTCATGAAGCGCATGCAATTGACCGTACGGGCCTCTGCGGACGCCGGCAAGCCGACTCTACGCGAGCGCCAACTACTCGACCAGGACCAGGCCGCCGAGCTCGTCCGCCTGTACAAGGTCCTTGCGAACGACACGCGCCTGAGACTGCTGCACGCCATCGAGCGTGCGGGGGAGCTCTCCGTCACGGACCTCGCGGCGAAGGTAGGGATGAAGCCGCAGGCGGTCTCGAACCAGCTCCAGCGCCTCGCGGATCGGCGGATCGTCGCGTCCAGGCGCGAGGGGAGCCGCCTCTTCTACCGGATCGCCGACCCGTGCGTGACCGGTCTGTTGGACCTCGGGATGTGCCTGCTGGAGGAGACGGGGAGATTGCCGGGTGGCGAAGGCGGGGCGTGAGGTGCGGTGATGAGGATGGACCGATTCTCCGAGAAGAAGCGTTTCCTCGACGTCGGTAAGGCCTGCGTCGCCTACTACGAGGAGGGGGACGGCGAGCCCTTGCTGCTCCTCCACGGCTGCCCGTTCTCGTCCTACATCTGGCGCAAGGTGATCCCGCGGCTCTCGACCCGGTACCGGTGCTTGGCCCCCGACCTGCTGGGCTTGGGTGACACCGAGACGCCAGAGGGCGCCGACTGGTCGCTTAGGGCGCAGGCGGCAACGGTCGTCGGCTTCCTCGGCGCTCTTGGCATCGAGTGCGCCCACGTCGTCGGCCACGACCACGGCGGCGCCGTATCTCAGCTCCTTGCCTCCGAGCACCCGGAGCGTATCGACCGGCTCGTGATCTCCAACGCCGAGGCTTACGACAACTGGCCTTCGGACGGGGAACGTCCGTTCGTGAGAGCAACCCAGGTTCCGGTCCTCGGCGACATGGTTCTGTGGGCGTGGTCCCGGAGGCCGCTGTTCCGTCTCACGCTTAAGGAAGCGAAGGCGGTCCACGATCCGAAGATCCTCGCCGCAGAGCTTCTGGACGGGTACATCAGGGCCAACCTGAGCACCCGTCATCGACGGGCGAAGACCAGGCGGTTCTTGGCGGGCCAATTCGACCCGGAGAACAACCGCGTCACCATGGATCTTCTCGACGGCTTGAGGCGCTTCGATCACCCGACGCTGCTCGTCTGGGCGAAGGACGATCCCCACTTCGGCCCCGAGTGGGGGGAGCGGCTCCGCCGGGACATACCCGGCGCGGCGCGCCTCGAAATCCTGCCGGAGACCGGCCACCTGCTGATGGAGGAGAGGCCCGAACGGTTCGCGGCGCTCGTCGGCAAGTTCCTGGCCGGAAAGAGCGAGTGAAAGGAGAGAAGCGCATGGCATCACCAGTGACCGTCGGTTTCGTCGTGGCAGCGACCGCGGTTAGTGGTCTTTTGGCTGGCGTTAACGTCGACAGGCTCATCGTGCAAATGCCAGCCTGGGAAGAAGTGGGAGCCCTCGCCTGGGCGACGTACAGCCGAGAGGCGGACCTGGGCAACGGGCAGCTTCTGTACCCGTTGGAGGGGATCGGCGGTGCGATCTTAACTGTCGCTGCGGCGGTCGCCTTCTATTTCGATCGAGCGGCTCCGCGCTCCGCAGTTGTACCGATCTATGCTGCGGTGGCGTTGGTGGTCGGGGGTCTGCTCGCAACGACCCAGGCAGCTCCCAACATGCTGAGCTTAAGACAGATCGGGGCTGATCCCGCCGCCCTGCAGCGAGCATTCGATGGCTTCAACCAGTGGGGGGCGGTAAGGGCGGTGTTTCAGGTGCTGGCGTTCGGCGCAAACCTCTGGGCGCTCGTGTCCGTCTCGAGGGCACAAACTTCGTAGAAGCTTCATTCTGGGCGACCGGGTGAACAGGAAGGAGAAAGAGCCATGGCCCAACCGGGAGACGTCATAGAGCATCCCTCGTTCGGGGCGCGGATGACTTTCCTTGAGACCTCCAGGCAGACGAACGGCGATCTGTTGCGCGTCGAGGTCGTCCTCCCGCCGGGCTTCTCGATGGCCGAGCATGTCCACCCCCGCCAGGAGGAGCGGCACGAGATCCTCTCGGGCACCCTGAGAGCCCGCGTCGGAGGGCAGGAGCGGGACTACAAGTCGGGAGAGCGGGTGGTCGACCCTCCGGGCGTGCCCCATGCTTGGCGCAACCCCAGCGACCGCGAGAACCTGCGCATAGTATCCGAGCACAGACCGGTGTCGCACATGGAGCACATGCTGGAGACAGGCTTCGCCATCGCCCGGGATCTCCAGGCCGACAAGAAGGGCGCCCTGAAGCACCTGTTCCGGATGGCGATGCTCCTGGATGACGTCAAGGACGACTTCTACATGACCCAAGCCCCCGCACAGGTGCTCCTCAGGTTGTTCGCTGCGCTAGCTCCGGTCGGAAGGCTACTCGGGTACGAATCTCTTCAGAGCACAGGGCAACGAGGCGCGGCCCCCAAGGTGGCGAGGGGCATCACGGTAGGAAGCACCCTCCTCTTGCTAGCGCTCTGCATAATTTGGTGGCGCAAGAGGTCGCAGGTAAGGTAGAGCCCAACCATCGCTGCTTCCGAGAAGGCGCCAGCCTGTTGAAAAACCCTACTCGGAGACGCCTACAACTACTTGGATCGGCTTCAGAGCCCCCAAATCGCTGTTTTGGGAGCCAAATCAGGGCCCACGGGCGGATGTCGGGGAGTTTTCCAACAGGCTGGCGCACTCTCGGAAGGCGGGTGAATAAGCCCTACCGGGCCAACGCCTCCCGGATCATCTCGGTTGTGGGATAGCCCTTCAGGCCCTCCGGTGTGACGTACGTTCGGCACCCCAGCGCCCAGACGCCGCGCTCCGGGGTTGGGAACAGGTCTCGACCGTCCACCCGAATCGTCGGGCTGCCAGGGAAGCGGAGGCTCTGGGCCTCCTCGTCGCTGTTGACGGCGACCAGCTCCACCTCATCCTTGGCTACCCGTTCCGCCAGGACCTCGCGCAGTATCCTCGTCGCGGCCTCGTGCGTGGGACATCCGTCGAAGTACAGAACCTCGATCTTCACCTTCGGGGACTCCTTCTCTAGTCCTCGCCCAGGAGCGGTCGGATCTCTGTCTGGAGCTTGTCCCGCTCGCCGTATACCGTGTACCCCGTGCCGACGGGGCGGGGCGGTTGATCTTCCCAGGACGCTTCGGGCCCGTAGAGCAGGTAAGCATCCCACACGGGAGGCGACGCTCCCTCGACGCTGTCGCCCAGCGTGCGGCTCGCCAGACGCTCACCATCCCACAGGTTGGTGGCCCGCGGGTCGGATATGAGGTACCCGTCCCAACCGGCGCGGCTGTCACCTGCGAGCATGTCGAACCAGACCACGTACACCTCGAGGTCTGAGTCAGGATGTTCTTGGAGTATGTCCCGTTGCACCCAACTGGCACCCGTTCTGCACTCCACTCAGGTCGGGGAGAGCAGCAGGACGAGCCTGGGGCTACCAGCGTCGTCGTTGAAGCGCTCGCGCAGGTCCTCGGTCGAGCGCAGGTCCACGAGGGACGTGTTCTGCCCGCCGGCCCCGAAGCCGAACATCGCGACGAGGTAGGGCCTGGCCACAACCAGCACCGGGATTAGCAACAGCAAGAGCACCACGGTGGCCACCAAACCCCACCGCACGAGCCTGGAAGTCATGGAGGGTTCCTCTCTTCGCCAGATCCTTGCCGAACCAGTAAAGTATCGCACATGGCGGATGTGAATAGTGAGCGTATCTCCGACCAGTGGAGGACCGCGTGAGCGAAGTTCAGCACTTCTTGTCCGAGCTCCTGTCAGTGCTGGCCGCGGCCCTGCCCTTCGGCATCGCGTTCGCGGCGGGCATGGTGGCGGCGGTCAACCCTTGCGGGTTCGCCATGCTGCCCGCATACCTCTCACTCTACCTCGGTACCGAGGAGGGCGGGTTTGCCGAACGCTCGGCTACGAAGCGGGTACTGCGGGCGCTCGTGGTCGGCCTCATCGTCTCCTCGGGGTTCGTTCTGCTCTTCGGCCTAACCGGAATCGTCATCTCGGCCGGTGGACCATCCTTATCGGTGCGATGCCCATACTGGGTGTCCTGGTCGGCGAAGCGTTGATCCTCATAGGCGCGTGGATGCTCCTCGGGAGGAGCCTGTATGTGGGCGCCCTCGGGCGGCTCGCGGCAAGACTGGGGGATCCCAGGAAAGTCGGCGCCCGAGGCTTCTTCCTATTCGGCCTGGCCTATGGAGCGGCCTCCCTCAGTTGCACGCTGCCGGCGTTTCTGGCGGTCTTGGGGAGCGGGATCGCCACCGACCGTATGGCTTCGGGCGCGGGGCGGTTCTTGGGGTACGGGTTGGGCATGGCCTCCGTGCTGGTGGCGCTCACCCTGGCGCTCGCGTTCTTCAAGGCGGGACTGGTCCGCTGGCTGCGCGGGGCACAGCCCTACGTCCAGCGCGTATCGGCGATCCTGCTGATGCTGGCGGGCGCCTACGTGATCTTCTACTGGTGGACAGCGCCCCCCTCGTAACCGCAACTTCCGAGAACCGTATCCCAGACGTTGGATTTCCGAGAACTCGAAGCGAAAGCCGGAGAACCCGAAAAGGACGAGATTCGGAGAACCGTGGATACGAGAAGCTCGTCAAAGACCGCCGATTTTACTTTCCTCCCAGGCTTGGCCGCCGCCTTTGAAAGACTCCCTTTCGAGAGCTTCAGCCCCGGCGCAGCGTGAGCACGGAGACGCGGGGACCGTCCACGCTCTTAACGATGAGGGTGATGCCCTCAGCCTCGACGGTGTCGCCGGTCTCGGGGGGGCGTCCCAGCGAGCCCAGAACGTAGCCGCCGATGGTGTCGAAGTCCTCGTGGGGCAGGTCGAGGCCGAAGCGGTCGTTGACGTCGGTTATGGGGATGCGGCCGTCCACGGCGTAGGTACCGTCGCCGAGCTGCTCGATGGCGGCCTCGTCCTCGTCGAACTCGTCCTGTATCTCCCCGACAAGTTCCTCCAGCACGTCCTCGATGGTGATGAGCCCCTCGACCGAGCCCCACTCGTCTATGACTATCGCCATCTGGAGCTTGCGGCTCTGGAACTCGCGTAGGATCTGCTCTATCGGCTTGTTCTCCGGGACGACGAGACATTCACGGATGATCTCGCGGATGTCGAAGTTCTCCGGGTCCTCGCCCGCCGCCCGGAAGAGATCCTTCACGTGGACCGCGCCCAGGACTTGATCCAGATCTCCCTCGTAGACCGGGTAGCGCGTGTAACGACCGAAGGCCGCGGCCTCTGCCAGTTCGGAGAGCGGGACGTCAAGCGAGAGGGCCTCGATATCTGGTCTCGGGACCATGATCTCCCGTGCCACCGTGTCCCCGAAATCGAACACGTTGTTCAGGTACTCGCGCTCCTCGGGGTCCAGGACGCCGGAGGCGGTGGAGGAGGAGATCATGATGCGCAACTCCTCCTCCGAATGGGCCTCCATCTCCTCGCCGAGCTTGATTCCCCACGGTCTCAGAATAAAGTTCGTCGAGGTGTTCACTATCCAGACCACGGGACGCAGAAATATCATGCATATCTTGAGGGGACGGCTGATCCAGAGCGAAGTTCTCTCAGCCCTCTGGATGGAGAAGTACTTGGGCGCCTGCTCTCCGAACACGAGATGAGCGTAGGTGATAACCGTGAACCCGAGCACCACCGAGACCACCGTCACGACCCGCTCACTGGCTATCCCGAGGGCCCCCAGGACGGGTTCGATAAGATGGGACACCGCCGGCTCGCCGACCCAGCCGAGCGCCAGGGAAGCCATCGTGATGCCGACCTGGCACACGGAGAGGTAGGCGTCGAGGTCCCGCAGCGCGTCCCGCACCGAGCCGGCCCTCGCGCTCCCCTCCTGCTCCAGTTGCACGATGCGCGACTCCCGCACCCGCACCAGCGCGAACTCCGCCGCCACGAAGAACCCGTTCAACGCCACGAGCGCGAGAGCTATCAGGATGTTGACCGAGGATAGGAAGGGTTGCGCCAAAGCTACGAGCCCCGGCCGGCGCATCGGTGACGCCAGGCGGGCCAGGGGCTGGTTAAAAGAGGTTCGTCCATCACGTTACGAGCATCATTATACCCAAATGCGCCCCGTGCGCGCAAAGACGAGAGGCCCGGCCATAGCGGCCGGGCCTCTCCATTCAGTCTATCGGCTGGCCTTTCTAGGCGAGTCCCTCTGCCTCATACTCGCGGAGGAAGCCCTCGAACAGACGCCGGTGACCCTGCTCGTCGTGCAGTACCGCGATGGTTATGTCCTGCGTGACCGGGTCCAGGCCCTCGGTCTCCTCGATGATCTGGGTGTACAGCTCTATCGCCGAGGTCTCGGCGTCTATGACGCCCTTGATGACGTGTACGATATCCACCTGATCCTCGGGTGGCTGCAGTGTGGTCTGGACCGCATGGAAGTCCATCGAACCCGGCACCGTGCCATACAGGTCTTTGATCCTGCTGGCGAACTGCTGGGCGTGACCAAGCTCCTCCTGGATGTCCTCCTCCAGGGCTTCCTTGATCTCCTGCGCCCGCACGCCGTCCGGGTTTATGGAGTTGGTGACGTAGTTGATGACCGTCTCAAGCTCCGCGAAGTACGCCTGCTTGAGGAGATCTACTATATGATCCCGCTTCTGCTCGTTCGCCTGCGAGAGCACGCCCTCGCCACCACGCCCGGTCTCCATACGTGAGCGACCTCCTTAATAGTTTCCTTACGTGATTCGTTTTACCCGGTGACACGGCCTCCAAACGTGAAAAACAGGAGCAGCTCCTGGAACTTGTTCTCTTCATCCTCAGGCGTTCGCCGCCGATGCTTGTTCCAGGCTCTTCGGCTTGTAGCGCCGGACGTAGTCCCGATACTCCCGGACTTCGCGCTCGGCTCGTTTTTCGTCCCAGCCGAGGTGTTTGACGGCGACTTCGGCGGCGGCTTCGTCCACGTCGAGGGCGACGTTGGGACCCATGCCGACCATTGTGCGCCTGAGGAGCACGTCGGCGAGGGTCTGGGCCATCTCGCGCCGGAAGGCGAAGAGGATCTCCGCCCCGATCACACCGGTCTCGGGGGTGAACGGTGAGACCAGAGGCATCCTGAGCGAAGCGTCCTCACCGGCCTCGGCGAGCACGTCAGGGGCGCGGACACCGTAGAGCTTGAGGAGCCTTTCGGCGAGGTCTTCCGTCAGACCACTCGTGGCCTTGAAGCTGGCGGCGAAAGACTCGAAGTCCGGCGTTGCGCCACCGGGTAGCGGCACCCTGTCGGCGCGGCTCTTCGGGGCGTGGAGGTGGAGCTTGCCGTAAACCTTGTCCACCGTCTGGCGCGAGAGCGTGGGATAAGTGGTCAGCTTCCCCCCGATGATGGATATGAGACCGCCGATCTCAGGGTCCTTATCGGCGTGATCGTAGATGACGTGACTCCTGGTCACGCTGCCCTCCGCACCTTCCGCCTTATAGGGCAGCGGCCTGACACCCGAGTAAGTAAAAAGGACCTTCTCCCGGCTGAGGTCAGCCTCCGGAATGACGCGGTTCGTCTCCCCGATGAGGTAATCTATCTCGTCTTCGCTGGCGGAGACGTAGTCGAGGTCGCCATCGTAACGGTAGTCGGTAGTGCCGATGAGATACCGGCCGTTCCACGGGACGATGAAGTAAGGTCGTCCATCCCCATGGGCCTCGACGTAGAGCGCGGACTGGGGCGCGCCGGGGAAGGAGTCCACGACGAGGTGGCTGCCTTTCGTGCCCCCGATCATTCGCTCCTCCGAACGGCCTTCGAGGCTGCTCAACACCTCGTCCACCCACGGGCCTGCGACGTTGACCGTTACCGGCGCCCGCGCGGAGTGCTTCTCGTCGTCGAGCACGTCGGTGAACTCCACGCCGGTGACGTGGCCGTTCTCGGTGGTGAGGCGGTCGGCGCGGGCGTAGTTGAGCACCACGGCGCCGTGCTCGCGGGCCGAGACGGCGCTCTCGACGGCGATCCGCTCGGCGTACTCGGCCTGCCCGTCGTAGTAGAAGGCCGCGCCCTTGAGACCCTCCGGGTTCAGGCTCGGATAACGCTCCAGCGTCTGTTCGGCGGAGTACATCTTGTGGTTGCCGACGCTCTTGTCGAAGGAGAGCGCGTCGTAGAAAAACATGCCGAACTGTACCAGGAGCTTCCCATGCTCCATGTAGTCGTAGATGGGGACCAGGAAACCGAGCGGGCGTACCAGGTGTGGGGCAATGTGGAAGAGGCGTTCGCGGTCGTGGAGGGACTCGCGCACCAGGGGGAACTCGAAGTGCTGGAGGTAGCGGAGTCCGCCGTGGATCAGGCGCGTCGCCCACTGCGTCGTCCCGCTGGATATGTCTCCCTTGTCCAGTAGCAGAACCTTGAGTCCCCGCATGGCGGCGTCACGGGCGATACCGGTTCCGTTGATGCCGGCCCCGATCACGATCACGTCGAACGGATAGTCCTGTATGTCTTCTGGCACTCGGTTGGTCATGGCGTCCTTTCTGTCTGGGATCGTGGGTTCCGTGGATGTACCTCGTCGAGGCGGTCCTTGATGCTGGAAAGTTCCTGGAGGACGAGCCGGTCGGTGGCGGAGAGTCCCTTGACGTTTTGCAGCAGGCTCTCCACGTCCTCCTCGACTTCTTCAACGTCCTCCTCGACTTCTTCCAGGCTCTCCCCGACCGCTTCGATATCCTCCTCCAGTTCGTCCACCTCTTTGCCGAGCAGCAGTTGCTGGGCGAAGGCCGCGACGCCACCGATGAGCATGGCGAGGATCACATTCCCCGTCCACTGGATGACCATGGAGAGCACCTTGCCCTGCGGAGTCTGGGCCGAGATGTCACCGTATCCGACGGTGTTTATGGTGGTGTTGGCCCAGTAGATCCCGTCGAGGATGCTCACGCTCTCGAAGCGGGCGAAGGCCAGCCCGCCGCCGAAGACCCCGATGAACGCCAGGACGACCGCGTATGGAAGCAGGGTTATGTTGACGAAGCGGCCGAGCAAGGCCGGCAGCATGTCTATAAGCCGGAGCAGCCGCAGCACCCAAAGGGCCTGAAGGACTCCAGGGAGTAGCGGGACGGTCAACACGAGCACCGTGAGGTCAAGTTTGTTGTGCCGGAAGTACTCCCGGTTGTCCGGCGCGAGCCAGAGCATGTAGATGAACTCGAAGAGGAACCACCCGTAGATGGCCCAGTTGAGCGCGGCGCTCGCCACGCCGAGCACGCCTTCCGGATTCGAGAAGTGCAGCAGGAGCGCGGGGATGACAAGCAGCACGACGGCGACCGTCGGGGCGTCGAGCCTGCGGGCCCTGGCCGCCTGCGCTTCGGTCATCCCAGGCACGACGTGGGTCGTGCTTCCGAAGTCGGTGCTCTTCGTGGAACTCATGGAACCGGCGCCCATCGCCTCTTCCTCCTCTACGCGGCTACGCTGCCCTTCTACGCGGCCGCGCCGCTTCAGGTTTCGCCGTGCAGCTTGGACTCGGTGCGGGACTCCATCGCCGCCTCGACGCATTCCGCGGCGTCCGCTCCGGCCTGCGCCAGCACCCCGGCGGCGAAAGCCCCTTCCACGAACGGCGAGTCCACTATTCGGACCCTCTCCCGCTGCTCCGAGGATAGCATCTCGAGTACCGTCTCGGCGGAGAGCACGGCGCTCCCGATGTCAACGAACACGAGCACCTCCCCGGCCTCCATCCCCTCGATGGCGGCCTGTATGCCTTCCGGGTCCGTGCCGAGCGAGCCGTCCGCCGCCCCCCCGACCGGAACTACCTCGACCTCCCCCGCCATCTGGCGCACCAGCGTCGCGGTCCCCCCGGCTATCTCCGGGCTGTGCGAGACGAGCACGAGCCCGACCACTACGAGTTCTCCAGCGTCCGGGCCGCAGCGTCGAGGAGCAGGTGCGTCGAGGCCGCGCCGGGGTCTTTGTGGCCTGCGGCGCGCTCACCCATGTAGCTCGCCCTCCCCCGCCTCGCCGTGAGCGGCACCGTTTCCTCGGCTCCCTCGTTCGCCGCCTCTGCCGCGGCCCGGAAGACCGCCGCGACGCTCCCGCCAGTGTCCGCTGCCTCCCTCGCGGCCTCCGCGGCGGGCGTCAAGGCGTCCACCATGGTCTTGTCACCCGCCTCGGCCTTGCCACGCTGCTTCACCCCGGCGAGAGCCTCATTCAAGGCGTCGGCAGCGTCTTCCGCCGAGATCTCCTCTTTGCCAGCGAGGGCTGTGGAGGCGCGCAGGAAAGCCGTTCCGTAGAGGGGACCGGCGGCGCCGCCGACCTTGCCGATCAGGGCCATCGAGACCGCTTTGAGGGCGTCGGCGGGGGAGGCGGGATCGGTGTTCTCCAGCCGTTCGAGGGCGGCCTGGAAGCCGCGATGCATGTTTGTGCCGTGGTCGCCGTCCCCGATCTCCGAGTCCAGCCGGGTCAGGAGACGCCGATGCTCCTCCATCGCGGCGGCCATCTCCCGAACCACGTTTATCGTAGCCTGCGTGCTATTCAAGGGTCACCTTCCCTGCTTGACGAGACTTCGCACGGAGCCTTTCCCCGTTTGCTTGTTTCCCAAATGCAGCTTCGTCAGGGTACAACCGGAGCGAACCTCGCTCAACGGGTGGCGCCGGGCTTCGCTTTATTCGTCTGTTCGCCATTCAAGATATCCAGCATCTCGCGGGCCGTGTCTTCGTCCGTGATCAGGACGTTGATGAGGCTCGAGCGCGCCGCCCCGACGTTGGCCTGGGCTTTGTTCATCCCCCAGCCCGCGCCGACGCGCCGGGGTATGCGCACGAGTTCCTCGAAGCTCAGGCCGATGGTGCGCCCGTTCATCTCCAGGGAGACGGGAGAGCCGTCGAGGGAGAAATACGAGCCGCAGATCTCGCCCACCACCCCCCGCTCCCAGATGTACTCCAGGTCCTCATCGTCGAGATATCCGGCGCGGTACTGTCCTGAGTTGCGGTCTATGGTGCCGACCCCGACCATCGTGACGTCGGCGCGACGCGCCATCTCCAGGGTCTTGGCGATGTGCCTGTCGCGCAGCAGGCCGTCGCGCACCGCCGCGTCGGCGACGAGTATTGGCGCCTGCAACAGGTGAGTGCTGGCTCCCAACGCCCGCGCCAGACCCGTGGTGATTGACGTGCCGTCCAGGTCGGGCACGGCGCCGCCCAGGCTTCCTATGAGTTGCACCACGGTGACGCCGCTCTTCTCTCGCAGGTGGCCGCTGCTCACGACCTGATTCACCGCGCTGCTCCAGCCCACGCCCACCACGTCGCCGTCCGAGATGACATCCCGCATGTAGCGGGCGCCGAACGCCCCGATGTCGCCCGGTGCCCGCCGTCCCGACGTAGCCAGAACCAGGCACTCCCGCAGGCCGAGACTGGTCCGGATCTCCTCCTGCAGACCGGACACCACCCCGAACGGCGAGTGGACCTTCACCTCAACCAACCCCAGATCCCGCGCCTCCTTCAACATCCGCGAAACGTTGGAGCGCGAGACACCGAACCGGCGCGCGATCCGCGCCTGCGTGAAGTCCCCGACGTAGTAGAGTTGCGCCACCTCACCCAGCAACAACAACTTGTCCTCCGATACAACAGCCCCACTTCTCACCGCCAACCCCTCATCCCCCAATCTCCGCGCCGGCCCGGAACCAGCCTCGCCGATAACGGCACTCCCTCATGACACCCAAAGCACCATACACTACATAGTTTTGCACAAACGTGCAAATTTTGCACTCTTGGCACAAGTCATGGAACAGGGCTAGACTTCGGGCCATCGAGGGGAAAGGAGGTCGCGGGTGAGCAGTGACGTCACGAGGGCCACGGTCAGCGATGTTCGGGCGGGGAAGGCGTTTACTCGCGGACAGGTCTTGCGGATGGGTGGCGCGCTGGCCGCCGGTTCGGTGGCGGCGCCGTGGCTCTCGGCTTGCGGCGGGTCTGGCGGCTCCTCGGGCGGGGACCTTGCCGGGACGACGCTGACCGTGGCGACGGTCAGCAACTCTCAGATGGAGGACATGGAGAGCCTGGTCGGAGACTTCACCGAGAAGACGGGCATAAAGGTCAGGTTCCTGTTCTTGCCGGAGAACGACCTGCGCCAGAGGGTGACCCAGGACGTGGCGATGAAGGCCGGCAACTTCGACATCGTGACCATCGGCAGCTACGACACGCCGTTTTGGGGCCGCTACCAGTGGACGGTGCCGCTCGCCCCCTTCTTCCAGCGGATGAGCCCCGCGGAGAAGAAAGAGTACGACCTCGAAGACCTGCTCGAGCCCATCCGCACGATCCTCTCCTACGAGGGCCGGCTCTTCGCGGTCCCGTTCTACGCTGAAAGCTCGATGCTTTTCTATCGCAAGGACCTGTTTGAGAAAGCCGGGCTGGAGATGCCGATGCATCCGAAATGGGAGCAGGTCGCTGGGTTCGCGGAGCAACTCCACGACCCTGACGGGGGCGTACACGGCATGATCCTACGCGGCCTGCCAGGTTGGGGGGCGAACATGGCCCCCTTCGCCACGTTCATCAACACGTTCGGCGGGCGCTGGTACAACATGGACTGGGAGCCGCAACTCACGACGCCCGAGTTCAAGGAGGCCGTCAGGGTCTATTCCGACCTCGTGACGCAGTACGGCCAGCCCGGAGTCACATCGGACAACTTCCCCGAGTGCGAGAACCTGTTCGCCTCCGGCGACGGGGCCATGTGGTACGACGCGACGAGCGCGGCCGGCTACCTGAGCGACCCTGAGACCTCGGAGGTGGCGGACCAACTCGGCTTCGCGTACGGGCCCACCGGCACGACGCCGCGCGGCGCGCACTGGCTGTGGTCGTGGGCGCTTGGCATCGAGTCCTCCAGCCGCAACCAGGACGCGGCCTTCGAGTTCATCAAGTGGGCCACCAGCAAGGAGTACATACAGCTCGTCGGGAAGGAGCTGGGTTGGGTGAGAGTCCCGCCGGGCACGCGCCGGTCCACGTACGAGGACACGAAATACAGAGACAATCCCTGGGCCAACATAGAGCTGGAGTCGATCAACACCGCGAGCCCCGAGCAACCCACCGTTGACCCCGTCCCGTACACGGGCGTCCAGTACATAGGCATCCCCGAGTTCCAGCAGCTAGGAGATGAAGTCGGGAGGAGCCTGGCCAGCGTGCTCGCGGGCGACATGAGCATTGACGAGATGGCGCAGCAGTCACAGCAGCAGGCGCTCGAAGTAGCCAGGCAGGGACAATACCTGAAGAGTTAGTGACGGCGGCGGTTCCGGCGTAGCCAGCGTACGCGATGAGGCATGGGAGGTTCTGAGGATGGAAGTCAGCGACAGGATTCCCGAATCGGCGAACGCCCGCGGTCGTGCGTCAGGGCCGCGCAAGGCGCCCGCATCGGCCGGGAGGGAGCGGCGCTCCTTGCTCTATCCCGGCCTGATAGTGATCGTGATCATCACGCAGATCCCATTCCTGCTGACCATATATCTGAGTCTGCAATCTTGGAACATCATCCGCCCTGACCTGGGGAGGCGGTTCGTCGGACTTGGCAACTACACCCGCGAGATCTTCTCGGCGGAGTTCGGGACCATACTGGTGCAAACCCTCGGCCTCGCGGCGATGTCGCTCGCGCTGTGCAGCCTAATAGGGCTGGGGCTGGCGTTGCTCCTGAACAGGGACTTCTTCGCCAAGGGCCTCGTGCAGACCTTGCTCGTCACGCCGTTCTTCATAATGCCCACCGTGACGGGCCTCATCTGGAAGAACGAGCTGTTCAGCCCGAACTTCGGCCTGGTCACCTGGTTCGCCGGACTCGTCGGGCTTGAGAGTTTCAACCCGATGGCGCAGTACCCCCTGATCATGGTCTCCACCATGGTCGCCTGGCAGTGGGAGCCTCTGTTCATGCTCGTGCTGCTCGCCGGGCTCAGCGCCATCCCGGAGGAGGAGAAAGAGGCGGCGCGGCTCGACGGGTGCGGCAGGATGGGGGTGTTCCGGCACATCGAGCTTCCTCATCTATTGCCGTACTACCGGATGGTCATCCTGCTCGGGAGCATCTTCATACTCCAGGTCTTCGGGGAGATCTACGTCGGCACGGCGGGCGGGCCGGGGACCAGCTCGATGAACCTGCAGTATCTGACGTTCCAGACGGGGCTCGTGGGCTGGCAGGTGGGAGCAGCCTCCGCCATCGGGGTGGCGACCCTGGTAATAACCATCGCCATCCTCACCACCCTGCTGAGGACGATGAACGCCGTGGTAAGGGAAGGAGCGTAGCGTGAGCAGCGTACCGGCTCAGACAAAGGAGAAGAGCCCGACCCCATGGGGACACTACCTGCAGAACGCGGTGCTGTACCTGGCGGTGGTGGTGATCTTCGGCCCCATCTTCTGGCTGATCGTCACGGGCTTCAAGACCGACGCCGCCGCATACACGTTGCCGCCCCAGATCCACTTCACCCCGACCCTGGAGCAGTACGTCTCCGCGCTTCAGAGCTTCTGGGGACCGTTCTTCAACTCCCTGGTCATAGTCGGGGCTTCGACGATTATATGTTTGCTGCTAGGCATCCCGGCGGCGTTCGCGTTGAGCTTCTACGCGAACCCGCGCAACGAGAGCATAGTATTCTGGTTCATCACGACCAAGGCGCTGCCGCTGGCCGCCGTGCTGACGCCGCTGTTCGTGATCTTCCGTTACCTCAGGCTGCTCGACACGCCCTGGGCGCTCATCATCGTCTTCACGGGGATGAATACTCCCATCGTGGTGTGGATGATGTACCAGTTCATGAAAGACTTGCCGAAGGAGATACTGGAGGCGGCCCAGGTGGACGGGGTCAGGCTCTGGCAGATGCTCTTCCAGATAGTCATCCCGCTGACGCGGGCAGGCATAGCCTCGACGGCGATGCTGTGTGTGATATTCGCGTGGAACGAGTTCCTCTTCAGCGTCTCGTTCACAGCTATCGAGTGGCAGCCGCTCTCGGTCGCCGTCGCCGCCCAGCAGTCCGCCCGCGGGCAATTCTGGGCGCAGCTCTCGGCGTTCACCACCCTCGCCATCATCGTGCCGGTGATCGTGGGTTGGCTCACCCAGAAGCAGTTGGTCCGGGGCCTGACCTCGGGCGCCATCAAGTAGGAAGCCATCATCTCGAAGAGCGGAAAGCTCGATCCCGGAGAGGAGCGAACCAGGCCATCCCTCGGGCGTTTCCACCCTCTATTATGGTAACGTTGCCGGCAATGACGGATGTAAACATGCACCGTGGGGCGCGCGCGACCCTGCAAGACGTGGCCAGGGAAGCCGGGGTATCCATAAAGACCGTCTCCCGGGTGGTCAACCACGAGCGATCCGTGAGCCCGGCGATGGTGGAGCGCGTGGTCGAGGTGATCTCCCGCCTCGGCTACCAGCCGAACGAGCTGGCCCGCAGCCTCAGGGGCAACCGCACGCGCACGGTCGGGTTGATGATCGCCGACGTCTCGAACCCTTTCTTCGCCGAGTGCTGCAAGGCCATTGACGAGGTCGCCCGGAGCCACGGCTACTCGGTGATCCTGTGCGCCTCGGCCGAGGATGCCGAATCAGAGCGCGAATATATCGGGCTGCTCACCCGGCGGCGCGTGGACGGTCTGCTGCTGGCGCCGGCTGCCGGCGGGCAGAGCCACCGGGAACTGGATCTCGTCGCGGGCCCGGCCGTGGTGGCCTTCGATCGCCCGTTCGAGGGAGCCGAAACGGACGCGGTCCTGGTGACGAACCGGGACGGCGCGCGCGAAGCAGCCGAACACCTCGTGGGACACAGACACCGTCGCATAGCCTTCCTCGGCGATGACGGACGCATCTACACCGCCCGCGAGAGGCTCGAAGGCTATCGGGAAGCAATGGAGAGTTCGGGCCTCGAAGCCATCCACCGGCTGGGAACCGGCAGCATCGCCGCCGCCGAGAAGGCCACCGATGAGCTGCTCGAAATGCAGGACCCTCCCACCGCCTTCCTCGCCGGAAACGGCCTCATCACCGCGGGCGTGCTCCGGACCCTGGATCGTGCCGGGTTGCGGGTGCCAAGCGATGTAGCCGTCGTCGGCTTCGACGATTTCGATCTCATGTCCGCCCTAAGCCCACGCCTGACCGCAGTGCGCCAGCCAACCCGCGAACTGGGACGCAGGGCCGCGGAACTCCTCTTCGACCGCCTGGAAGGCCGGGACTCGTCTCCCCCCCGCCACCTCGTCCTGCCGACGGAGCTCGTCGTGCGGGGCTCCTGCGGCTGCGACGCGCGATAGCCGCGCCGTCAGATGCCTTCACTTCCTTGACAACGTTGTCTCAACGCTCTAGAGTGCCGTTCACCAACCGTGGCGGGCTTTGGGATTCGCCGCAGGGGGACGTTGGGGAAAGGAGGCTCGAAGGCTACAGGGCAGACGAGGGAACGAGCACGGCGAAGAGCAGCCATCCGGCATGCCGCAGAGCAGGATGGCAGGAAAACAAAAGGGACACGGAGGAGAATATTTATGGCATCCAGCAGGGCCCACCGCGGCGGGAACTCCGCTTTCGGAGGCATGAGCCGCAGGGACTTCTTGAGGATCGGCGGCGCGGGACTGGCGGGCGCTTCGTTGTTCGGGCTCGCCGGTTGCGGCGAGTCCGATTCGCAGTCGGGCGGCGAAGGCTGGAAACAATACAAGGGCATGACGCTCAACTTCATCTCCGAGAATACGGCTCCCACGTCGGCCATCGCGGCCAACCTCAAGCCGTTTAAGGACCTCACGGGGATAGACGTGAAGATCAACCAGCTCGAGCTCGGGGCGCTCGTGCAGAAGGTCAGCCTCGACGTGTCTTCGGGGGACCCGCAGATACATGTGATCTACGCCGACCCCTACCAGGTGCTCGCGCCATTCTCCGCGGCGATGGCCGACCTCAACAAGTTCAACGAGGACGACAGCCTGCCGTCGGTACAGAAGGGCGTTGGCGATTTCATCCCCACGCAGCTCGCGGCGGCGGGACGCTTCGAGGACGAGGAGGCGCTCTACGCGCTGCCGTATGACTGCCCGACCATGATCTGGATGTACCGCAAGGACCTCTTCGACAAGTACGGGCAGCAGATGCAGCAGGACCTCGGCTTCGATCCGATGCCTTCCGAGCAGATCACCTGGGACCAGTACTTCCGGATCGCGCAGTGGTTCAACGAGAACGCCGACGAGGTGAGCTACGGCACGGGGCATCAGGCCAAGCAATACGACTCGCTTATGTGCGACTTCTCCAACATCCTCTGGTCATACGGCGGCGACTACTTCGAGAACGGTGAGCAGGTCGGCCGGATCGGCACCCAGGAGCCCGGTCCCGCGATGCTGGACCAGGACGGCGCGCTGGAGGCGGCCGAGTTCTACAACAGACTGGTCGGCATCGCGCACCCAGGCAGCACGAGCTGGGACTGGACCGCGCTCGACGAGGCGTTCCGGGCTGGCGAGGTCGCCATGGCCCCCAACTGGCACGAGTTCGCGGCTGGCGTCGAGAGCTCGGACCTCGGCGGCAAAGTCGCCTACGAGCGGCTGCCCGGCGGACCGACTCGTAGCGCCAGCATGTGGGGCGGCACGGGGATCGGCATAAACGGCGAGCTTTCGGAAGACGAACAGAGGGCCGCGTGGCTCTTCCTGGTGTGGGCAACCTCGCCGGAGACCCAGCTCTCCGGCCTCAAGAGCGACGTCGGCGGCGGCACCCCGACCCGGCAGTCCATCTACGAGGAGTCGGAGGTCCAGCAGGCGCGGCAGCGCCCTTCGGACATGCCCAACATCCTTACCTATGAAGCCGTCTCCAAAGCCTGGGACCCGGAGAATATCGGTCTGCGGCCCAAGATCGAGAAGTGGAACGAGTGCGACACTGTGATCTTCACCGAGCTCTCGAAGATGCTGGCCGGGGACAAGTCCCCCGAGCAGGCCATGCAGGCCGCCAAGGAAGGCTTCGACCAAGCCAACGGGGTGTGACGCGATGACAACCGCCAACGCCGAAAGTTCCGGCGGAGACGGTCAGAGGAAGAGTGGACGCGGGCGTTGGATCCCATCCTTCGAGATCCGGATGTTGCTGCCTGCCCTTCTAATACTCGCGGCAATCTCGCTGTTCCCGTTCTTCTACATCGTATGGATGAGCTTCCACGAAGTCTCCCTCATCGGGGGCGTCTCCTTCGAGTGGGTGGGCCTGGAGAACTGGACCGAGCTATTCACCGACCCGAACGTACGGTCTAGTTGGATTGTGAGCGGCGTCTACTTCGGCGCGACAGTGGGCCTGGAGATGGTTCTCGGCATCATCATCGCCCTGCTGGTGCACGAGTTGATCTGGGGCAAGAACCTCATCCTCTCGATGCTGCTCCTGCCCATGTTCGTGGCCCCTGTCATCGTCGGGCTGCTCGGACGGTTCCTCGTGGACTCCACCTACGGACTCTACGCCTGGTTCCTGGAACGGACGGGGCTCATAACCTGGGAGATCCTCGGCAGCAAAGGTTCCGCGCTGGCAGCCGTGGTGTTGATGGACGTGTGGGAGTGGACGCCGCTGGTCACCCTGATCGTACTGGCCGGCCTCGCCTCCATGCCCCAGGCGGTGCTCGAAGCCGCCAGGGTGGACGGGGCCAACTACCTCCAACGGTTGCGCCACATCGTCGCGCCACTAATATCCGGCGTGGTGGTCGTGGCGCTGCTCATCCGCTCCATGGACGCCATCCGCTACTACGACATTATCTCCATCACCACCAACGGCGGCCCCGCCGACGCCACCAAGGTCATCCCGATCCGGCTCTACGAAACAGCCTTCCGCTTCCAGGAACTCGGCTACGCGGCAGCCATCGGGCTCGGTATGCTGGCGTTCTCGATCCTGGTGGCGAACCTGTTCATGCGGATACTCAAGCGGCAGGGGCTCGCGCGATGAAGGGACTAGGCAGGCAGGCAATCCTCTACGCGGTGACCGCGGTCGTGCTGCTGTGGACGCTGGTGCCGCTGGTCTGGATGGTCCTCTCGTCGTTCAAGACGCCGAACGACCTCGTCTCCAGTACCCCGAGGTTGTTCTTCGCGCCCACCTTCCAGAACTACGTCGGCCTGTTTACGGGCGGTAACGCCCTGGGCGGCTACATAAAGAACAGCCTGCTCGCGGCCGGCGCCTCCACCATTATCGCCGTCGCGCTCGGATGCCTGGCGGGATACGGACTGGCGCGGAGCCGCTTCCGGGGCAAGGATCACATCTCGATGTGGATCATCTCCACCCGCATGGCTCCCATCGCGGCGGTCATATTACCGCTGTACGCCGTGTTCCGCGCCTTGGACCTGCTCAACACCACGCCCGGACTCGTCGTCGCCTACCTCACGTTCAACCTGCCGTTCGCGATCTGGATCATGAACGCCTTCTTCGCCGACCTGCCGCCCGCGCTGGAGGAGGCGGCGATGGTTGACGGGGCGACCCGCTTCGGGGCGTTCTGGCGCATCGCGCTGCCCTTGACGACGCCAGGCATCGTGACGACCGGGATACTGTGTCTGGTGTTCTCGTGGAACGACTACGCCTTCGCCCAGAGCTTCGCCGGCCCCGGCAGCCAGACGCTCCCCGTCGCCGCCTCGCAGCTCATTACGCAGACCGGCATCAACTGGGGACAGCTCATGGCGATAGGCACCATAGTCGTGCTGCCCATGATCGTGGTCGGCCTCGCCGTGCGCCGTTACCTCGTCAAGGGCTTGACCCTCGGCGCGGTCACGGGAGAATAGAGCCGTCAGCCCAGGAAAGGAGACAACGATGAATAACCGCGCGGCCGTGATGCACGGCGTCCACGACGTCAGGGTGGAGGACCGCCCTGTCCCCGAACCTGGCCCGAAAGAGGTCCTCGTCGAGGTTAAGGCCGTCGGGGTGTGCGGCTCGGACGTACATTACTACGAGGAAGGCCGCATCGGCTCCTTCGTCGTGGAGCAGCCACTCATCCTGGGCCACGAGTCCATGGGGACCGTCGTCGGGCTAGGCGAAGGAGCAACGAAACACGAGGTCGGAGAGCGGGTGACTCTGGAGCCTGGCATCCCGGACGGGACGTGCCGCGAGTGCCGCGCAGGACGCTACAACCTGTGCCCGAACGTCCGCTTCTTCGCCACGCCGCCGATAGACGGCGCGTTCGCCAACTACGTGACGGTCCACGAAGACTTCGCCTTCAAGCTGCCGGATGACCTGTCGGACAATGCCGGCGCGCTGATGGAGCCGCTGTCGGTGGGCATCTGGGCCAACTGGAAGGCAGGCACCCGGGCCGGCGACCGGGTGCTCGTCACGGGCTCGGGCCCCATCGGGCTGCTTGCGATGCAGGTCGCGCTAGCTTCGGGCGCGACGGAAGTCACCGTGACGGACGTGGCCGAGAAGCGGTTGGAACTGGCCCGGAAGACTGGCGCGACGAGGGTCGTGAACGTCGCCGACGAGCCGCTGGCGGAGGCCGGTATCGAGGCGGACGCCCTGATCGAATGTTCCGGCAACGAGCGGGCGCTGGGCGACGGCATCCGCTGCCTCCGTCCGGCTGGCACCGCCGTGGTGGTGGGCATGGGTCCGGGTGAGACGGCGAACGTCCCGCTGGCGCTCGTGCAGACGAAGGAGATCTGGCTGACCGGCACCTTCCGCTACGCCAACACCTACCCGGCCGCGATCTCCCTCGCCGCCACGGGCCGCGTGGACCTCGACGCCATAGTCACCGGCCACTTCGGCCTGGAAGATACGGACAGCGCATTGCAGGCCAGCAGGAAAGACCCCGCCAACGTCAAGCCGATGGTGCTTCCGAACGGAGGTTCGTAAGCGGCGATTCTCACCAGGATGTGTAGCCGCCGTCAACGAGGAAGTTGGTTCCGGTGGCATAGCTCGCGGCGTCGGAGGCGAGGAACACGACGGCCGGTGCTATCTCTCCGGGCTCAGCGAGCCGTCCGAGGGGAGTGGACTCGAGCCAGACGCTGCTCCACTCGGTCTTGGACATGCCGAGTTCAGTCAGCGGGGTCCGTATGTAGCCGGGCGAGACGGCGTTCACCCTAACGCCTCGGGAGGCCCATTCACCGGCGAGGGATTTCGTGAGCATGATGACCGCGGCCTTGGAGGCGTTGTAGGCGGACTGAGGCTGGGGGTGGTTGGAGATGACGCCTGACATCGAGGCGATGTTCACGATTGCGCCGGAGCCGCGCTCCAGCATGGCCTTCCCCACCTCGCGGCAGCAGTAGAATACGCCGTCGAGGTTCACGGACATCACCTTGCGCCACTCGTCATCAGGCACCTCCTCGGACGGGATATTGTGGACGACGCCCGCGTTGTTGACGAGTACGTCTATCTGACCGTGATCCCCCAGCACGGAACTGACCATGTCTTTCACTGATTCCGGGTCGGTAACGTCCAGTTGGACGAAATCGCCCTCCAGCTCTTCGGCGGCCTCCCTGCCGGTTTCGGCGTTGATCTCGGCGACCACCACCTTCGCGCCAGCGGCCTTCAAGGCGCGCCCTATCTCCAGCCCCAGACTCTGACCACCGCCCGTGACCACGGCAACTCTATCCCGTAGCGAAGATCCGTTCTCTTGCATCATCCCTCCATTCCATTCGCTTTCACCAGAGCGTATACCCGCCGTCAACGACGAGCACCGAGCCGGTCATGAAAGCCGAAGCGCCGCTAGCCAGGTAGACGAGGCTGGGACCAAGCTCTTCTGGCATGGCGTAGCGCTGCATGGGGGCGTCTTCGATCCAGTGCCGCCTGAACTGGGGCTCGTCCACGGGAGCCATCTCCGTCTTCACGTAGCCGGGCGCCAGCGCGTTCACCCGCACGCCGTGGGGCGCCCACTCCGCCGCGAGCGATTTGGTGAGCTGGTGGACTGCGGCCTTCGAGGCGTTGTAGGCGGGCTGCCATTGCGGGCGGTTGACGATCATCGCGGAGATCGAACCGATGTTCACGATGACCCCGCCGCCGTTTCCGATCATGCGCCGTCCCACGGCCTGCGCGCAGTTCCATAGTCCATGCACGTTTACGTCGAACACGTCCATCCATTCATCCTCCGGCACCTCGGCAGCCGGACGGTGGTAGCAGACGCCCGCATTGTTGACGAGCGCGTCCACCGGCCCGAGACGTTCCGTGACCTCCTCGATCATCCGCTCGACGCTCCCCCGATCCGTCACGTCCAGGGTGACGGCGATAGCCTTGCCCCCGGAAGACGAGATGTCTTTTGCCACCGCTTCGGATCGGTCGCGGGTGCGGGCGGCGATGGCGACGCTCGCGCCAGCCTCGGATAGAGCTTTGGCGAATGCTTCGCCCAGTCCCGTATTCCCGCCGGTCACGACCGCGATCTTGCCGGTCAGTCAGAAGGCGTCGAGGACGGCCAAGTTACCCTCCCTTGATCTGGAAGGGTGCGCGTCAAACATTGCGCGCACCCTTGTGGAACTTCCCTGCCCGGTTCAGCCTCAGAAGCCCAGGAGGACGAAGAGGCTGGCCCCGATAATCCCTCCGATTATGGGTGCGACGACCGGTATCCAGGCGTACTCCCAGTCGTTGGAGCCCTTGCCCGCTATCGGCAGGACGGCGTGCGCCAGGCGCGGCCCCAGGTCACGCGCCGGGTTGATGGCGTAGCCCGTGGGACCGCCGAGCGACAGACCGATGCCGAGAACAAGCAATCCAATCAGCAGCGGGTTTAGGCCGGTCGAGATCACCGCGGAGAGGTCACCAGGGACGGCGCCCGCGTTGGTGACGATGCCGAGCACGCCGAAGAGCAGGACCGCCGTGCCGATGATCTCGGTGATCATGTTCGGGCCGGTCTGACGGTATGCCGGCGCCGTGCAGAACACGCCGAGCTTCAGGCCGGGGTCTTCCGTCGGCCCCCAGTGGGGCAAATAAGCCAGCCATACGATGATGCCGCCGACGAAGGCACCGAGGAACTGGGCGATGATGTAGCCGGGCACGTCGATCAGGGGGAATTGTCCCGTCACCGCGAGTCCGATGGTGACCGCCGGGTTGATGTGAGCGCCGCTGATTGCCCCGACGCAATAGACCGCGACCGCCACGCCCATCGCCCACCCGAAGGTAATAACGATCCAACCCGAGTTCTCGGCTTTTGAGTTCTTGAGCAACACGCCCGCCACGACCCCGTCTCCCAGGATGATCAGGATCATCGTGCCGATGAATTCGGCTAAATACGCTTGCAACTCGCTCTCCCTTCTAGAAAGGACGTCCGGCCGCCACGTCGCAAGGTGCGGCGAGGTAGTTCTTCATCTCATCGTCGAGCTTGAGAAGCGTTATGGAGAAACCCGCCATCTCAAGCGAGGTCATGTAGTCCCCGACGTATGGCATTCGCCACACGCTGACGCCCTCGCGGTCGAGTACGTCCCGGACGTGGGCATAGACGACGTATAGCTCCATCAGCGGCGTGCCGCCCATGCCATTGACGATCACGGCCACCTCGGAGCCGGAGAAGTCCACGGAGTCGCCCAGGACTTTGTCCATCATCTCGTCCACGATCTCGTTCGCTGGCTCTATCTTCTTGCGCTCGACGCCTGGCTCGCCGTGGATGCCGATGCCGATCTCCATCTCGTCGTCACCGATCCGGAAGATGGGCTCC
Organism: Rubrobacteraceae bacterium; assembly: GCA_051003015.1. Classification (GTDB taxonomy): domain Bacteria; phylum Actinomycetota; class Rubrobacteria; order Rubrobacterales; family Rubrobacteraceae; genus JACDGB01. Next base: position 383 of record JBPCLT010000083.1, on the reverse strand, counting down.
CCCGCCTCCGGCGGCGTGCAACTCGTGAGCGCCATCCCCATGCTGCGGACGTTTGCATTGACCTTTTCGGCCAGTTCCTTGATCCTAGCCAGGTCTTTGCCGTCGTCGGCGGCGGCGCCACAGATCTTGTGTACGAAGAGGGTGCCGGCCACCCCACGCCGGCCGCTGGTGAACGTGGAGTCCTCGACGGCCACGTCGTCGTTGGTGACGACGTAGTCCGTCTGTATGCCCTCAGCCTCGGCGAGCTCGCCCGCCATCTCGAAGTTAAGAACGTCGCCTGTGTAGTTCTTGACGACGTAGAAGACGCCCGCCCCGCCGTCCACGGCCTTTGTCGCCTCCAGCATCTGGTCCGGGGTCGGGCTGGTGAATACGGAGCCGGCGCA
>JBPCLT010000082.1:0-30809 GCA_051003015.1 Rubrobacteraceae bacterium | reverse complement strand
TGAGGCGGGACTTCGATCCGGAGACCATGCTCGGTGAGTTGGAGCGGCTGGGGATCTCCATGCTGACGCCCGCCGATGCGGGTTATCCGCCGCGTCTGATGAACGTACCCGACCCTCCACCGGCGCTCTTCGTGGATGGGACTTTGCCCGAGGCATTGTTGGAGACGCCGGCGGTGGCGGTCGTTGGATCGCGCAAGGCGTCGCCGAGCGGTTTGGATGCCGCCCGCAGGCTGGGACGCGCCCTCGGGGAGCGGGGCGTGTGCGTGGTAAGCGGCCTGGCACTGGGCATAGACGCCGCCGCGCACGAGGGCGTGCTGGAGGCAGGGGGTGAGGCTATCGGCGTGCTGGGTTGCGGCATAGACGTCGTCTACCCGAGGAGCAATCATCGGCTCTTCGAGCGGGTCAGGGAGAGTGGCGCGTTGGTGTCCGAGTATCATCTGGGCGAGGCGCCGCTCGCGTGGAGGTTCCCTGCCCGTAACAGGATCATCGCGGGCCTCTGCGGCGCCGTCGTGGTCGTGGAGGCCGCCGAGAAGAGCGGGGCCCTGATCACCGCCCGCCACGCCCTGGATGCCGGTGGGGATGTTTGGACCGTGCCTGGGCCGCTTGGCCTCGCCGAGTGCCGGGGCTCGAACAAGCTCCTCGCGGACGGAGCCGGATGCATCTGGGACGTGGCCGAGTTCGTGGAGGCCATCGCCCCTGCGCCGGCCGGAGGCGTTGTCCGCTTGGAAACGCCCCTCGAAGTCTCGCTACCGGCCGGATTGGCGCCGGGCGAGGCGGCCGCTCTCGCCGGCGTCGGGTTCGAGCCCACGGAGGTGGACGCCGTCGCGGGGCGCAGCGGGTTGAAGATGCAGGAGTTGCTGTCCGCTCTCGGTCTCCTGGAGCTCAAAGGCTACGTTCACCGGGACGGCAGAGGGGCGTTCGTTCGGAGGCCGGGCGGGTGAAGGATCAGTCCCTCGGACGGCTGTGGTCCCGATACTTCAAGGACCGCGATAGGCTGGCTGGTTTCGGGAAGAGCGAGGCAGAGGCCGCTGCTCGCAGCGAGCTGGAGCGCCGCGCCAATCAGCTCAGGGACCGGCTGGTGGTCAACTATTCGCCGCTCGTCAAGTACGCTGCCGGCCGGGTCGGAGCGCGCGTGTCGGGGCCTTTGGATCAGGAAGACCTCATGTCGTGGGGGGTTCTCGGCCTCCTCGACGCCATCGAGACCTTCGATCCCGGACGGAACGCGAAGTTCGAGTCGTATGCGATATCCAAGATCCGGTGGGCCATCCTGGATGAACTGCGCCGGCAAGACTGGGTTCCGCGCCGGGTCAGGGGCCGGGCTCAGGAGGTCGAGCGCGCCACCGCCCGGTTGACCCAGGATCTGCGCCGTTCTCCGACCGAGGCCGAGGTGGCGCGAGAGGCGGGCCTGACCATCGAGGAGTACCGGGCATTCCTGAGCCAGTATTCCAGGGCGCACGTCGGTTCGCTGGAGGCCCGGCTGGAGATTGACGGGAGCATCGGGGCCGAGTATGGCACGTTGCTCGAAGACCGCGTCGCTGAAGACCCCCAGAACGAGGCGAACCGCGCCGACCTGCGCACCCATCTCATCGAGGCCCTCGGGAAACTCGGAGAACAGGAGCGCCTCGTTGCGACTTTTTACTTCTACGACGGCCTGACCCTCAAAGAGATAGGCAAAGCCCTCGGCCTGACCGAGGGACGGATATCCCAGATTCTGCGCCGCGCCCTGAACCAGCTCCGCGGACGGCTCACCGACGTTCCGCTCATGTCCGATGGATGGTAGATGGAAGGCGGGCTTCGTCCGCGTATAGAAGCCGCCCATCCCCTGTGCTAACATCTTCGGGGCCAAAGCAAGAAGTCGTGAACTCCCGGAATCCGGAACGCGGCATCTTGAAACACACACGTCTGCGAGAGGGCATGCTGGAAGGCGTGCCCAGGTGGTGGCCCGCGTGCGGGTTGCGATGCGCGGGCGGAGGACATCAACCACCTGAAAAGGAGAGGTAATTACTATGGAAAGCACAGCCCAGCAGATAGGCGTCAGGGACCTTCTCGAGGCCGGGGTACATTTCGGCCACCAGGCCAAGCGTTGGAACCCGAAGATGAAGAAGTTCATCTTCGCCGAGCGCGCCGGGGTCCACATAATAGACCTGGACCAGACGATCACGCTTCTCGACCGCGCCGTGGACTTCGCACGGAGCATCGGCGAGGCGAGGCGTGAGGTGCTGTTCGTCGGCACCAAGAAGCAGGCCCAGCTCACCATCGCCGAGCAGGCGATGCGCTGCGGACAGCCATACGTGGCAGAGCGCTACATCGGCGGAATGCTGACGAACTTCCAGACCATCCAACCCCGCATCCAGTACTTCAAGGACCTTGCCGTCCGCGTAGATGAGACGCCGGAGGAGCAGCAAACCGGCAAGGAGTGGTTCGCCCTGACCCGTGAGTTCCAGAAGCTACGCCGAAACTTCGCTGGCATTACGGAGATGGAGCGGCTGCCTGGCGCTATCTTCGTGGTGGACCCCAAGCGTGAAGAGCTTCTGGTCAAGGAGGCCAACCGGCTGAAGATCCCGGTCATCGCCCTCACGGACACTAACTGCGACCCCGATGCCGTGGACTACATCATCCCAGGCAACGACGACGCCATTAGGGCCATAAACCTTATCTCCAGGCTCATGGCCGACGCGCTGTTGCAGGGTAAGGGTGAGGATGAGGTGCATCCCGAGGAGCGTCTTGTGCCCCCCGTGGTAGAGGAGGCACGGGTCGCGGAGGAGATCGCGGCCGGGAACGCAGCCAGTGCCAACGGAGCCGGCGCAGACTCCACTCCGGCCGCAGAGTCCATTGCCGAGCCCGTGGAGCAGGACGCCTCGGTGACGGAGCCCGAACCGGCCGACGTGACCGTGTCGGAGGATATCCCGGAGGTTGACCAGGCGGAAGCTCCCGAGGCCGAACCCGCCGAGGAACCGATCGCGGAGCTCGAGGAAGCACCCGTCGAGGAAGATGCCTCTGTTGATGAGACGGTCCCGGAGGTCGCGGAGGCTGAAGCCGCCCCGGACGAGGCGGTGGTGGAGGCCGAGGACGTGACGGATGTCCAGACCGAGGAGCCCGTTGCGGATGATGGTTCCGGATCAGAGACCACTGAAACAGATGACGCCCCTGACGAAGCAGAGCCGGAAGAAGCCGTGACGCAGAGCGGGGATGCCACGGAAGTCATGGCGGAGGCCGTGGCCGAGGGTGAGGAGCCCCCGGCGGAGGAGGCGCCGGCGGTGGACGAGGTTGCGGCCGAAGAGGAACCCGTCGAAGAGGAATCCGTCGAAGAGGGAAGCACCGAAGGGCAAGAAGAGGAGAAGTAAGGTTTTGGCGAATGCTATAGAGAAGATCAAGCAGCTCCGCGAGGAGACCGCGGCCGGGATGATGGACGTGAAGCGGGCTCTGGATGAGTCCGATGGCGACCTCGAAGGCGCGCGTCGGGTCCTCAAGGAGCGGGGCCAGGCCATCGCGGCCAAGAAGAGCGCGCGGGAGGCGTCGGAGGGTTTGATCGAATCCTACATCCACTTTAACGGCCGGATCGGGGTTCTCGTGGAGGTGAACTGCGAGACGGATTTCGTGGCCCGCACGCCGGAGTTCAAAGAGTTCGCCCGCAACGTCGCGCTGCACGTGGCGTCCACGGACCCGCTAACCGTCGCCCCTGAGGACATTCCCGAGGAGGCGATGGCCGAGGAGAGGTCCGTGTTCGAGAAGCAGGCCGCCGAGATGGGCAAGCCAGAGAACGTGACGACCCAGATCGTCGAGGGCCGGATGAACAAGTGGGTCGCGGAGCGGGCGCTGCTCACCCAGGAGTACGTCAAGGAGCCAGACATCACGGTTGGCGAGCTATTGCAGAACACCATCCAGAGGGTCGGCGAGAACGTCGTGGTCCGGCGTTTCGTCCGCTACGCGCTCTAGGCCGACTGTGGAAGAGGCCGTCCCCGCCAACCAACCGAACCGCGGGTCAACCGGCGCGACCCCCGAACTCGGAGCCGTCAAGCGCGTAGTCCTCAAACTCTCGGGCGAGAGCCTGGCCGGCGAGAATGGCTACGGCATAAGCCCCGAGAGCCTGGACGCCACGGCCACGGGCGTGATGGAGGCCGTTGAGGCCGGGGCCGAACTTGCGGTCGTAGTCGGTGGGGGCAACGTGTTCCGGGGCTCGCAGGTGGCTGATGAACTCGGTATCGAGAGCGCGACGGCCGACTATATGGCGATGCTCGGGACGGTCATCAACGCGATGGCCTTGCAGGCGGCGCTGGAGCGACGCGGCATCGAGACGCGGGTGCAGTCGGCCATCCAGATCCAGGAAGTAGCCGAGGCGTACATCCGGCGGCGGGCCATCCGCCACCTGGAGAAGGGCCGCGTGGTTATCTTCGCCTCAGGGACAGGAAACCCGTTCTTCACCACGGACACCGGGGCCGCCTTGCGCGCTCTGGAGATCGGGGCGGACGCTCTCTTGATGGCGAAGAACCGGGTGGACGGCATTTACGACAAAGATCCCCGTCAGCACCCGGATGCGGTTCGCGTGCGGCGCCTGAACTACATGGACCTGCTCTCGCGCAACCTCTCGGTCATGGACCACACGGCGGCGACCCTGTGCAGCGGGGAGAACCTTCCCATAGTCGTTTTCGATATACTCAAGAGTGGCAATCTGCGAAAGATTTTGCAGGGCGAACAGGTGGGCTCCCTAGTCTGGAGCGCGGGCGGGAGAACCGGCGGGACAGCCGGGGGCGGAGGAGAGTAGAGATGGAGAACATTGACCTTACGGACGCCGAGAGCCGGATGCGCGGCGCCGTCGAGTCCGTGCGGCGCGAGTTCGGGAGCATCCGCACCGGGAGGGCCAACCCGGCGATCCTCGACCGCATCGAGGTGGAGGTATACGGCTCGCGGATGGCCCTGAGGAGCGTCGCCAACGTCGGCGCGCCCGAGCCGCGCCTACTGACCGTCACGCCCTTCGACCCGAACTCTCTCAAGGACATTGAGCGGGCCATAAGCAACTCCGACGTCGGGCTCAACCCGCAGAACGACGGCAAGATCCTACGTCTCCCCATCCCCGAGCTTACCGAGGAACGCCGCCGCGAGTTTATAAGGCTGGCGAAGAGCATGTCCGAGGAGGGGCGGGTCTCCATCCGCAACGTCCGGCGTGACGAGATGCGTGACGTACACGAGCTGCAAAAGATGGGCGAGGTCTCCGAGGACGACGAACGCCGCGCCGAGAACGAACTCCAGAGGCTAACCGACCTCTATGTCAAGCGCATAGACGAGTCCCTCTCGGAAAAAGAAGCCGAGCTTCTGGAGGTCTGAGTCCTGGAACCTGTCAGAGAAAGATCCGCGGGGCGTCATGAGCGCGTGCTTACTCCGCTCGATCCCCGGCGGACACCGCGACACGTCGCCATCATCATGGATGGCAACGGCCGGTGGGCGAAGGCCCGCTGGCTTCCCCGCGCCGCCGGACATCGCGCCGGTGTCCAGGTCCTGACCCCGCTGCTGGAGGCCGCGGGCGAGCTCGGCGTGGAGGTACTCACGCTCTACGCCTTCTCCACCGAGAACTGGACCCGGCCCGAGACCGAGATCAGCACGCTCATGTCCCTGTTCCTGGAGACCGCCCGCGGCAAGGTGCCCGAGCTCAACGAGCGCGGGGCCAGGCTACGCTTCGTGGGACGCCGGGAGCACCTGCCGGATTCCGTGCGGAGCGCCATCCGGGAGGCCGAGACGCTTACGGCGGAGAACGACAAACTGGACGTGTACATCGCGCTCAACTACGGGGGACGCAGCGAGATCGTGGACGCCGCCCGGCGCATGATCTCCGCCGGGCTCGACCCCGAGGACGTGAACGAAGAGACCTTCGCCCGCTACCTGTACGCGCCCGAGGCCCCTGAAGTGGACCTCGTCATACGGACGAGCGGCGAGCTTCGAGTATCCAACTTCCTGCTCTGGCAGATAGCCTACGCCGAATTCTACGTCACCGACACGCTCTGGCCGGACTTCTCAGCACAGGAGTTCAGACGGGCCATCGAGTCCTTCGGGGCCCGATCCCGGCGCCGGGGCGGCGTGTAAGCAGGGCTCCGCAGATGCTCCGGCGGCGCGCCGTCACCGCCCTAATCCTGGCTCCGGTGATCCTCGGGGCGATCCTCATCGGACCCCTGGCCGTCTACGCCCTGATCCTGGTGGTGGTCGGCCTCTCTGCCTACGAGCTGTCCCGCGCGCTCAAGCCGCTGCCTTTCCTGGCAGCGCTGGGAGCAGGCGCCATCCCGGTACTCCTCTCGATCCCTTACGAGGTCACCGGCATCATGGCGGGCGTGTGCTTCAGCTTACCCTGGGCGCTCTTCTGGCTGACCGGGTTGCCCCAGACGCGGACGCTCCGGGCGCTGCTGGCGATCCTGCTCATGGCGACTTGGGTCGGGGCTTCGCTTGCCCACCTGGGTTTGATCTCCCTCTCCTCCGACCCGGTGTTGCTTGCCTTGATCGTCATTACGGGGCCCTGGATCTCCGACTCCGGCGCCTATTTCGCCGGACGGCTGGCGGGACGGCATCCGCTGTTTCCGACCCTGAGCCCCAACAAGACCGTCGAAGGCGCTGTCGGAGGACTCCTCACGACTATGCTGGTCGTCGGCTGGCTCGCGTATGAATTCCTCGCCTTCTCCATCCCCGGCGCGGCGGTCGCCGGAATCGCGATCTCCTTTTTCTCCCAGATCGGCGACCTCTTCGAGTCCGTCCTGAAACGCATACTTGACATAAAGGACCTCGGAAGCTCGCTCCCGGGTCACGGCGGCATCCTCGACCGGATAGACAGCCTGCTCTTCACCGCCCCTGCGGTATACTACATCCTCCTCTTTATATGAGATTCTCCTCTACAAACCTCTCGCCATGACGCGCCGCGTCACCATCCTGGGCTCCACCGGCAGTATCGGCCGCCAGGCCCTCGAAGTCGTGCGCGCCCATCCCGAACGCTTCGAGATCACCGGCCTCTCCGCCAACTCGAACGCGGATCTGCTTCGGGCGCAAGCCGTCGAGTTCCATCCCGATTACATCGCCCTCGAAAACGGCGACGCCCCCACCCTCGGTGACACTGCGGCCGAGGTCATCACCGGCCCCGGCGCCGCCCGCCAGCTCGCCGAAGTCCCGACCGGCGTCGTCCTCAACGGCATCGTCGGCTTCGCGGGGCTCGCCGCCACCGTCGCCGCCCTGAAAGCCGGGAACCTCCTCGCCCTCGCCAACAAGGAGTCGCTCGTCGCCGGAGGCGAGTGGGTCACCGCCCTCGCCGGCAGTAACCGCATAATACCCGTAGACTCTGAGCACTCGGCGATCTTTCAGTGCCTCGAAGGGCGGAGGGCTGACGAGGTCTCGGAGATACTCCTGACCGCTTCCGGGGGGCCGTTCTTCGAGTTTGAGGAGGAGCGGTTGGCGGAGGTCGGGCCGGAGGATGCGCTCAAGCACCCGACGTGGGAGATGGGGCGAAAGGTCACCATTGACTCGGCCACCATGATGAACAAGGGTCTCGAGGTGATGGAGGCGCATCACCTGTTCGGGGTCTCCTACGATGACGTCCGGGTCGTCGTGCATCGCCAGTCGGTGGTGCATGGCGGCGTGTTGCTCCGGGATGGCTCCGCGATTTTGCACGCGGCGCAGCCTGACATGCGCCTGCCCATCGCCTACGGCATGCTGTATCCGGAGCGGGTAGACGTGGTGGCGGAGCGCGTATCTTTTGGAGACGCCGGGTGGACTTTCCACGAGCCTCGGAGCGACATATTTCGGTGTTTGCCGCTCGCGGTCGAGGCGGGGCGGGCGGGAAGAGCGTATCCCGTCGCGCTCAATGCAGCCAACGAGGTGGCGGTGGAGTCGTTCCTTGACCGCCGGATAGACTTTCCCCGGATAGCAGGTGTGATCGAAGATGTCCTCGGGCGTGTCCCGGAGAATGGAGAAATGGACAGCATGGAGGCCATAGAGGCCGTGGATACCTGGGCTCGCGGCGAGGCCGTTTGGCTCGTGGCGGAGGTCGCGGCCCGATGACGGTAATCGTTGCGATGCTCGGTCTGATCTTCCTCATAGTCATCCACGAGCTGGGGCACATGCTCACGGCGAAGGCGCTTGGCGTGCGGGTGCCCGAGTTCGGGGTCGGGTTCGGGCCGGCGATCTTCAAGAAGAAGTTCGGGAAGACGGTCTATTCGTTCCGCATCATCCTGCTCGGCGGCTTCGCCAAGCTCGCCGGGATGGAGGGGATGACGAGCGTCGGGGTGGACCAGAGCGACCTCGGGCCTGACACGTACCCGGCCAAAGCGCCGTGGCGCAAGGCGCTTATTATCTTCGCCGGGCCGTTCGCCAACCTCGTTGCCGCCGTCCTGATCCTGGCCGGCGTCTTCATGTTCTCCGGCGTCCCCACGGGCGCCACCACGGAGGTGGACGAGGTCGTTCCGAACTCCTTCGCCGCCGAGGCCGGTATCCAATCGGGAGATCGCGTGCTCTCTGTGGATGGGCAGAGTACCGAGAAATGGCGGGAGTTCCAGAACATCGTCTCGGATCAGCGTCCCGGCGACCCGGTGAACGTAATCGTCGAGCGAGACGGCGTCGAGAAGGAGTTCTCGGGAGAGCTTGGCTCCGACCCACAGAACGATCAGCGCGCGCTCGTTGGCGTGCAGCCGGTGCCCATCAAGGAGACGTTTGGGCCGCTGGAGGCGCTTGGCAAGTCCGTCACGGAAATCGTGCGGATAACGGGTCTCATGGGAGCGTTCGTGGGAGAACTCGTGACCGGTGAACAGAGTTTCTACGACAACGTGAGCGGCCCGGTTGGCATCACGACCGTCGGGAGCGAGTCCGTGCAGCAGGGGTTTTTCCCGCAGCTACTGGCGCTTATCAGTTTGAACCTGGCTTTGTTCAATTTACTGCCGCTTCTGCCGTTAGATGGGGGGCATCTGCTGTTCATAGCGGCGGAGAAGGTGATGGGGCGTCCCGTGAGGCCGGAGACGATGGGGAAAGTGGCGGCTTTGGGAATCGCGCTGGTGCTGGCGCTCTTTTTGTTCGCAACTTACGCGGACCTTAGTAAACTCTTTACGGGACAACCGTTCATCCCGGAGTAAACTGGGTGCAGGCTAAAAGCGTCGGAGGGACCTGGCACACATGACAGAGACAGCGGTACAGGAGCGTCCGGTAACGAGCCGGCGGATCATGGTCGGCGAGGTGCCGATTGGCGGCGGGGCTCAGGTCGCGGTGCAGTCCATGACCAACACCCCGACCCACGACGTGGAGGCGACCGTCCAGCAGGTCTACGACTTGAACGCCGCCGGAGCGGATCTCGTTCGCGTCTCCGTCAACGGCTCGAAGGCGCTGAAAGGCTTCAAAGAGGTTGTGTGGCGTAGTCCTGTGCCCTTGATCGCCGACATCCACTTCGACTACCGGATGGCGCTCGGGGCGGCGGAGGCCGGTGCGGCGTGTGTGCGCATCAACCCAGGCAACATTGGGAGCGATGACCGCTACCGCCAGGTCATCGAGAAGTGCCGTGAGACCGGCGTCGCCATGCGAATCGGCGTGAACTCCGGCTCCGTCGAGAAGAAGTACTGGGATATGCCGAAGGCTGAGGCCCTCGTGGCGAGCGCGCTGCACAAGGTCGAGGTCGCCGAGGAGATGGGCTTCACGAACTTCAAGGTGTCACTGAAGGCTAGCAACGTCACCGAGATGGTCGAGGCAAACAGGAAGTTCCGCGAACACTCCGAGGCCCCGCTCCACCTCGGTGTTACAGAGGCCGGCACGAAGCTGCCAGGCGCCATCAAGAGCGCGGCGGCCCTGGGTCAACTCCTCCCCTACGGTATTGGGGACACTATCCGCATCTCGCTGGCCGAGGACCCGGTCGAGGAGATACCGGTCGCTTACCATATCCTCTCGTGCCTCGACCTCCGCCATCGTGGTCCGAACGTCATAGCCTGCCCTAGTTGCGCCAGGACTTTGGGCTTCGATGTGATCGGGATGGCAGCCCAGGTAGAGGAAGGACTCAAGCACTACGAGGACCACTTCACGGTCGCCGTGATGGGCTGCATCGTCAACGGTCCCGGCGAGGCCCGCGACGCCGATTACGGTGTTGCGGGCGGCAAGGACGACGGCGTGATCTTCTCCAAAGGCCAGCCCCTCCGGAAAGTCGGCCGCGACGAAATCTACGACGCTCTCTTCGAGGAGATAGGCAAGGACGGCTGGAAGTAACGACCTGCGCAGTCCGTTGCCGTGAAATACGAGCGGCTGAGTTATACGCGCCACGCACGGCAACGCATGAGGGAACGGGATGTTTCCGAGGCTGACATCTTGCGCGTGCTAAACGATCCGGATCTCTCCTACCCGAGCTACGGCAAGCGAGTAGCGGAGGACGTTTTCGACGGCGGCAGAGTCCTGCGGATAGTTTTCGTGGATACTCCGGAGGCCGGAACCGATGCTAGGATTATCAGCGCCATAGACTTGGAGAAAGGTTAGGCTGGTGAGGTTCGAGTTCGACAGCGAGGCCGACGCTCTCTACATCAGGATCAGTGAGGGACAGGTGAAGCGAACCATAGAGCTTGAGGAGGGCGTCTACGCCGACCTCGACGCCGAAGACCGCCCCCTGGGGCTGGAATTCATCGCGCTCGCCGCTTTCGACGGGTGGATGAAACGCCACGGCACTCTCAACGTCCCCGAGCGGGTAACCGGCCCGGAATCCTTTCTGAGCCCGGCTTAGAAGACGATGAAGCCAGGAGCGGCACGGCGTGGCGGGCGGCAAGGACGACGGCGTGATCTTCTCCAAAGGCCAGCCCCTCCGGAAAGTCGGCTGCGACGACACCTACGATACCCTCTTCGAGGAGATAGAAAAAGGCGGCTGGAAGTAGTCGATAAAAGTCTTCATGGTAAGCTCTAGCGGCAGTGGATAATTTCTCTCTAAAGGCGCTGCACTGAGTGGAATTCACTCTGTACTATCGAGGTGAGTTGAAAGCTGCTACAGGGGCTAAGAAGCGTCGGGCTGAAAAGCATGTCTTGCGCAAAGAGTTTCACCGTCAACTGAAACAGTTGTGGCAGCAAGCTCCGCTCAAGGATCACCGGAAATTTCTTGAGCCCAAACACACTGCAATCACACACATGAGAACAGACGAAACGGGTCTCTACGTCGATACGGAGGAGGAGCTAACTCTCCTGCAAGACGTGGGCGAGTTTCACTTCGCACCCACTGTGAGTGCAAAGCTCCATATGGTCGCCGATCTGACAATTACTCTGCTTCGGCCAGAGCCTCCCGGACAAGTAATTACTCAAGGAGGAGATATAGATAACCGATTGAAGACTTTGCTTGATGCACTGAAGGTACCCAAGCAGCCGGACGACTTGCCTCCTGAAGCTACGCCTTCGAAAGACGAATCGCCTTTCTTCTGCTTAGTTGAAGACGACAACCTGATAACCAGTCTCGAGGCCTTGCACTAAAAATACCCTGAAGTGGCCTTTTTAGGTTCAGGCTGGATTTCTGAACCAAAAGTCTGTAATGCTTGTGGCTAGAATTGGGGAGGATGAGAGCGCCCGGAGAACCGGCGATTGGTGCGAACGTCGACCAAGGAGTAAGGATATGTCCGTCAACTTGAATCGATTGGGTGCATTTGCAAGCGTGGCAGCGGGATTACTGTGGCTTGTGGTGTGGTTCCATCAGCGCCTGGCGCATGGCCCAACCGAGATGAACGAACAGCGCATTTTCCTAGGACTTACGTGGCTGGATTCGGCCAAGTTCCTGGTCATCCCCCTGATACTCCTCTTGATAGCGATAGTTAGCCTGTACGGTCTGCGAGAACGCCCCGGTTTGGTAGGGAGGATAGGCTTCGTCGTGACGGTCGTGGGACTCATTGGCCTCATAGTGGGGACGGCGCTTGAGTTTTGGTCTTTCCCTTGGGGGTCGTACGAGGTCGGCTTCGCGGCGACGCTGCCCTATTGGGGAGGAGTGTTCCACGCCCTCTCAACCCTTGTCTTCACCATTGGCCTTATCGTTTTCAGTATCGACTTGGTGCGAGCTGGGGTCATGCAGGTGTGGGTCGCTCCGGTGCTGGTGTTAGGAGGGTTCACCACCATCTTTTTCACCCCTACCTTCTTGCTACCCAGCTTAGCTTGGCTCCTCTTGGGGTTGGCGCTGTGGTTGCGCAGGGACTGGGCAGCCGAGCGATCCTCGCGTGTGAGGTAGGTGACCTTGCAGTTACCCTAACGGCGTACTTTTGGTTCAGACTTTGTAATTCTGAGTCAAACGCGATATATGGTGCAACGCCCAGTCTCGACATCAAGACCGACAGGCTGTTGGATAGCTCTGCAACGCTGTCGGAGGCTGTATTGTTAATCCACGTCAGGACCAGGCTATTGATGGGAAATTTCGCCAACCTCGGCCTCATCTAGCGCCGTGTCCGGTCGCCTTGTAACCTACATACTCTGATGTAGAATAGTGTCTGTTGTACGGAAGCAAGGGGTCTTCGGACCCGTTGCTTTTTTTATCGCTCGGAGAAGGTGAGAGAGACGGCGGGACTGGAGAAAATTTCGGAGGCGGTGGAGGGTTCGTTGCCCGGTGAAGCCGAACTGGTGGAAGCCCGGTTTTCGGGTGGACCGCTGCTTACGATTCTGGTTGACCGGACGGACGGGCCGGTAGACCACGAATTCTGTTCGCGGGTGGTATCCGCGGTATCTCCGGCGCTGGAGAGCGAGGGGTACGACGGCATGATCGAGGTTTCCTCTCTTGGCATCGAGCGCCCGCTGACGAGGCCGGATCACTTCCGGCGCTTCATCGGACACGAAGCGAGGGTCAGGGTAGCCGAACCAATTGACGGTCGCCGCAACTTCACCGGCACCATAGAACGGGCCGGAGACGAGGAATTCACACTAAAACTCTCTGAAGGCGAGGCGGAGGTGGAGTTGCCGTTCGGCTCCGTCGTCCGCGCAAACCTCAAGGAGGACATATAACGATATGAACACCGCACTGTTATCCGCGCTACGAGAGATAGAGACCCAGAAAAACGTACCCTTCGAGACGGTGAAAGGCGTTCTCGAGGAGTCTCTTCTCGCGGCCTACCTGAACCGCGAGGGGGCCGACGAGGAGGCCCGGGTCGTCCTCGACGAGGAGACCGGCGACCTGCGCGTCATGCGCGACGACGAAGACATAACGCCGCACGACTTCACCCGCATGGCGGCCTACGTGATGCGCCAGAACTTCATGCAGCGCCTGAATGAGATCCACAACGACCAGCTCCTCGAAGAGTATGGCGATCGGATGGGCGACATTGTGACCGGCATCGTGCAGCAGGCGCACCGCCGGATGACGCTAGTGGACCTCGGCAGGGTCGAGGCCATATTGCCGGCCAGCGAGCAGGTATCCAACGAGCGGTACGAGAACGGCCAGCGCATCAAGGTATTTCTCCTGGAGATCCGGGAGCCGGGCCGTGGTCCTGGGCTGGTGGTAAGCCGCCGCAGCGAGGGGCTATTGAAGGGCCTCTTCGAGTTGGAAGTACCGGAGATCTACGACAAACTCGTGGAGATCCGGGCCGTCGCCCGCGAGGCCGGGCTGCGCTCCAAAGTGGCCGTATGGTCCAACGAACTGGGGATAGACCCGGTGGGAGCATGCGTGGGTCCGCGGGGTAGCCGCGTTCGCGCGGTCGTCTCCGAACTGAGGAACGAGAAGATAGACATCATCCAGTGGGACCCGGACCCGGCGCGCTTCATAGCGAAGGCGCTGAGCCCGGCTCGCGTGCGCGAGGTCTACCTGGACGAGGACGAGCAGCAGGCCGAGGTCATCGTCCCCGACGACCAGCTCTCGCTGGCGATAGGGCGCGAGGGCCAGAACGCCAGGCTGGCCGTGAAGCTAACGGACTGGAAGATAGACATCAAACCCGAGAGCCAGGCCATCGAGTTCGAGGATGAGGAAGAGGACTGGGAGCCCGACGACGAGTCGAGCATGAGGCGTTGCAGGGCGGTCCTATCAAACGGTCGGCGCTGCGCGAACATGGCGCTCGCCGGATCGCTGTTCTGCGGCATCCCTTCTCATCAGGCGCAGGCGGCCGAGTTCGAGGGCATGGTAGAGGGTAGGGGATCGGATGAGTAAGCGTATATACGAGATAGCCCGCGAGCAATCGCTGGAGAGCAAGGAAGTCCTAAACCGGTTCAAAGAGGCCGGGATAGAAGTGAAGAGCCACTCTTCCTCCGTCGAGGACGACGTATACGAACGGGTCTTCGGCAACGGCGCCGCCGACGCCACGCCGAACGGCCGCACAGAGGCCCAAGAGACCGAGGCCAGGGAGGTCCGCGAGGAGGCGGAGCGTTCGGGCCATGGCGCCACCATTCAGGAGGCTCCCGCCGAGGAGCCCGTGTCTGTCCCTGCGGAGAAGGCGGAGTCATCTCCAGAGCAGCCGCGGCGCAAGAAGGACCGGAAGCGCCGCCGGGTCGTCATAGACGCGAGCGCGACGAACCGGGCCTCGCGTCCGGCGCCGGCGACGGAGTCGGCTCCGAAGCAGCTGCGCCAGGAGGCCGAGGAGACTGAAGAGAAGGCGGAGAAGACATCCGTGCGGGTCGAGCCGGGGGCGACGGTCCAGGACGTGGCGGGCGTTCTGGGGGTTGCGCCGGCCAGGATCGTCCAGATCCTCTTCAACCTGGGCGAGATGCGCACGCAGACCCAGACCCTCTCCATCGAGGAGATAGAGCTCATCGCCGAAGAGATGGAAGTCGAGGTCGAGGTGGGGGCGATTGACGAGCCCGAGCCGGAACCGGTGATCCCCGAGGACGCGCCCGAGGACCTCGAGGAGAAGCCGCCGGTGGTGACGGTAATGGGCCACGTGGATCACGGCAAGACGTCGCTCCTCGACCACATCCGGCGGGCCAACGTGCAGTCCGGGGAGGCCGGGGGCATCACCCAGCATATCGGCGCGTACCAGGTCGAGAGCGGCGGCCGTCCCATTACCTTCATAGACACCCCAGGTCACGAGGCGTTCACCGAGATGCGGGCCCGCGGGGCGCGGGTGACGGACGTAGTCGTGCTCGTGGTGGCCGCCGATGACGGCGTCATGCCCCAGACTCAGGAGGCCATAGAGCACGCGCGGGCCGCCGAGGTGCCCATTGTGGTGGCGCTGAACAAGATAGACGTACCCAACGCCAACCCCGATCGGGTGCTCGGCGAGCTCTCCGAGAGGGACCTCGTGCCCGAGGCTTATGGCGGTCAAACGGTGACGGTGCAGGTCTCCGCCAAGACCGGCGAGGGCATAGACGAACTGTTGGAGAATATCCTGATCGTCTCCGAGCTTGAGGAACTCAAGGCCAACCCGAACGCCCCGGCGAGCGGGTACGTGATCGAGGGCGAGCGCGACCCTGGCCGCGGCCCGGTTGCCACGCTGCTCCTGAGCCGCGGCACCCTGCACCGGGGAGACGTACTCCTTGCGGGCACGGCTTACGGGCGGGTGCGGGCGATGCTTGACTACACGGGACAGCGCGTTCAGGAAGCCGGGCCGGGTCAGCCGGTCGAGGTACTCGGCCTCTCCGGCGTCCCCGAAGCCGGGACTCGCTTCGAGGTCGTCGAGCGCGAGCGCATGGCGCGCGACCGCGCCCAACACGCCGCGTCGGCCCTCCAGCGGCAGGAGCTCGCGCGGGGCGGCAGTCGCCGCACGCTGGAGGAGTTGCTCGGCGAGGGTGGCACCCAGGACCTCAACCTCGTCGTCAAGGCGGACGTGGCCGGGTCGGTCGAGGCCCTCAAGGAGGCGCTTGCCAGGCTCACCACCGACGAGGTGCGGGTCAACATCGTCCGCAGTGGGGTCGGGGCGCTCACGGATTCGGACGTGATGCTTGCTTCCGCCAGTGATGGTATTTTGCTCGGCTTCAACGTCAGGCCGACCAGCACGGCCAAGCAGGTCGCGGAGCGCGAGGGGGTGGAGATCCGGACCTACGAGGTGATCTACCAGGCGCTCGAAGACATCGAAGCCGCCCAGCGCGGCATGCTGGCCCCCGAACAGCAGGAGCGCGAGACGGGTGTCGCCGAGGTCCGCCAGACCTTCCGGGTCCCGAACGCCGGCGTGGTCGCCGGTTGCTACGTGACGAGCGGGGAGATCTCACGCAACAACCGCGTCCGCGTGGTGCGCGACGGCACGGTCGTCTACGACGGCGACATCGCCTCCCTGAGACGCTTCAAGGACGACGTGCGATCCGTGCGTCAGGGCTTCGAGTGTGGTATCGGCGTCGAGAACTTCAACGACGTCAAGGAGGGTGACGTGCTGGAGTTCTTCGAGATCATCGAAGTACCTCGCTAGAGAGAGACGCCGCTTGTTCTGCGCCTTGAGGCTGGAGCTGGAGCTACCCTTCGCCTCCAGCCTCAAGGATAAACGTCAGACGCTACGCTCCTTGAAAGACCGCCTGCGCCGCAAGAACGTCTCCGTGGTCGAGGTGGATCACCAGGAGGTGTGGCAGCGGGCGACGGTCGAGTTGGCGTTGGCGGCCGTCTCCCGGCACGCTGCGGAGGAGAAGCGAGAGGAGATCCGCCGCCAACTCCTCAACTACGAGGAACTGGCGATAGTCGAGTGGCGCGAGGAGTTCGTTAAGCTGTGAGAGGGATACCGTCATGAGCGAACGTACCCGCAAGATAGAGTCCCAACTCAAGGAGATAGCGGGCGAAGAGGTCGCCGCGCTCTCAGATCCACGCATAAACGGCCTCGTCACCGTGACCGGTGTCCGTGTGAGCCCTGATCTGGCCCAGGCGACGGTCTACTACAGCGTGCTCGAAGGGGAGAACGAAGAAGAGGCACGGGAAGGCTTGCAGAGCGCCGCCGGACGCATACAGGGCTCCGTCGGGGCGCAGACGCGCCTGAGGCGCACGCCCAGACTCCGGTTCGAGCCCGACCCAGTAGTAGAACGGGCATCCAGAATTGACGCAGTCTTGAGGGAGGTAAAGGCACATGACGACCCGAACGACGAATAATACAGTGCGTGAGATAGCAGACTTCTTGCGGACGCTGGACCGCGTAGCCGTGACGACCCACGTCGGGGCCGACGGGGACGCCATCGGCAGCTCGGCTGCGTTGGTGCGCCTGATGCGCTCTCTCGGTGCGGAGGCGGTATTCTGCCACGCCGAAGAGGTGCCTGAATACCTCGCATGGCTCCTGCCGGACGGCGTGCTCACGGAGTTGCCTCCGGATCACGAGTTGCTCGTCGTGGACACCTCTCGTCCTGACCGCACCGGCGTCCCGATCCTGGAAACCGGTGCCCGCCTGAACCTGGACCATCACGAAGACAACCCGCTGTACGCCGAATACAACCAGGTCAACGCCGGGGCCGCGGCGACCGCCCAGCTCGTGGCTGCGCTGTACCGGGAGCTAGAGATACCGCTCGACCGTCCCGCCGCCGAGGCGATCTACGTCGGCGTCAGGACGGATACGGGCGGCTTCACGTTCCGCAACATCTCGCCCGAAGCCCACGAGCTGGTCGCGGACCTGCTTCGGGCAGGAGTGGTGCCGGCGGAAGTGAACGAGCGCATCAACCGCCGGGGCTCCGTCGAGCAACTCAAGATCGTCGGCGTCGTGCTCGCCAACGCCGTTCGGTACGGTGAGGTCCTCATATCCACCGTTGACAAAGCCGACTACGAGCGCACCGGCGCGGGAGAGCTGGACTCCAAAGAGGCCATAGATCAGCTCCGCACCGTCGTCGGGGTGGACGTGGTGGCGCATCTGCGAGAAGTGCCTGAGGGGACCAAAGGCTCGCTGCGCTCCGAGACGGTGGACGTGGGCGCGGTGGCCCGGATCTTCGGTGGCGGGGGACACAAGCTGGCCGCCGGCTACACCCGAAAGGGCATGAACCCGCGCGACGCCAAAGAAGAGTTGCTGGAGAGCCTCGAAGGCGTCGTTGACCTCGGGGGCGGACGATAGCTTCGAGGGCTCCATCCGGTGCCCTGCTTCTGGACAAGCCGCCCGGCATCACAAGCGCCGGGGCGGTCGCCGTCGTCAAGCGCCTGCTCCCGAGGAAGATCCGGATCGGTCACACCGGAACCCTCGACCCTTTAGCCTCCGGCCTCCTGGTGCTCGTGATCGGAGGCGCCACCCGTCTCTCCCGCTACGTCACGGACCTCGATAAATCTTACGCCGCCACCGCCCGCTTCGGCGCCGTCTCCGACACACTCGATGCGGAAGGCGACATCTCACCCCTCGACGCCCCCATGCCAGACGAGGAAGACCTGCGGGCGGCCCTCGAACGTTTCACCGGTGACCTCCTCCAGACCCCACCCATGACCTCAGCCGTGAAAGTCGGCGGCGAACGCCTCTACAAAGCGCACCGCCGCGGCGAGACCGTCGAACGCGAGAACCGCCCCGTCAAAGTCCACTCCTTCACCCTCACCCACCTCGACGCCGCCTCGCAGACCGCCGCCTTCGAAATCTCGTGCAGCAGCGGCACCTACGTCCGCACCCTCGTCGCCGACCTCGCCGCGTCCCTCGGGACCGGCGCATACCTCACCGCCCTCCGCCGCTCCAGCGTCGGTCACCTGTCCATCGAACAAGCCGCGACCCTCGACGAACTGACGGAAGATACCTTATATACACGCATAATACAAACAAGTGAGGTGGTCGCCCATCTCCCTGTGCTGACGGTCGCCGAGAAGGTTCGGCGTGGGGTGTGCAGTGGGCGGTCGCTTCCCGTAGCGGGGATCGAAGGTCCGTACCGGGTTATGCGGGGGGATGATCTGCTAGCAATATATCGGGACGTGGGGAATGAGGCGCGGCCTGAGGTGGTGTTGTGCGGGGGGTAGTCGTCGTGCTCGGGAACTTCGACGGGGTGCATCTCGGGCATCGGGCGGTGCTGCGCCGGGGCGTTGAGGAGGCGCGACGCAGAGAGACGCGCCTGGTCGCGGCGACCTTCGACCCGCATCCGCGCGCGGTGTTGTGGCCGGGCAAGGAGCCGAAGCTGCTCACGACGATGGAGTTGCGACGGGAGGAGCTGGAGCGTCAGGGCGCGGACCAGATGCGCGCCATCCGCTTCGACGAGACGCTCTCCAGGAAGAGCCCGGAAGAGTTCGTGCGGGACGTCCTCATCGAGGAGATCGGGGCGGAGGCTGTCGTTGTGGGCGAAAACTTCCGGTTCGGGCATCGGGCGGCGGGGGATTTCGAGGACCTGCGCCGGCTCATGCGAGAAGCCGGGGGAGAAGCGTATGCCGTCCCGCTGCGGGGCGTGAATGAGGCCGGGATCACCTCCACCCGCATCCGGGACCTCGTGGCCGCAGGGGAAGTGGGAGAGGCGGCGCTGCTTCTTGGCCAGCCATACGTGCTGCGAGGCGAAGTCGTGGAGGGAGACCGGAGGGGAAGGCAACTGGGATTTCCGACGGCGAACGTGCTGCCGGATCCCGCCGTAGCCGTCCCGGCGCGGGGCGTGTACGCCGGTTTCGTCCGGTTCGATGGCGAGGAGCATGCTGCCTGCACTAACGTCGGGGTGGCGCCGACCTTCGCCCGGACGGAGAATCGGGTGGAGGCACATCTGCTGAATTTCGAGGGAGACCTGTACGGGAAGGTCGTTGACGTTGGGTTCGCGCGGCGTATCCGGGCTGAAAAGCGGTTCTCGGGGATCGAGGAGCTACGAGGGCAGATCTCGCGCGACGTGGAGGAGGCACGCGGGATCATGGGTCATACGATTTGATGCATGTGGTAGCATAGGCCCTTGAAGAGATGAAATGATCGGGCAAGACGGAAGAAGAGGAGAAAGAGGAAGTTGGCGGTAGTAGAGAACAAAGAGGAGATCATCCGGGAGCACCAGACGCACGAGGGCGACACGGGTTCGCCCGAGGTGCAGGTCGCGGTGTTGACCCGGCGCATAAGCCATCTGACGGACCACGTGCGCACGCACAAGCACGATTACCATTCCCGGCGCGGGTTGCTGCAGATGGTCGGCAAGCGGCGCAGGCTCTTGAAGTACCTGCAGAAGAAGGACATCGAGCGCTATCGCGCGCTTATCGCCAGGCTCGGACTGCGCCGGTAACGGACAGCATCTGACCGGGCGAATACTTAAGCAAGAGGAGAAAGATAATATGCGTTTAGAGATCCCCGTCGGCGAGCGATCCATCATGCTCGAAACCGGCAAGTTGGCCCGCCAGGCCGGCGGCTCCGTGACCGTCCGGCTCGGCGATACCATGCTACTGTCCACCGTGACCCGCAGCGCCTCCCCGAGACCGGGCGCCACTTTCCTGCCCCTCAGCGTGGATATCGAGGAGCGGATGTCCGCCGCCGGCAAGATCCCGGGCGGCTTCATCAAGCGCGAGGGACGGCCCTCCGAGAAGGCCATCCTGACCTCGCGGCTCACCGATCGCCCACTGCGCCCCCTCTTCCCGAAGAACTACCACTACGAGATACAGGTCGTTGGCACCGTGCTGGCGGCCGACCAGGACACGCCGTACGACACAGTGAGCATGGTCGGCGCCTCGGCGGCGCTGGCCCTCTCGGACATCCCGAACGAGGGACCCATCGGGGCCGTGCGCGTCGGGCGGGACCCTGATGGCGGCTTCATCCTCAATCCGACCTACGATCAGATCTCCGAGAGCGACCTCGACCTCGTCGTGGCGGGCACGAAGGAGGCCATCACGATGGTCGAGGCCGGGGGCAACGAGGTCCCCGAGGAGGTCATGGTCGAGGCATTGCAGCTCGCCCAGGAGACCGTCCGGGCGCAGGCCGAGGCCATCGAAGGATGGGCCAGCGAGCACGGCAAAGAGAATCAGGTCTTCGAGGCGCCGGAGGAGAACCCCTTCGTGGCGGAACTTCGCGGGCAGCACCTGGACCGCATCAAGGATAGCCTCGTCCAGACCGACCGGCGGGCCCGCCGCGACGCGCTCGCCGAACTGCGCGACGAACTGACCGAGGGCCGCGAGGAAGAGGAGGCGGCCCAGATCTCCGCCGCCCTGTACGCGCTGGAGAAGGAAGCCTTCCGCAAGCTCTACCTCGAGGACCGCAAGCGGACGGACCTGCGGGCGCTCGATGAGATCCGTCCCACGTCGGCTGAGGTCGGGGTGCTGCCGCGCGTACACGGCAGCGGGCTCTTTACCCGCGGCGAGACGCAGGTCTTGAGTTCGCTTGCGCTGGCTGATCTCGGGCTCGCCCAAAGGCTCGACACTATCGAGCCGCAGACCGGCAAGCGCTTCATGCACCATTATAACTTCCCGCCGTTCTCGACCGGAGAGACGGGCCGCCTCGGGACTCCCAGGCGGCGTGAGATCGGGCACGGCGCCCTCGCGGAGCGCGCCATCCTCCCTGTCGTCCCGGACGAGGAGACGTTCCCGTACGCGCTGAGGATCATCTCCGACGTGCTCGAGTCAAACGGCTCCTCCTCGATGGCGAGCGTGTGCGGCTCGGCGCTTGCCCTGATGGACGGCGGCGTGCCGATCAAGGCTTCGGTCGCTGGGGTGGCGATGGGCCTCGTCAAGGAGGGCGACGATTACGTTGTCCTTAGCGACATCCAGGGCCTCGAGGACCATATGGGAGACATGGACTTCAAGGTCGCCGGCACGCGGGATGGGATCACCGCTCTCCAGATGGACATGAAGATCACTGGCGTCTCCGCCGAGCTCCTGAACGAGGCGCTCGGGCAGGCGAAGAAGGGCCGGATGGAGATCCTGGACATCATGAGCGAGGCGATAGCCGAGCCCCGCGAGGAGGTCTCTGATTTCGCCCCGAGGGTCGAGGTGCTGAAGATCCCGAAGGACAAGATCGGGATGCTCATAGGCCCCGGTGGCAAGACGATCAACGCCCTCCAGGACCAGTTCGGCGTGAACATCTCCGTCGAGGACGACGGCACGGTCTACGTCGCCGGCGAGGGCATGGTCTCCAAAGACGCGGCGGGCGCGATCAAGGGCATGATGAAGGACGTGGAGGCAGGCGAGATCTATACGGGCAAGGTCGTGAAGACCACCAACTTCGGGGCCTTCGTCGAGTTGACGCCGGGCCGCGATGGGCTCGTGCATATCTCCCGTCTCGCCCCAGGCAAGCAGCGCGTCGAGCGGGTCGAGGACGTGGTCACGGAGGGCGACTCCATCAAGGTGCGCGTCCTTGAGATAGACAAGCAGAACCGCATCTCGCTGGAGAAGCTGGAGGCTTAGGTGGCGAGCGATCCCAACATCAGGACGAAGGATCTGCCCGGCGGACTTCGGGTCTTCTCCGAGCCGCTCGCAGAGGCGACGAGCGTCTCTTTGGGGGTTTGGATCCGGGCCGGTTCCCGCGACGAGAAGGACGCCGTGGCCGGTATCAGCCACCTGATGGAGCACATGCTCTTCAAGGGCACGCCCTCGATGGATGCCCTAAGCATCGCCCAGGCGTTCGAGGGCATCGGCGCGCAGGAGAACGCGGCGACGGGCGAGGAATACACAGTGCTCTACGCCCGCTTCCTGCCCGAGCATCTCGACCGCGCCCTCGACATCGTGAGTGACATGGTCAAGGAGCCCACGCTCGTTGATCTGGAGCGCGAGCGGGAGGTGATCGTCGAGGAGATCAAGATGTACGAGGACCGTCCCGACCAGATGGCCGACGAATACCTCTCCTCCCTGATCTTCCACGACGATACTTTAGGCCGTCCCATCATCGGCTCGGCCGAGACGGTACGCGGCGTGGACCACGACACCCTGCGGGGCTTTCACGAGGACACTTACAACACGTCCAACGTGTTCGTAGTCGGGGCCGGGAAGCTGGACCCGGACCACCTGGAGCGCGCCGTGGAGGAGAGATTCTCCGGCCTGCCGGAGGGCGAGCCTTTCATGCGCGAGGCGCGCCCGACGTTGCCCGAGAGCCGCTTCTTCTACAAGTTCAAGGAGACGGAGCAGTACCACGTCTCGATGGGATCTCTAGGCATCCCGGCGAGCAGCGAGGACCGCTTCGCGATGGCGGCGCTCAACAACGTGCTCGGCGGCGGCATGTCCAGCCGACTCTTCCAGGAAGTCCGCGAGAAGCGCGGCCTGGCATACGCCGTGTACTCGTATCATCAGGGCTACTCCGACGCCGGGGCCATAAAGACCTACGTCGGCTCCACGACCGGCAACGTCGAGCAAGCCGTGAAGGTGATAGCGGAGCAACTCCAGAAAGTGCGGGAGGAAACCGTCGAAGAGGAAGAACTATATCGCACCAAGCAGCAACTAAAAAGCTCCACGCTCCTAGCATTGGAGAGCACCGCCGCACGCATGACCCGCATAGGACGCAGCGTCATCACCGGCTCGGAGCTCATGACGCCCGAGGAGATAGCGAAGCGCATAGAAGCTGTCACCGCCGATGACATCCGGCGGCTGGCGAGGAAGCATCTGAACCTGGACACAATGTACCTCTCCGCCGTCGGGCCGAAAGAGCTCGACCTCGGGAGGTATCTGAACGGAAATTAGCCGTCAGCCATCAGCGGTCAGCAAGAACAAAAGCTGAGTGCTGAAAGCTAATAGCTGACAGCTTCCATAGGAGGTAACTAGAGAATTTGTTAGACAACGGAACCTTGCAGGTCGTGCCCCTCGGAGGACTGGGGGAGATCGGCAAGAATATGACAGCCGTGCGTCAGCGCAGCGGCATGATGCTCGTGGACGCGGGCATGGCTTTCCCCGACGAGGAGATGCCCGGCATTGACCTGGTTCTGCCGGACTTCACGTATCTCAGAGAACACTCGAACGAACTCAAGGGCATCGTGTTGACGCACGGTCATGAGGACCATGTGGGCGCTCTGCCTTATGTATTGCGGGAATTTCAGGTGCCGGTGTATGCGACACGGCTCACGCTCGGGCTCGTGCGGAGCAAGTTGCAGGAGTTCGGGATCAAGAACGCCGACCTCCGGGAGGTCAAGGCTGGGCAGAGGATCAGCCTCGCCTCATTCGGCGTCGAGTTCGTAGGGGTGAACCACTCCATCCCGGACGCCGTGGCCGTCGCCATCCGCACGGAGGCGGGTTTGATCCTGTTCTCCGGCGACTATAAGGTGGACCTCACGCCGATAGAGGGCGCTCCGATGGACCTCGCCCGCTTCGCCGCTCTTGGCGATGAAGGGGTTCTCGCGTACTTCGGGGACTCGACCAACGCCGAGCGGCCCGGCTACGTGCCGTCCGAGAAGATCGTCGGCGACACGCTGAACGACGTGTTCGAGGACGCAAACGGACGTATCATCGTGGCCTCCTTCGCCTCGCACATCCATCGCATCCAGCAGGTCGTGGAGGCGGCGAAGAAGCATGGACGCCTCGTTGGCGTGACGGGACGCTCCATGATCCGCAACGTCCAGATCGCGCGCGAGCTCGGCTACCTGGACCTACCTAAGAACATGATGGTGGACCAACGTGACGTTAACAAGGTCCCCGATGGCGACATCGCAATCCTCACCACGGGTTCACAGGGCGAGCCGATGGCGGCCCTCTCGCGCATCGCCGCCGGCACTCATCGCACCATCGAGGTCGGCCCCGATGACACCGTCGTGATAGCGGCCCACCCCATCCCCGGCAACGAGCGGGGAGTCTCGCGCACCATCAACGGCCTGATGAAGAAGGGCGCCGAAGTCTATTACAGTCCCCTGTCCAACGTCCACGTCTCAGGCCACGCGGCACAGGAAGAGCAGAAACTCGTCCTCGCACTCCTCAAGCCGCGCTTCCTGGTCCCGGTACACGGCGAGTTCAGGATGCTCCGGCATCACGCCAACACCGGCGTCTCGATGGGCATCCCGGAGGAGAATATCTTCATCCTGGATAACGGCGGAGTTCTGGAGCTCAAAAACGGTGCCGCGCGACGCATCGAGAACGTCTCGGCCGGGATGTTCCTGGTGGATGGCGGCGGCCTCGCCGACACTTCTTCGGGTGTCATGCGCGAGCGCCAACAACTCTCCGAGGACGGTATGTTCATCGTCGTGGCCCGCATAGACGCCCAGAGCGGCAAGCTTCTGGGGACGCCCGATGTGATCTCCCGCGGCTTCGTCGCCCCTCAAGGGGCCAACGGTCTCGTCGAAGACTCCATCGGCGTCGTCACGAGCACGCTGGAGAGGACGGGGAGTCGCAATATCACCGACTGGGGTGCCCTGAAAAACGAGATCCGGCGCGACCTATCCGGCTTCCTCTCCAACCGCACCAAGAAGCGCCCGATCATCCTTCCGCTAATAGTTGAGGTTTGAGCGAAAACAACCACAATCACTGGTGTATGACCCTTAGCCGCAGGTTCATGCGCTAGACTTACGGGCATGGCGACGAGCAAACGATCCTCGAAGAAGCCCGCGTCCAGGAAAACTTCGCAAACCTCGCGTGGCAAGAGTCGGCGTCCCTCGAACCGCCGGAGTCCGGGGCTTCTTTCAAGGCTCCGCGATGGGCTCGCCGAAGTGTTTTCCCGGGAGTTCTTCGGGTTCGCGCTGCTAGCCATCGGCCTGTTTTTCACGGCCGCGTTTTTGACGGGGCGAGGCGCTGTCCTCGGTGACGCCGGACTTGCCGCGTTGCGTATGTTCCTGGGTGTTCCCGGCGTATTGCTCGCGCCGCTGGCGGCGATCTGGGGCCTGTTATTGATCCTGGGCCGCCCGGCGTGGCGGAGGGCGCTCGGGACGGCGTTGCTCCTGATCTCCTTCTCCACCACGTTCGCAGCTGGACTGCCAGCGGAGACGCGCTTCGACCCCGAAGCCTACGCGAAGGCGGGCGGTCTAGTCGGCAGCGGTATCTACGAGGCGGTCTACCTTGGCGGAGGGACCGTGGGCGCCGCGTTCGCGCTCGTGGCGCTGTACGTCCTGGGGCTATCACTCTTGACCGGGATCTCTCTCCAGACAGTTTTCGGGGGCGCGGGTAGAGCAGCCAGCTCGGCCAGCGGGGCCGTCGCGTCCGGCGGGCGCGAGCGTTGGCGCGCATGGCGTTCCCGCCCGGCGGCGGGCGACAGGCCCAAGACACGCCGGGAGCGGCGTCCGTTCGAGGAAGAGGCGGCCTCGCCCCAGGAGGAGCCGACCCCGGTCGAGGTCTTTGACCGAAACCGGAGGCCCGATGAAGAGTTCGAGGTCGTTTTGCCGGAGAGCCAGGCGAAGAAGCTACACGAGAACCTGGGAGACCCCACCACCGGCGAGTACGTGCCGCCGCCGATCTCGATGTTGAAGCCTGGCAGCGGGGACCCGGAGCACGACGCGGAGGGCACGAGCCGCCGTCTCACGCGGGCGCTGTCGGACTTCGGGGTCGAGGCGCAGGTGGTGCGGGCCGTGGTGGGGCCGCGGGTGACGCGCTATGAACTCCGGCTCGGGTCAGGCGTCAAGGTCAGCAAGGTCAGGAACCTCCAACAGGACATCGCCTACGCGCTGGCGGCGACCGAGGTCCGCATACTCGCCCCGATACCAGGCAAGAGCGCCGTGGGCGTCGAGGTGCCGAACACGCGGGCGGCCATCGTCACGCTGGGCGACGTGTTCCGGGAGTACCCGCACGGCAACGACTGGACCCTGCCTGTTGGGTTGGGCAAGGACATCTCCGGGCGGGCGGTGTTCCTGGACCTGGCGGAGATGCCGCACCTGCTCGTCGCGGGCACCACGGGCAGCGGGAAGAGCGTGATGTTGAACGGTCTGCTCACCTCGCTCCTCATGACCACCGATCCCCGGCAAGTGAAGATGGTCCTCATAGATCCCAAGCGCGTCGAGCTATCCCTCTTCGGGCGGGTGCCGCATCTCATAACACCCGTCGTCACCGACGTGAAGAAGGCGTCCAACGCGCTCCTATGGGCGGTCGCGGAGATGGAGCGGCGCTACGAGGTGCTGGAGAAGATGGGGACGCGGTCACTGGAAGGATACAACGACCGGAGCGAGACCCCGATGCCATACGTCGTCATCGTCATAGACGAGTTGGCCGACCTCATGATGCAGGCGGCGGCCAGGGTCGAGGACTCCATAATACGGCTCGCCCAGAAAGCGCGGGCCGTGGGGATACACCTCGTTGTGGCGACGCAGCGGCCTTCGGTGGATGTTATTACCGGCATGATCAAAGCTAACATCCCGAGCCGCATCGCTTTCGCCGTCTCCAGTCAGGTTGACTCGCGCGTAATAATGGACACCCACGGCGCCGAAGCACTTCTCGGCATGGGAGACATGCTCTACAAACCCGTCTCCGCCATGCGTCCCTCGCGCGTGCAGGGCGCCTTCATATCCGAGGGTGAGGTGGGAGATATCGTGGCGGCGAGCGCCGCGTCAGCCTCCGGCGCCGCCTCTCCTGACTTCGTCCAGGAGGTGACGGAGCCTAAGGAGGACCCGAAACGGCTCGAGGAGCCGGACGACGAGTTGTTGCCGGACGCGGCCAGCTTCGTGGTCTCCACGCAGCAGGCGTCCGTGAGCGCCGTGCAGCGGCGCTTCAGGGTCGGGTACTCGCGGGCCGGCAGGATCATTGACGCGCTGGAGCGCAAGGGCGTCGTCGGGCCATACGAGGGCTCCAAGAGCCGCTCGGTCGTGGCGTCTGAGTTGGACCTCCCCCGGATCTTCGAGCGTGAAGGCGCCGATGGGAGAGAGGACTCTGGGTCCGTGGATGGCCGGCTGGACGGAAGCTGGTAGCGCGTTCGTGGTAATCTTTCCGCGTACATGAGTGATGAGACGCACACTTCCTCCGCTTCGGAGGACCCTGGCATCGGACCCGCACTGAGGAAGGCTCGGATCCAAAGTGGTCTCTCCCTGGAGGAGGTCGAGCAGGCAACCAAGATCCGCAAACGTTACCTGGATGGCCTGGAGCGGGAAGACTACGATATGTTGCCGGCTGCCGTCTACGTCCAGGGCTTCCTCAAGACCTACGCAAACTACCTCGGTCTCGACGGTGATGCGATCTCCCAGGAGTTCAAGCGCGGCCAGACGCCGCAAGGGGCTGACGCCTACTCCGCCCCAGGCAAGAGCGAGTTCGATGAACCGCTCATCAACCCCGGCGGCGTAGCCGGGGCGCGCCGGCGCGGGATCTCCGCCGGCACCATCGTTACGGCTGTCGTGGCCTTGCTCGTGCTGTTTTTGGTGGTCGGAGGTCTGTACTTCGTGGGCAGGGGATCCCAACAAGCCTCCGAGAACGGTCCCCCGCGAGTCGAGCCGGCCGCGCAGCGTGGGCAGACCGGCGACAACGGCCAGGCGTCTGCGGATGACGACCCGCCCGATGGAGCCGCCGAAACCACCCAAGAACCCGCGCTGGAACCGGAGACCACCGCCGAGACGATGCCCGAGACGAGCCTCGAGACCACCTCTGAAAGTACGACCGAGCCGGCGCCTTCGGATACTTTGCGGGTG
This sequence comes from Rubrobacteraceae bacterium, assembly GCA_051003015.1. Taxonomy (GTDB): domain Bacteria; phylum Actinomycetota; class Rubrobacteria; order Rubrobacterales; family Rubrobacteraceae; genus JACDGB01. The sequence goes on along the minus strand of JBPCLT010000082.1, from coordinate 2,621 downwards.
GAGATCCAGGTCGAAGGGCGGCCTTCGTGGCTGGAGGTCCGAACCGACAGCGAGGTTGCTTATGTCCGCGTCGCGGAGCCGGGCTTCTCGGAGACGTTCGAGGCTCGGCGGAGACTGAAGGTCACGACGGGTGACGCAGGAGCCGTCAGCGTATCGGTGAACGGGCAAGACGTCGGCGTCCTGGGCGAGAGCGGAGAGGTCCTCACCCGCAAGTGGACTCTCAAGCAAGAGAGTTGATCACCCGCGATCCTCGTGTTGGGAGTGGCCTCTGACCCCGGTATAATGAGGATTCGACGGAGGATCACGAGCAACAGCGGACTCGCGGCAAGCGGTCGTTGTTTTGGAGGATGCAATGGACAAGAGCAAAGCGATGGGCGCGGCGGTTTCGCAGATTGAGAAGCAATTCGGCAAGGGCTCCATCATGCGCATGGGGGATAGGGGATTGCAGCAGATACCGTCGATCCCGACGGGCGCGCTGGCCCTGGACCTGGCACTGGGTGTCGGCGGCGTGCCCCGCGGACGTGTCGTCGAGATCTACGGCCCCGAGTCGAGCGGCAAGACAACCCTGGCCCTGCACATCATCGCCGAGGCACAGAGGGCCGGCGGTCTGGCCGCCTTCATTGACGCCGAGCACGCCCTGGACCCAACCTACGCCAAGGCCATCGGCGTGGACCTGGACAACCTGTACTTCTCCCAGCCCGACTCCGGCGAACAGGCCCTGGAGATCGCAGACACCCTGATCCGCTCCGGCGCCATCGACGTGGTGGTCATAGACTCCGTCGCTGCCCTCGTGCCTAGAGCTGAGATCGAGGGTGAGATGGGTGACTCGCACGTGGGGCTGCAGGCCAGGCTGATGAGCCAGGCTCTGAGGAAGCTGTCCGGTTCGTTGTCGAGGTCTGGGACCACCGCAATCTTCATCAACCAGTTGCGGGAGAAGATCGGGGTGATGTTCGGGTCCCCGGAGACGACACCGGGTGGCCGCGCCCTTAAGTTTTACTCCAGCGTCAGGCTGGATATACGCCGGATCGGGGCTCTGAAAGTTGGCACGGATACCGTGGGTAATCAGACGAAGGTGACGGTTCGCAAGAACAAGGTCGCGCCGCCTTTCAAGGAGGTCTTCTTCGACATTATGTATGGGGAGGGTATCTCCAGGGAGGGGAGCCTGCTGGACATCGGCATAGTGCATGGCGTGGTGCAGAAATCCGGCGCGTGGTTCGCGTACGGGGACGAGCGGCTCGGGCAGGGCCGCGAGAACTCCAAGCAGTTCCTCAAGGAGCACTCCGAGGTGCGCGAGCGCGTGTTAGGTGACATCTACGAGAAGCTCGGCCTGGACAGGTCCGGCTCTCCCATTGCCGAGGAGCCCACGCCCGACGGCGCCGAGTCCGCGGCGGACGATGTCCCGAAGAATATCTCTGACGTGCCTGAAAGCTTGCCAGGAGAGCCGGCCGGCCGGGCGCTGTAGTCGCGTTTACTCCGGCTTCTGGCGGCAGGTCTTGCCCCGTATAACGGATGTCAAGGAGCGCCGGGGCCGGGCGAAGGTCTTCGTCGAAGGGGAGTTCTGGGCGGAGATAGACGCTGGAGTGGTGGCTGAGCGCGGGCTTTACAAGGGCGCCGTGCTCGCGGATGGAGAACTGGAGGAGGCCAGGGTCGCGGGGGAGCGGGCATTGGCGATGAGCCGCGCGCTTAATTTGCTCGGATATCGGGCTCGCTCGGAGGGTGAAATCCGGGACCGTCTCCGGCAGAGAGAATTCGGAGACGAAACCATTGGGGCTGTTCTGGCCCGTTTGCGAGAACTAGGGTACGTGGATGATGAGGAGTTTGCCCGCGATTTGGTTCGGCAGCGGGCGCGGCGCTATGGTCCGCGCCGTATCTCGGCTGATTTGCGGAAGGGTGGAGTGGACCAGGAGACTGCGGATCGGGCCGTGCGGGAAGAGTTCGACGAGAGATCCGAGCTTGAGGACGCTTTATCCGCGGCGGAGCGGCGTTATAATGAGCGAGGGTCCGTCGCCCAAGCGCGCAGGGTCCACGGTTTCTTGACGCGCCGGGGTTACTCGGCGGAGGTCTGCGTGGAGGTCGCCCGGATGTATAGGGATAATGATCCGCCTGAGGCCGGAGCGAGAGCCGAACGATAGCCGGAGAGCGCGATCCGGCCGCCGGGAAGGCGGCCTTGTTGGAGGAAAACTCGTGAATTACCTTTTACTGGTCCTGGGACTGGCCGCCGGACTCATCCTCGGTGGTGCTCTGGGATATTTCGTTTACAAGCGGAGCATTGCGTCCCGCCAGGCTGGCGCGAGGACCGACGCCGGCTCCATTATCGAGGACGCCAAACGATCCGCGGATTCCGCGAGGCGTGAGGGTGAACTGGCGGCCAAAGAAGCCGCGTTGCGCATCAAGGACGAGGCCGAGGCCGAAGTGCGTTCGCGGCGGGCGGAGATATCACGCATCGAAGAGCGCCTGGACAACCGCGATACCGTCCTCGACCGGCGCGAGGGAGAGCTGGACGAGCGCCGGCGGCGTCTCTCAGAGGCCGAGGAGAAGCTGCGTGGGGCCGAGGAAGACCTCCGTTCGCGCGCGGCGGAGCATGTCAGGGAACTGGAGAAGATCTCCGGCTTCACGCGGGC
>JBPCLT010000081.1:0-3845 GCA_051003015.1 Rubrobacteraceae bacterium | reverse complement strand
CAGCCCGGCCACCCGCCGGTTCTGCTGCACCAGGTATTCCATCGCCAGATGGATGCCGTCGAGATCCCGGCCCGGTACGTCCAGGTTGCGGCCCTGTAAAGCCCCGACGGCCAGCACGATGGCGTCGAAGTCGGCTTTCAGCTCCTCCGTGGTCGGGTCTTCGCCGGCGTGGGCGTTGGTGCGGAACTCGATGCCTTCTTCTTCCATGAGGGTGATGCGGCGGTCAACGATCCACTTCTCGATCTTGTAGTCCGGGATGCCGTAGCGGAGCAGGCCCCCGATCTTGTCGTCCTTCTCCAACACGACGACGGAATGCCCGGCCCGGTTGAGCTGCTGGGCCGCCGCAAGTCCCGCTGGACCGCTCCCCACGACCGCGACCTTCTTGCCGGTCCTCTTCGACGCCGGAGGGGGATGCGCGACCACCCATCCCTCCTCGAAGGCGCGGTTGATGATCGAAAGTTCTATCTCCTTGATCGTCACGGGGTCGTCGTTTATGGAGAGCACGCACGCCGGCTCGCACGGCGCGGGGCACAACATCCCCGTGAACTCGGGGAAGTTATTGGTCTGGTGCAGCCGGTCAATGGCCTGCTTCCACTGGTCCCTGTACACGAGGTCGTTCCAGTCGGGGATCAGGTTCCCGAGCGGGCAGCCCGTGTTGCAGAAAGGCACTCCACAGTCCATGCACCGCGACGCCTGTCCCTTGAGCTCGTCCTCCGGCATCGGCTCGTAGATGTAGCGGTAATCCTGGACGCGCTCCTCGATGGTCCGCTTCGGGGTCGGCTTGCGCCCGAGCTTGATGAACCCTCTAGGATCACCCACCCGACACCACCTCCAGCTCGGCCTCCTTCCGCTCCTCCAGCACCCGCTTCAAATCGTTCGGCATCACCTTCACGAACTTCGGAAGCACATCTTCCCAATTATCGAGGACGCGCTTCGCCACCCCACTCCCCGTCAGCTCCAGATGCCGCTCGACGAGACGCCGCAGGATGGACACGTTCTCTTCCGTCTCCACGGCCTCCAGGCTGACCATCTCCGGGTTGTAGAGTTTCTCGAAGCGCTCATCCTCATCCAGCACGAACGCAATGCCGCCGCTCATCCCGGCAGCGAAGTTGCGTCCCGTCTGGCCGAGCACCACCACCACGCCGCCCGTCATGTACTCGCAGCCGTGGTCCCCAACGCCCTCGACGACCGTCTCCGCCCCTGAGTTGCGGACCGCGAACCGCTCCCCCGCGAACCCCCGGAAATGCGCCTCGCCCGCCGTCGCCCCATACAGCGCCACGTTCCCGACCACGATGCTCTTCTCCGGTTTGTAAGCTGCAACCGGCGAAGGCGCCACGACGAGCCGCCCACCCGAGAGGCCCTTTCCGGCGTAGTCGTTGGTCGTGCCCTCCAGGTTCAGGGTGACGCCCTTCGCCAGCCACGCCCCGAAGGACTGGCCCGCGACGCCCTTCATGTCTATGTGAACCGTGCCGTCGGGCAGGCCGTCGTTACCGAAGCGGCGGGCGACCTCCCCTGAGAGCCGTCCGCCGACCGTGCGGTTGGTGTTGAAGATCTCCTTCGAGAAACGCACCGGCTCCCCATTCTCCAGCGCGGGCCTGCAGCGTTCGATCAACTCCACGTCCAGCGAGTCATCAAGGTGATGGTCCTGGTCCTCGACGCGGTGGGTGGCGACCTCGTCCGCACGCTCGGGACGGTGCAGGATCGCCGAGAGGTCAACGCCATCCGTCTTCCAGTGCGCGATGCCCTCTTTCTTCTTCAGGTGGTCCACCCGGCCCACCATCTCTTCGAAGGTGCGGAAGCCCATCCCGGCCATGTACTCTCGGATCTCCTCCGCCACGAAGAAGAAGAAGTTGATCACATGCTCCGGAGTCCCCTCGAACTTCTTCCGAAGCTCCGGGTCCTGCGTGGCGATCCCAACCGGGCAGGTATTGAGGTGGCACACGCGCATCATGATGCAACCCACCGCCACCAGCGGCGCCGTCGAGAGCGCGAAGTCCTCAGCCCCAAGCAGCGCCGCCACCACCACGTCCCGCCCAGTCTTCATCTGCCCGTCAGCCTGTAGATAGACCCGCCCGCGCAGGTCATTTTGCACGAGAACCTGCTGCGTCTCCGCGATGCCAAGCTCCCACGGCAGCCCCGCGTGCTTGATGGAGGAGAGCGGCGAGGCTCCCGTGCCGCCGTCGTGGCCGGCGATGGTGATGTGGTCAGCCTTCGCCTTCGCCACGCCAGCCGCAATGGTCCCGACCCCCACTTCCGCCACCAGCTTCACGCTCACCAATGCATTCGGATTGGCGTTCTTGAGGTCGTGGATAAGCTGGGCAAGGTCCTCGATGGAATAGATGTCGTGGTGCGGCGGGGGCGAGATCAGTCCGACCCCCGGCGTCGAATAGCGAACCTTCGCTATGTCCTCGGAGACCTTGTGGCCTGGCAACTGACCGCCCTCGCCGGGCTTGGAGCCCTGGGCCATCTTGATCTGGAGCATATCCGAGTTCACCAAATATTCGGTCGTCACCCCGAAGCGCGCGCTTGCCACCTGTTTTATGGCGCTGCGCCGGTTATCCGCGTACCGTCCCGGGTCCTCGCCGCCCTCGCCGGTGTTGGACTTGCCCCCGATGCGGTTCATCGCGATAGCGAGCGTCTCGTGCGCCTCTTTGGAGATGGACCCGAAAGACATCGCGCCCGTCGAGAAACGCTTCACGATCTCCTTCGCCAGCTCGACCTCCTCCAGAGGAATAGGATTCTTCTCGAAATCGAAGAGCGAGCGCAGGTTCGCCAGGCGCGCGCTCTCGGAGTCGAAGTGCTGTGTGTACTCCTTGAAGGTCTCGAAGTCGTCGGTCCTGACGGCTCTTTGCAGCGGCACGATGCTCTTCGTATTCCACTGATGGTACTCACCCTGGGCGCGGAGCTGGTACTCGCCCCCGATCTCCAGTTCGCCCCCATCCTCGACGGCCTCGAAGGCCCGCCGGTGACGCTCCAGGGTCTCACGCCCGATCCCATCTATCCCGACGCCCCCGACCCGCGAGGCCGTGCCGCTGAAGTGCCGGTCTATGAGACCCTTGTTCAACCCGACGGCCTCGAAGATCTGGGCCCCACAGTACGAGAAGAGCGTCGAAATACCCATCTTGGAGATGACCTTGAGCAAACCTTTGTTGACGCCCTTGACGTAGTTTTTGGAAGCCTCTTCCGGAGCCACGTCTCCCAGTCCTCCCTCGGACGCCATCTCCTCTATGGTCTCGAAGGCGAGATACGGGTTGACGGCCGTCGCGCCGTAGCCAACAAGGACGGCGAAGTGGTGGACCTCCCGCGCCTCCGCCGTCTCGACCACCAGGGTCGTGCGGGTGCGGATGCCACGCCGGACCAGGTGGTGGTGGACGGCGGCGGTCGCGAGTAGGCTCGGTATGGGAGCCTGCATCTCGCTCACGCCCCGGTCGCTCAGGATCAAGACCGTCGAGCCCCCCCGAACCGCCTTCTCGGCCCGCTCGCACAGACCCTCCACGGCCTTTCCTAGTCCTTCCTCCCCTGAGGAAACCGGGAAGAGCATGGAGAGCGTGGAGGCGGCGAACGGCTCGGCGCGGAGCTGCCGGATCTTCTCCAGCTCGTCGGCGGTCAGCACCGGCTGGTCCACCAGTATCCGTCGGCAATGCTCCGGCGTCTCGTCGAAGAGGTTCTTCTCGGGACCGAGGCTCATCTTGAGCGACATGACCAGTTCCTCCCGCAGCGGATCAATAGGCGGGTTGGTGACCTGCGCGAAGTGCTGCTTGAAGTAGTTGAAGAGAAGTTGCGGACGCTCGGAGAGGAAGGCCAGGGGCGTATCGGTGCCCATCGAGCCGTCGGGCTCCTTGCCG
>JBPCLT010000080.1:0-9293 GCA_051003015.1 Rubrobacteraceae bacterium | reverse complement strand
GGACCGTCGAACTCGGGTATCCGGCTGGTATCGTCTTCTGGCTCGGCCTGATCCTGATCGTATGCACGGTCCTCTACGCGGTCCCGCGCACCGCCGTCCTCGGGGCGATCCTTCTGACCGGATACCTTGGCGGCGCGACCGCGACTCAGGTCCGTGTCGAGTCCCTCTCGTTCTGGTTCCCGGTCTTGCTCGGGGTACTCGCCTGGGCGGGACTTTACCTGCGCGACGCCCGGCTTCGGTCAATGATCCCATCGCGACGGCTACAGAGCCGGAGGTAGAGGCGATGGAGAATAACGACCTCCCGGAAGGTCTGTCGAGACCTGCTAGACGGGCCCTTGCCGGAGCGGGCATCGAGCGCCTCGAACATCTCAGCCGGATGAGCGAGTCCGAGGTGCATCGGCTACACGGCATGGGTCCGAAGGCGCTGGAGCAACTCCGTTCCGCGCTCGCGACAAAAGGTCGATCATTCGCAGTAGAGGAGAGACGATGATGAAGACCTATCACGGGAGCTGTCACTGCGGGGAGATCCGTTTCGAGGCTGATGTGGATTTGGATCAGGGCATCCGCAAATGCAACTGCAGCTTCTGCCTCAAGTCCGGCTACAAGAAGGCGCTCATAGGCTACGACGAACTGCGGATCACAGCGGGCGAGAGTCGGCTTCAGAACTACCACGCCGAGAACAGCAACTGGCCCGAGGGAGACATAGATCACTACGGCTGCACGCCGCAGGTCGGGCAGCGATTCTCGCGAGGCTATCTCGAAGAACAGATGGGCGGTAACTTCTGGGCGATCAACGTCGCCTGCCTCGACGATGTGACCGAGGCGGAATTGGCTGCTGCGCCTGTGATCTACGAGGACGGCAAGCGCGACCGGCAAGACCGCGCACCAGAGATCAATAGTTATTTGTAAGCGAAAGCTCCAAAGGAACAGGGTGAGCGAATGATGAGCACCGGAGGGTTGTCCGAGGCGCGGCTAGGCCGCATGCACGACGTCATGGCCGGCTATGTCGAGCGTAGCGAGGTGCCCGGTATCGTCACGCTTCTCAGCCGGCGCGGCGAGGTACACGTTGATGAGATCGGCGCGAAGGCGATGGGAGGCGACCCGATGCGGCGCGATACGATCTTCCGCATCGCCTCTATGACCAAGCCGGTTGCGGCAGCGGCGGCGATGATACTGGTGGAGGAATGCAGGCTGCGTCTCGACGAGCCGGTGGACCCTCTATTGCCGGAACTGGCGGATCGCAAGGTACTCAAGCGGCCCGACGGCCCGCTCGACGACACAGTGCCGGCGAAACGTCCGATCACCCTGCGCGACCTCTTGACCTTCCGGCTCGGCATCGGGGCGGTGATGGTATTCCCCGCCCGGCACCCCATCCAGCAGGCGATGGACGAGGCGGGGGTCGCGCCCGGCCCTGACCTACCTTCGCTCGCCCCCGACGAGTGGATGAAGCGACTTGGCGGTCTGCCTCTGATCCATCATCCCGGCGAGCGGTGGATGTACGATACGGGCTCCGACATTCTGGGAGTCCTGATCTCACGCGCCACCGGCCAGCCGCTTGAGACGTTCTTGCGCGAACGCATCTTCGAGCCGCTCGGCATGAAGGACACCGGTTTCAGCGTACCTGCCGAAAAGCTCGACCGGCTGGCGAGTTGCTACCAGGCGGACTCCACCACCGGGACGCTAGATCTTTATGACGGCGCCGACGACAGCCGCTGGAGCCGCCCACCCGCCTTTCCGTCCGGCGGCGGTGGGCTGGCCTCGACAGTTGACGACTATCTGGCTTTCTGCCGGATGATGCTAAACAAGGGCAAATACGAGGGTGAACGCATCCTGTCGAGGCCGTCGGTCGAGCTAATGACCACCGACCATCTAACGGCCGAGCAGAAGTCGGAGGCGTCTATCTTCTTCCAGGACAACAGCGGCTGGGGGTTCGGGATGGCCGTGTTCACGAAGCGCGGCGATCTGGCGTCCACTCCCGGAAGGTTCGGCTGGGACGGCGGCTACGGCACCTCCGGGTATTCTGACCCTGGAGAAGACATGATCGGCATCCTCATGACCCAGCGCCTGGCCTCCTCCGCGTCCTCGGCTCTCTATAGCGATTTCTGGACCTCGGCATACGGGGCGATTGACGATTGAATCATCCCATGGTGCCCGATCAATGGCAGCGTCGGAGATGTTCGAGCGTTAGTTGGCTTTGCCTCCGGGGTTCATGGCGCAGTCTTTGAAGACCTCGGAGGAGTGTTCCACCCCGAAACTGAAAACATAAGCGTGCGCTGGCTCGCTACATCCAGGTTCGGTGTCAGGGGCCGAGGAGATGCGCGCCGCGAAGGTCGAGCCCAGGATCGAGATGGCGATCACCGAGGCCACGGAGACGCCTGCTGCTACCGAAAGCAACTCCCTGCGCGCGAATAGGCCCGAGCGCCAGCCGCGTCCGATGTCCAGGAGGGCTGATGCCCAGAGCGAGATCACGAAGAGTACCAACAACGGCCATAGAGCGTACTCCAGTATCAGGATCTCGGGACCTCCGACGCTATCTCACTAACGGCGATGGGTGTCAATTCGACCGGCTTGGGGATAGCCTTCCGGTAGATCTCGCTTGCGAACTGCAGATGTTCTTGCATCCTGGACCTCGCCAGAACCTCGTCCTGATCCAGGATCGCCTGGTAGATCCGCCTGTGTTGACGCTGCGAAACTTGCCTGGCTTCAGGCAGGATATACTGCTCCGCCAGCGTCCTCACGGTCATGTGGATGGAACTCATGAACAGACTGAACATCTCGTTTTTTGAGGCTCTGGCGACGGCCTGGTGGAACGAGATGTCGGAGATGACCGTGTCCGAGTCCTTGAGCTCGTCACTCTCGATGATCTTCTCCATCTCATCGAGGTCTCGCCCGGTACGGCGCGCCGCCGCCATCCCGGTCGCGGATATTTCGATGGCCTCTCTTGCTTCGTATAGCTGCTCGAGCCTCAACTCGTTGACGCTTAGCAGCAAGGATATGGAATCTTTCAGGTACTCGGCTACCCCGGAACCATCTATAGTACGGACGAAGGTCCCTCCCGTCGGCCCCGTGGAACTCCTCAGCACGTTCATCGCCTGTAATACCTTGAGAGCCTCACGCACGGTCGGACGACTAACTCCGAAGTCTTTGGCAAGATCTATCTCCGGAGGCAATCTGTCTCCCGCTCGTAGCTTACCCGAAGAGATGTCTTCGAGTATGCGCGTCGTTATCCGCTCGTAGTTTTTGCCCGACACCACTGAGCCCCGTCTTTCTTGTACGAAGGGCCTTTCACAGTGGCCCTCGCAAAACACACTCATCGTCCCGTTGTCCAAATATACTTCCCGCGGTCAGCCGTTGTAAACCTTTTGTTTGACAAATAGATGGCCTTTGGCTATCGTGTTTTTGTACGAAGGTCAGGAGGTTCGAGGCATGGGGAGCGGCGAGATGGAGACACCGGAATCGAGTAGGGGACAGGCGCCTGACGGTAAAGGAGTTGACGGCGCCGCGAGGATAGAGACAGATCTCCCCAACAAGACCCTGGTCTACGCCTCGGTCGTCGCTTTCCTGGCGTGGGTCTTCTCGGTCTACGACTACACGCTCTTCGGGACGCTCTTGCCGGTGATGGCCGATGACCTGGGGTGGTCCACGGCGACCAGCACGGCGGTCGCGACCTGGGTGGGCGTTGGAGTCTTCCTCATATCCATGTCGGTAGGACCGATGCTCGACTATCTGGGAAGGAAGACCTCGCTGATCCTTACCACGGCCGGCGCGGCCGTAAGCTCCGGGCTCACGGCCCTGAGTTTCTCGGCGCTCTATGTCGTGGTCATCCGGGCCTTCTCCGGTCTCGGATACTCCGAGCAGGTCGTGAACACGGCTTATCTCAATGAGCTGTACGGGAACCGGCAGCGGCGAGGTCTGATCTACAGCCTGGTGCAGGGTGGTTGGCCGGTCGGGGTTCTGGTCGGGGCGGCCATGTCGGCGGTGCTGCTGCCTTTCGTCGGGTGGCGAGGGACGTTCCTGGTTGCCACGCTCCCGGCGATCATCATCGTCATCCTGGGTTTCAGGCTGGTGGAGTCGCCCAGGTTCCAGGCGATGCAGCGCGTCAAGCAGCTCGAAAAAGACGGCCGTCATGAAGAAGCCGTCGCGTTCGGCCGGGAGTACGAGATAGACGTCCACCACACCAGGGAGAACACCTTCAAGCAGATCTTCGAGCCTGACATCAGGAAGCACACGATCTTCCTCGCCCTGGCCTTCCTGACCAACTGGATCGGCATCCAGGTCTTCGCCGTGCTCGGGACCACCGTGCTCACGGAGGGCAAGGGCGTCTCCTTCGGCAGCGCCCTCACCGTTCTCATCCTCTCCAACGCCGCTGCCTACATCGGGTACCTGACGCATGGGTTCTTCGGGGACATGATCGGGCGCCGCTGGACCATCGCGGGGGGTTGGATCATCTCCGGCACCGCCTACACCATAATGCTGTTCGGCCCTGACGCGCCGGCCTTCGTGCTGACCATGTATACGATCGGGCTCTTCTTCATCATCGGTCCCTACGCGGCGCTTCTGTTCTACATGGGAGAGTCTTTCCCCACCCGCATAAGGGGCACGGGGGCGGCCTTCGTGAACGCGATGGGACCGATAGGGGCTATCGTAGGATCCGCCCTTCTGACCGCGTTTCTCGGCGCCGGGCTGGACATGACGGTGGCGGCATTCCTCGCGGGCGCTATCGCGGTGGTCATATCCGGGTTCCTCATGTTCGGAACCCGCAAGGTCGAGGACCCACATCAGGCCGAGGTCCTGGAAGGGCAGGCATAACCAGGTGCCCAATGTTTCTCGCGTCGCTCTGGTGACGGGAGCCGGAAGCGGCATAGGCCGGGCCATCGCCGGTAAGCTGGCGAAGAACGGCGAGGATGTTGTCGTAAACGACCTGGACTCGACGGCCGCTGAGGAGACGGTCGCCGGGATAGAGGATGCCGGAGGCCGGGCTTTCGCCGCTCCCGGTGACGTGTCGGACCCTGAGAGCGTGGAGCGGATGTTGACGGCGGCCCGCGAAGCGTACGGCCACCCGGAGATATTGGTGAACAACGCCGGTTTCCTGCAACAGAAGCGGTTCGTGGACCTGACCGTCGAAGATTTCGACCGGATGATAGCGGTGCACCTGCGCGGGACCTTCCTTTGCATACGAGCCACGCTTCCCGAGATGCTCTCGCGAGGCTCCGGCGTCATCGTCAACATCGCCTCGCAGCTCGGCCAGATCGGCGGTATCGAACTCTGCCACTACAGCGCGGCGAAGGCCGGAATAATCGGGCTCACCAAATCTCTTGCCCGCGAAGTGTCCGCGCAGGGCGTCCGGGTGAACGCGGTGGCCCCTGGGCCGATCAACACGGACCTCGTGCTCGGGCTCTCCGAGGAGTGGCGGAGCAACAAGGCTGCCGAGCTTCCGCTGGGCCGCTTCGGGGAGCCCTCGGAGGTGGCCGAGACTGTCGCGTTTCTTGCCTCTGAGGGAGCGGCGCTCTACGTGGGCCAGACCCTCGGCCCCAACTCCGGTGATGTGATGCTCTAGTTTTCGAAGGAGGATGACGGATGGACACGCCCACAGTGCTCGTAACCGGCTCCGGTATCGGGATCGGGGCGGCCACGGCGCGAGCCTTCGGTGAGGCAGGGTACCGGGTAATCGTGACGGATATACTCGAGGACGAAGGCCGGACAGTCGCCGGGGAGATCTCATCCGGCGGCGGAGAGGCCGAGTACCGACACTTGGATGTCACTGATACGGATGAGGTTGACTCCGTCGTATCGGATGTCCAGGAAAGATACGGACCTTTCGACACGGTGGTAGCCAATGCCGGTATCGCTCACCGGGCGCCATTCGGGGAGCTGACCGATGAGACGTGGGACCGCACCCACGATGTGGACCTGAAGGGTGTCATGAGGGTCTGCCGGGCTGCGGCTCCCGGCATGAGAGAAGCGGGAAGAGGGAGCGTCGTCGCCGTCTCCTCCATAATGGGCGTGGCCTACGGCTGGGACGAGCACGTCCAGTACTCCGCCGCCAAGGCCGGCGTCGTGGGGCTCGTGCGGGGTCTCGCCGTGGAGCTGGCCGGGGACGGGATCCGCGTCAACGGCATCGCGCCAGGCTACATCCGCACGGCTCAGGCGCTCTCCAGGGAACACTCGCTCGGCCCGGAAGGACTCGACGAGGCCGCTGAGTTCATCCCGATGGGCCGGGTAGGGGGGCCGGAGGATATCGCCGATGTGATCCTGTTCCTCGCCTCGGAGGGCGCCCGCTACATCACCGGCCAGACCATCGTCGTGGACGGCGGGTTGCTCGTCGGGCGCTACTGAAGCGGCTCCCTCTCACCGCGTGAGGTTCAGTTCGTTCCTCCCAATTCTCGCTGCACGCGCTCGACCGCCCGACTGAGCGCGCCGATGTCTCCCTCGCTCCACTCGCGAGGACCGGGAGTGTAGTGTACGGAGATCCAACCGAGGAGATGTTCGTCGCGCACTATGGGTTCGAGCATCTGCGCCTTCACGCCGTAGAATTCGATCAACGCCGGAGGCGGAGACGGGTCCGCGTTGGAACAGTCGTTCTGGACCAGTGTCCGGCGCTCTTCCTCCAGGAACCTAACCGTCGGCAACGCACGCTGGTCTATGGAACCGTCCTCCGCGATGGACCGGACGCCAGGCGCGACCGCCTCGGCCGCGACCCTGTCAACGTGGAGTCTCCTGTCGGGCAGGTCGAGGCGAAGCGTCGTCCGGCTCGCCGCCGTGGACTCGAGAAGCTCTTCCAGAATATCCTGGAACGGCATGCGAGGCTCCGCTACGAAAGTTTGCTCCGCACGGTCTCGGCCTCGAAAAGCGTACCCCAGCCGGGAATGGGTGGTTCGATCCCAACCATTTCGAGCGCCTTCCAGAACGTCACCGCGACGCTGTCGAAGATGGGCTTGCCAAGCTCTTGCTCCATCTCCTCGACCACCAGGGCCGCCGCGAAGTTGGTGCAGACGACGGCTATGCACTCAGCCTCAGGCGAGTCGGCGTCGCGCAGTAGCTGCCTGATGCGGTCCAGCGGGACCGCGGCGAACTCGGTGTTCACGGTCTTGTTCAGGTTGGCGTAACTGACGGCTTCGTAGCCTGCCTCCCCGTACGTCTCGATGGCTTTCTGCGTGACGTCGTCGAGGTAGGGGACGGCGAGGGCGAACTTCTCTATGCCGTAACGCTCGAAGACTTCGTATTGCGCCAGGGTGGAGGTGGATGCGGGGATGTCGATCTCCCCGGTGATGGCGCGGCACATCTCGACGTCCGCCCCTGTGCCGTTCCAGCAGCCCGAGGTGCCGTTCCAGAGGATTGCGTCCACGTCTGCGTCGGCGAGCAGGGTCGCGGCGGCGACCATGTTATCGACCTCGAAGCGGCCCGTGTCCTCGGTATCGAGCGATATCTTCTTTACGGTGATGCGCGTGAAGTGGTTGGAGACCAGGTTGGAGACCGGATGCATCATCATCGCCGTCAGGGGCTCGAGCGTCGTGTTCGAGGAAGGGGTGATGTGCCCGATCTTCTTGAGGTCCTTCAGGTTCTCTATGTTCTTCGGGTGCGTGTCCACCAGAGCCTCCTTAGACGGGGAGCTTTCTACTGTAGTCTATGGACAGTGACGACGCGAGGAAGAGCAGACCGGCGAATGCGAAGAACATCAGGCCCAGGAAGTAGGAGCCTGTCACCTGCACGATGACCCCGATGAGGATGGGGACAGTGATCCCGGCGATATTGCCCATGAAGTTCATCATGCCGCCGAGGACGCCGGCGCGCGAACGGTCGGTCAGGATCGAGGGTATGCTCCAGTAGAGGCCGGCCCAGCGCAGGAAGAAGAGCGTGCTCGCCAGCAAGGCCACGGCCGCGAACGCGCTTCCCACGAACGCCACCAGGAAGATCGAGAGCGTCGTGAAGACCCCGGCGACGCCGAGGACGGTGCGCATGACGACGTTCGGCGCCCCTCCCCGTTCTCTCCAGAAGTCCGCCGCGTAGCCGCCGATTAGCTCCCCGACGAACCCGGCGCCGAAGATGAAGAAGGTCGCGCCCCGATCTGGCCTATGCTCAACCCCCTGGTCTCGGCGAGATAAGTGGGCGCCCACGTAACCAACCCGTAGAAGACCAGGTTGAACCCGAACCACCCGAGGCCCATCCCCCAGAAGGAACGAAAGCGCAGGTAGTTGAGGATACTGTGCCGGCCTGCCTGCGTGGGAAGCGTCTGCTCGTCCTCCCTGGCGTGCTCAGCTTCGATGTACGATGCCTCGGCGTCGTTGACGCTCCGATGCTCGCGGGGGCTGTTCCTTATGTACCAGTAGGCGAAGATGCCTGCGGCGATGGTCCCGACGCCCGCGATGATGAAGGCGATCCGCCAGGAGCCGAAAGCACCTATGAGCCCGGCGATGATGATGCCACCGATAGCGGTGCCGAGCGGCGCTCCTCCATCGAGGATGACTGCGCCCCTACCGCGCTCCTTCGGCGGCATCCAGACTGCGTTGAGCTTGCCGCCTGAGGGGTAGATTGGACCCTCCGTCGCGCCGAGCCCGAGCCGCATGAGCAGTAGCCAGCCTGCGCTGAAGGCCCCGGCGGCGAGAGCCTGAAACGCTCCCCAGCCTACCGTGGCGGCGGCGATCACCGAGCGTGGGCCGAAGCGATCCGCCAGCCAGCCGCCGGGGATCTGCATCAGGGCGTAAGTCCAGAAGAAGCAGCTCAACAGGACACCCTGAAAGGCGGGGCCGATGCCGAACTCCTCGCTGATAAGCGGCATGGCGACCGAGAGGGAGGCGCGATCCACGTAGTTGATGGACACAAGGGCCAGCATGAGCAGGAAGATGCGCCAGCGCACGCCGCTCCTCTCATTGACCGCGCCAGCGGCGGGACCCGCGCCCCGCCTTCCAGAAGTACTCATCGCTCGATTCCCCTACTATCTGTCTCACCATACTCACCAGCCTTTCCCGCTTTGACTCATCTCAGGTAGAGATCATCTTCTTCTCGATACCAACCCCGGCGGCAAGCGCCCGCTCGTATTCGAGCGGAACTGTCGCCGAATCCTGAAGAGCGAACCCCGTCGAGTCGAAGACCGTAATATCGTCGTCGGAGGAGCGCCCCTCGAGCTTGCCGGCGACGACCTGACCGATTTCGCCCACGATGTCGTCTTCCGAGATCACTCCTTCACGGAGGGGAACGTTTATCTCGCCGTCTGTCCGGCACTGTCGTATGTCGTCCACGAAGATGCGGGCCCGCTCGAGGATTTCGGGATTCAGTTCCTGATCTCCCTCCTTGTC
>JBPCLT010000079.1:0-7326 GCA_051003015.1 Rubrobacteraceae bacterium | reverse complement strand
CTGAACCAACCGGTCACCATGGATACCGGCGAACTATCCACCCAGGAAGCCGACGAACTAGAGCGGCTCATAGAGGTAGCGAGGTTCTTCGATCTGCCAGAGACCCCCGCGTCACGCCGCGGCACGGCGGACGGCCGCCGGTACATTATCTCCATCTCATCCCCTGAGCGCAGCCATGCAGTGCATC
The DNA here is from genome assembly GCA_051003015.1 of Rubrobacteraceae bacterium. GTDB lineage: Bacteria > Actinomycetota > Rubrobacteria > Rubrobacterales > Rubrobacteraceae > JACDGB01. The sequence goes on along the minus strand of JBPCLT010000079.1, from coordinate 7,139 downwards.
TGGAAGAGCCTATCGAAGACGCCAACGTCCAGGCGCTGGTAGATTTTCTCAGGGCGAAGACCCGGATGCTCCGCAGCGTCGGCGACTAGCCATTCTTTCTTCTGGCGAACTTCGGAGAAAACCCTGTCAGTGAAATGGTAAATAAACTCAGTCGCTCTTGCCGGGGTCTGGCACGTACTTGGGCGTTCCTTTAGGGGGCTGCGGACCCTTCGACAGGTCTATGCGCTGGACCTTCTCGCAGTCCTCTTTTACGTCGTCCTCGGGGTCCGCCTGCACTTCGTCCCGGCCCGGACCACAATGCACTGAATCCCTGGACGGCGGGTCGCTCACCGTGTCGATGAAGTCGTTGCCTCCAGCTCCGTGTACAGTGTCCAACGCCGTATCCTCCGGGGAAGCGCCCCAGGCTCCCTCGGAAGCCAACAGGTCAGCGCCCGAACCGCCGCGCAGATCGTTGGGACCGTGGGTGCCCATGATCACGTTGTAGCTCATGACGAAGCGTTCGGCTCCCGTGGTGGCAACGGCGATCCCAGTAGCCAACAGCATGGCGCACGCAGCGAGGATCAGGACGAGCAGTCTTCTTCTCACGGACGCTGGCTCCCTTCGATGGGTTCGACTCGATTTGTAACTAAAAGAACTTTATCATAGCGCACACCCTCTAGTCTCGATGAGATTCACGTCCGGGGATGGTAACCTCCGAGAAACTAGCCATCCTTCCGGTCGAAAACTAGCCGAACGGGTGATGGTCCGCTCCTGTATCGAGGGATACAGTCTCCGTAAGAAAACCTAACCGGGAGTGGATCATGGAGAACCAGAGAGAGAATACGGACCTGCTGGCGGCGCTGTCTGACGGGATGGCGGACGCGGTGGAGAAGGTCGGCGGGTTGGTGGTGCGGGTACACGGCCGGAGGCGGCGTTCGGGGAGCGGCGTGGTGTACGAGCCAGGCCTTGTGCTGACGGCGAGCCACGTAGTGGAGCGCGAGGAGGACCTGTCGGTGGAGACGGGTGACGGTCGGAAGCTCACGGCCCGGTTCGTGGGCCGCGACCCCTCGACGGACCTCGCGGTGCTGCGGGTCGAGGAACTGGAGGCTGGCGCTACGGCGTTCGCGGAAGGAGAGCCTCGGGTCGGGCAGTTGGCGCTGGCGGTCGGGAGTCGTGGGCGCGGTGATGGTCCTCGGGCTACGTTAGGAGTGGTCGGCTCCGTTGGGGGACCGATGCGGACGTGGCGGGGGGGCAGGGTCGAGCGGTACATCCAGACCGACGCGACCCCGTACCCCGGCTTCTCGGGAGGGCCGTTGGTGGATGCGCGGGGGCGTGTGCTCGGCATCCTGACCTCAGGATTCGGGCGGGGCGCGGCGTTCGCCATACCTGCGGGACTGGCCCGGCGCGTCGCGGACTCGCTGGTGGAGCGGGGTTCCGTGAAGCGTGGCTACCTGGGCATCCTCAGCCAGTCGGTGCGCCTGCCGGACGGTGGCCGGACGGGCCTCACGCAGGGGGGTGGCCTGCTGGTCGTTGGCGTCGAGGACGGCAGCCCGGCCGGGCGCGGTGGCCTCATCGTGGGCGACATCGTGGCGACGCTGGACGGCCAGCCCGTCGAGGACACCGACGACCTGCTCACGCTGCTCACCGGCGAGAGGGTCGGGCGGCCTGTCCCGGTCGGGGTGGTCCGAGGGGGCGAGCTGCTAACGCTGGAAGTCTCCGTCGGGGAGCGTGAGTAACGCGCCCGGATAGGACTCGGCGGTAACATCTCTTCCGTGGATGTGAGCGAGTCGCTGGTCGCGCGGGTATTCGTCGTGGCTCCGACGCCGATGGCGCGGGCCGGGCTACGCTCGATGCTCGAAGCGGCGGAAGGGTCAGGCGTGGAGGTGGTGGGCGGGGCGGCCTCGCTCACCACCTCCGATCCCTCGCTCGCAGAGGCCGATGTCGTGCTCGTGGCCGACGAGGAACTGTTGGAGGACGGCGCGATTTCCTCGGACGATGATCCTCAGGCGATCCTCGTTCTCTCGGAGGACGAAAGAGTGGTCTCGAAGCTGAGGGCGCTCTTGCCGCGGGGATGGGGCATCCTGCCGCCGGACGCGCCGCCCGAGGAACTGGAGGCCGCGGTCGTCGCCGTGGCCCACGGGCTGGTCGTCTTCCCCGAACCCATGACCGCGCGGCTGCTGGGTACGCCCGAGGACGCAGGGGAACCACCGGAGCCGTTGACCGCGCGCGAGGGCGAAGTATTGGGTCTCATCGGGCGTGGGCTCTCGAACCGCATGATCTCCCGGGAGTTGCACATCAGCGAGCATACCGTGAAGTTCCACATCTCCTCGCTGTACGCCAAGCTGGAGGTCGGCAACCGGGCCGAGGCCGTCAGCCGGGGAGCGCGTTACGGTTTGATCTCCTTGTAATACAGGTGCGGGAGTCGGGAACCGAAAACGACATCTCGACTCCCGATAACTCGCGAAGGGATCAACCTGATTCCGTACAAGCGGCTGTCGCTCGGGGGGCGCTGGTTGCTCGTCGCGCTAGCGTGGACCTTCGGCGGTGACGTTGAGGATCTGGGCTATAAAACCTTCCGCCTGCTTGGCCGGGACCGGCCTGGAGAAATAATATCCCTGGCCGAGATCGCAGCCGAGCTGGCGGAGTTGCTCCACTTGCTCCGTGGTCTCGACACCCTCCGCCAGTACCTGCATGCCGAGGCTCCGGCCCAGCGTGCATACCGTCCTGACTATGGCCGCGCCTTTGGGGTCCTGTCCGAGATCGTTCACGAAGGAGCGGTCGATCTTGAGCATGTCCAGAGGGAAGCGCTGGAGGTAGCTGAGGCTGGAGTAGCCGGTGCCGAAGTCGTCTATGGCTATGCGTACCCCCAGGGCGCTGAGGTCTTTTAGCGTGGCGCTGCTCGATTCGGCGTCCTCCATAACGGCGCTCTCGGTGATCTCAAGTAGCAGGGTTTTCGGGTCCAGCCCGGTCTCTTCGAGGACGGCGGCCACGAGCTCGGCGAGCCTGGGATGCCGGAACTGCCCGGCCGAGAGGTTCACGCCGATTGCGGGAGCCAGGGCGCCGTGACGGTCCCGCCAGTACCTCGCCTGGCGGCAGGATTCCTCCAGCACCCACCGGCCTATCGGCACGATCAGGCCGCGCTCTTCGGCGAGCGGGATGAACTCCGCCGGGCTGACTATGCCGCGTTTGGGGTGATTCCAGCGCACCAGGGCCTCGAAGCCGTGCAGGGCGCCGGAGGCGAGGTCCACCTTCGGCTGGTAGTAGACGACGAACTCTTCGCGATCTATGGCTTTACGGATGTCGGTCTGCCGTTCGAGGCTTTGCAGGGCCTGGGTCCCCATGCCGGCGTTGTACACTTCGTAGGGCGCCCCCCCGGACTTGGCCCTGTACATCGCGATGTCGGCGTCTCGCATGAGGTCGGCGGGACGGTTCCGCTCCGGGGTGCTCAGGACGATCCCGATGCTGGCGGTGGTGTATACCTCCCGGTCGCCGAGTTGAAACTGCGTCTCGAAGAGCTTGACGATGCGCTCCGCCGCGAAGATGACCTGGCCCGCGCCTTCTACGTCTTCCAGCAGCACGGCAAATTCGTCTCCGCCGAGACGGGCGAGGGTGTCCCCGGTTCGCAGGCTCGCCTGAAGGCGGCGTCCGACCGCCATGAGCAGGGCGTCGCCCACCTCGTGACCTAAAGAGTCTATGATGACCTTGAACCGGTCGAGGTCGAGCAAGAGCATCAGCGACGGTGCTCCCGCGTTCACCCGTGCGGGTGAGGGCGTCTCCGAGGCGCTCCATGAGGAAGGCGCGGTTGGGCAGACCCGTCAGGCCGTCGTGGAAAGCCTGGTGGGAGAGACGTTCCTCGGCGTGCCTGCGCTTGGTGACATCCCTGTAGTTGGCGACGACCCCGCGTACGTTGGGATCGTCGAGCAGGTTTTCGAAGACCGCCTCCATGTGCCGCCACGAACCGTCCGCGTGCCGCATGCGAAGCTCGATGGCCGCCCCGGCTTTGCCAGCGGATGAGTCCAGGACCCTTTCGAAGTACTTCCGGGCGCGTTCGGCGTCGTCTGGGTGCGCGGAGCTGAAGGCGTGCTTGCCCGCTACGCTATCCGGTTTGCGGCCGAGCACCTGCTCGTGAGATGGACTGGCATAGCTGACTACGCCGTCGGCGCCCAGGAGCGCGATCACGTCGGAGACATTGCGCACCAGTGCCTCGAACCTGTCTTCGCCGCGGCGCCGGTGCAGTTTGTTCGTGCGTTCGATCCTCTCCAGGGCGAACGCCGCCTGCTCGCCCAGTATCTCCAGTCCTTCCCTGATCTCCTCTGCCAATCCCGAGCCCACGCTCGCCGAGATCACGCCCCCCAACCTGCCTCCGACGAGGAGCGGCACGTAGAAGTCCTCCCCGGCCCGCGAACTCCCTCCGAACGAGATGCTCCGCCCGCGAAGCAGCGCGTCGCGGACGGCGGAAGGGAGGTCCCCGAAGGAGATCCCATCCCGTCTCTCCGAGGCTAGTTCCCTGGCCGAACCCAGGGCCACGCTCGCGCCGCCGGCCGGCGAGACGTTTTCGACGAGCGTCCGGGCCGCTACGCGAACCGCGTCCTCGATGGCCCGGCGATCCGCTGCCGCCACCAGCGCGGCAGCCCATGCTCCGTGCGACCTCTCGCGCTCGATGGTCTCGTGGACCTGTTCCCTGGCGGACGCGGCCGCGCCCGCGAGCCCGCGCAGACGAGCCAGCGACAAAAAGCACAGCGCGGCCGAGCCGCCGAGGACCACATAGACGTTGGCCGGCTCGCCGCGCAGGTACTGGAAGGCGAATACAGTGGGACCGAGGAGCGGGGCAGCGGCGAGCAGCCCGAAGCCATGAGCGGTGAGCCTGTCCTGGAATCCCCCTCGCGGTCGTGCCGCGACCGAACCACCCATCGCCGGGTGCAGGGCCGCGGCTGCCCACAACGTATAAGCCATTACCTGGCCGTAGTCTGTGATGCTGCCCGTCCCGTACGTTCCGTCAAGGAGCGCCGCCGCTTGCAGCGTGCCACAGATAGCGAGCAGCGCCAGGCCCGCGCCGAAGAGATACAGCAACAAGGGCCGTGTCCCGGAGACCAGCCAGAGCCACGTGAAGGCGGCGAGGTAGAACGCCCCCAGCAGTGGATAAGGGGTCGAGATCAGACGCTCCACGGGTCGAGCGAGTGGAACCCCCGCGAACGGCTCCATCAAGAGGACCAGGGACACCATCCCCACCCCGGCGGCGCCGATGGCGGCGTCGAGTATCGGACCCGCGTCCCCCACTCGCGCCCGCTGGTGAATGAACAGGACGAGCGCGGCCGCCACCGCGAGGTAACCGGAGAGCGATGCGACGTCTCCCGCCAGTGATGCGAATGAGGAGTCGAAAGCGGCCGCCGGCGGCGCGGTATGTTGGTAGCTGTGTGCTGCTCCTCCGGCTACGAGGAGCGTCATTCCGGCGAGCAAGGCGTACCAGGGCGGGGTGAAGTACGGTCGGTTGAAGAGTAAGCCGGTCGTGGCCGCCGCCACGGCGCAGATGCCGAGCGCCACGAAGACCGCATCGCGCGTGGCTCCATCCGGCAGCAAACGGCAGATTGCCAGGCCCACGACTCCCAGGGCCAGGTAGGATCGCCAGAAGACGCTTCGCATGGAAGTCGTCCCGGCGGCACCGGAAGAACCCGTCTCAAACACCCGTTTCGCTAGCCTTCCAGTAGCCCCGTATTTTCGTCATCGTGACGTAACCCTCGATATCCGCCCGGATAACAAGATTTTACTAGACTGGCCTGGATCCGGCATCCACCGGAGGATCTTGAGTCAGTGACCCTCCTGTTGACGGAGGTCTCGTGGTGCGGGCCGCGGCCTCCGGGCGTAGAATGGAGGCGGCTACGCGGGACGGTAGAGGTCGTGGACGTTCGAGGGAAGATGTCGGGTTGTTTGCTCCTTGTGGCGTTGCTGTTCTTGCCGGCGGGGTGCGGGGGTACGGCGGATTCCGAGCGCCCGGATGACGCGGCGCGGGCTGATGGGTCCGTCACATCCCATGCCTCGCTCACGGCCACGCCGGACACCCGTGTGATCGTCACCAGAGCCAGCTCTGCTTTGCCCGAAAGTTGCCGTCCACGGCCGGTGGCCGAGGTCGTGATCCGGATGGTGGACGCCTTCAACCGGGGCGACCAGGCAGGTCTCTCCCGGGTCTTCTTCATTTCCGAGGGACCGAGCCCACCTGACTTCTCTCCGGCGGGCTACTACCCGTGGTCATGGTACTCGTCGAGGGAAGTCGGGGCTGGCGGCGTGGTGGCGAGCCATTTCACGACCACCGAGCAGGGGGAGCTACTCCGGTACTTCGCGGAGCGGCACGAGCAGGGAGAGCGGCTGCGGCTGCTCAAGGTCAGCCTGACTCATCAGGGCGTGCTCGATGAAGAAAAAAACGTCGGCTTCCTCTTCGTCCTCACGCGGAAGGCGAGAGACCTCGGCCCCGGCTTCGGAGGACCGTCCGGCATCGCCTACGGCAAAGGGGCTCTCAACTGTGAGAATGGGCGGATCTTCACCTGGAACATGGACATGAAGATCGGTGAGAAAAGGACCGCTCAGGAGGCCGCCGCATGGCTCTGCGAAGACCCGCCCGGATGGAGACCCGGTAAAGGCGTTGTCGCCTGTACGTGAGCCGGGATGGGACGTAATGCGCGGGTAGTGACCGTCAGGGTCAACGCTCCGGAAAATCCTTCAACCCCCACGGACGCTCTCGAAGCAGCTCGGAGACCGGATACCCGGCGGCCAGGGCATGAGCGGCGTCGAGGTCGTCCGCCTTCAGTAAGATCTCGGCCCCGAGCCCTCGTCGAAGTCCCGCCATGTCTCGCGTGAAGCAGCATCCCGCTCTACCTCGCCTCACGATATAATCGAACTCTCGACGGCCGTCCACCATATGGGCAATTGCCCGGGACCTGGACAATGCGATTCATCAAAGCCTTCTCTATGGTGTTCTGTATCCTGGCTGTACTGTTTGTCCTCCCGACGTTCCTCTCCTGGGATTCGCCCGTAGTGGATGGAGTGGCGTCCGGCAAAGTGGTGTATCGGTAGCGCGGTGAGCGTGTCGCCGGGAGTGGCGACGGCCACCGCGTGATCCTTCGAGTGATCTCTCACAACCGACTCTAAGAAAGGAACACGACGATGAC
>JBPCLT010000078.1:0-4270 GCA_051003015.1 Rubrobacteraceae bacterium | reverse complement strand
CGGATCGGGACAGACGAAGATTATCAGCCCGTTCCCAACGAGGAAGAGGTCTATGCGCGCCTCGATCTCCCATACATCCCACCAGAGTTGCGGGAGGACGCTGGCGAAATACAGGCGGCGGAGAAGGGCGAACTGCCAGACCTGGTCGAGGTCTCCGACGTGCGGGGAGACCTGCACGTCCACACAAACTACTCTGATGGGAAGGGGACCATCGAGAGCATGGCCGAGGCCGCCATCGCGCTGGGCTACGAGTACCTGGTCTTCTGCGACCACTCCGGGAGCCTCAGGGTGGCAAACGGTCTTTCTCCGGATCGCCTGAAGAAGAAGATCGAAGCCGTCAGGAAGGCGGACGGCGAGTACGGGGAGATCCTTCTTCTGTGCGGCTCGGAGGTGGACATCCCCAAGGACGGCACGCTGGACTACGAGGACGATCTCCTCGCCGAACTCGACTTCGTGGTCGCATCGGTCCACACCTCGTTCGGCATCGGGGAGAAAGCGATGACGGAGCGCATCGTCCGAGCCATAAGCAACCCTCACGTCCGCACCATCGGCCATCCCACGGGCCGCATCCTCAACCGCCGCGATCCCTATGAAGTAGACGTCTCCCGCCTGATAAAAGAGGCAGTCGCCACGAACACGGCCCTTGAGCTGAACGCATACCCGGATCGCCTCGATCTGGCCGTTCCTTACGTCAGGGAGGCAGTGAACGCGGGCGTCGGGATCACCATAGACACCGACGCCCACGACGAGACCGCGCTCTCGTTTATCAAGTACGGTATCTCGCAGGCCCGGCGCGCCTGGGTAGAGAAGTATAGCGTTATCAACTGCCTGCCGTGGTCCGAGTTCGAGGAGTACCTGAAGGACGGGAAGTAGGTCCACCGCGCGGGATCGAGATGGTGAACGTCGAGCCCTCGCCGGGCTTGCTCCGAGCCCGGACCTCACCGGCGTGCGCCCCCACTATCTGCTGCGCTATAGAGAGACCCAGCCCCGCACCGCCGCTCGCACGAGCCTTGTCCGCACGGTAGAATCGCTCGAAGACGCGGGGCAACTCGTCCTCCGGGATGCCTATGCCTGTGTCCGAGACTTTGAGCTCGGCGCGCTCCCCCACCTCCACGGCCTCTACCCTCACGCACCCGCCCTCCGGCGTAAACTTCACGGCGTTGTCCAGCAGGATGGCGACCGCCTGCCTGATGCGTTCCCTGTCGAAGGTGGCGTTTACCGCGCGTTCCGGGTCCGGTCCCTCGACGCGCACCTTGCCGCCCGCGGCGGCTCTCGCCGACCTCGCGGCGTCTTCCGCGACTACGGCGAGATCGTTACTCGCCAGGTCCAGCCTCCCGCCCTCGTCACCGCGGGTGAGGGTCAGCAGATTCTCGACCAACTCCTCCATTCGCCCGGACTCTCGTTTTATCGCCGCAACGCCCTCGCGAGCGGTTCCGGGCTCTTCGAGGGCCCAGTCCTCGAGCATCTTCGCGTAGCCGCCGATGGAGGTGAGCGGGGTACGGAGCTCGTGGCTCGCGTCGGCGGCGAAGCGGCGCTGACGGGCAAGGGCCTCCTCGCGGCTGGCGAATGCCTCTTCCAGCCGGGAGAGCATGTCGTTCATGGTCGTGGTGAGACGTCCGATCTCATCTTTAGGATGGGCTACGGGGAGGCGCTTCGAGAGGTCTCCTTCGGTGATGCGGCGCGCGGCCTCCACGACCGCGCCCACCGGAGAGAGCGCGGCGCGCGCGAGCAGATAAGCCCCGATCGTCGAGAGCAGAAACGCCACGAAGACGCCCCCCGCCAACACGCTGGCTATGGTCTGGATATTCTCCTCGGCCATCTCGTAGGACTTGCCCGCCTCGACCACGCGGGCCGGCCCGTCGGTGCTGATCGGGACGGCGTAGACGTAATCCGGCGCCTCTTCGGAGAGGCTAACCGTACCGTAGGTGGGCTTCCCGGCCTCCAGCGCGAGGCGCCACACCGGGTCTTCGGCCTCGTTTTGCGCCGGCAGGTTGATGGTCCGGGTGATGACATCTCCCTCCCCATCCCGCACGACGATGTAGACGCCGTCGAGGGTGAGACCTTCGATCAGCTCTTCGTCGAGCTCGAGCCGGCCGTCCTCCTCTTCGAGACCTTCTCCGGAGGCGATAGACTGCGCCGCGGCGTAGGCCCGGCCGCGGGCGGTATCCTCGATGCTGGAGAGCAGGGTCTCGCGCAGCAGGAAGAAGAGGGCGAAGCCCAGAGCCACCAGGATGCCCCCGATGACCAGGGCATTGAAGATGGTGAGCCGCCACCGTACCTGCACTAATCCCCCCTCAACAAGAAGCCGGCTCCGCGCACCGTGCGAATGAGGCGCTTCTCTTCGCCGGCGTCTATCTTCCTTCGCAGGTATCCTATGTATACGTCTACGACGTTGGTCCCGACGTCGAAGTCCTGGTCCCAGACCCTCTCCAGGAGGAGCTCGCGAGAGAGCACGCGGCGATGGTTGCGCGCCATGAACTCCAGCAACCGGTACTCGCGGGCGGTCAGATCAATCTCGTACCCGCCGCGCCGGACGATATGCGCCGCCGTGTCTATCTCCAGGTCGGCTACGCGGAGAATCTCCTCGCCTTCGACCCTCCTGAACAGCGCGCGGATACGAGCCAACAACTCGCCCGAGTCGAAAGGCTTGGTCAGGTAGTCATCGGCGCCGAGATCGAGGCTGTGTATCTTGTCCATCGGCGTGTCGCGGGCGGTGAGCATGATGACCGGAACCCTGTTGCCCTCCGCCCGGAGGCGCTTGAGAACCCCGACCCCGTCCATCCCCGGCAGCATGATGTCCAGAAGCACGACCTCCGGTCTGAACTCGGGGACGGCTTCGAGCCCCGACGGGCCGTCGTGGGCGCAGCGAACCGTGAACTCGCGGTGCCTCAACTCCATCTCGACGAGCCGCGCTATTGAGCGGTCGTCCTCCACGATCAAAACTCTCGTTCCCGGCTTCATCTAGCTACCGCCCGATCTCTCCCTTCGAGGATTTTACCTTTATCGTAGCGGCTCGCTCTAAGAAGAAGGTAAGAGAGCCAAACTTTAATGGAACTTTTGTCCAACTCTTAATGCCCTCTTAGGTTATGGCGGCAAACTAGGGGTCGAAGGATGCCCGGCGAGTGATGGAGACCATGAATAGAGACAAGCTACCGATAATCATAGCCTTGCTGGTTCTCGCCTACGCCGCCGCACTCATTATCGGCGCACTCTGGGTGACTGTCTTCGGCCCTGGTCCGCTTGGGGACCCCGTCCGCACCGGAGAGCATGATGTCCAGCACGGTCACCTCAGGCCGGAAATCCGAGATAACCTTGAGTCCCGACGGACCATCATAGCGCAGCGCACCGCGAACCTGCGATACTCCAACTCAGGCTCCGTGAGCCGCGCTATGGAGCGGTCGTCCTCCACTGTGAGGACTTTCGTTCCGGGCCTCATGCGCGGAATCCTACACCCCTTCTCTAAGAGCGGGATGAGAGCCATCCCAAACTCTAATGAAACTTTCATCGTTTTCTTAAGACCCTCTTAACCTGCGGCGGGATACTCGACTCGTAAGCAAACGAAGAGAAAGGAACCGATCATGAGAAAGCTCATCCTCGTCCCCGCCGCAGTGGCCGCGCTACTCCTCGCGGCATGTGGCACGCAGGCCCAGACGCCGCAGACCGACGACGAGCCGAAGACCGTCACCGTCTACAAGGACGGAGACGACGACGGCCGGTCCAGCGACCAGATCGCGGCGAGCCAGAACAACTCGGGCAGCCAGAGCGGGGGCGACTCGCAGAGCGGAAGCAGCTCGCAGCAGGGCGGAGTTATAGTCGAGGACAACGATGACCGCGACGACATCGCAGACCCGGACGCCGACGATAACATGCGATCCGGCGGTCAGCTTCCCGGCGATTTCCCGGTTCCGGTCCCAGACACCTATCAGGTTGAGGCCGTGGGCAACGCCGGCAACGAAACCTCGGCGGTCCTGCGCGTCCCCTCCGGCGAAGACGCCTACAACTACTATCGGCAAGCTCTCGCGGACGAAGGCTTCTGGGTGGAAGACGAGGGAAGCGAAGGCAACGACTACTTCGAGGCCGAGCTGGAGTTCTCCAACAATGAGCTTGAAGGCAACATGGACTTCGACGGCGATAACGTCGAGATAGATATCGAGCGCTACAGGTAGAGTTCAGACAGACCGGCATTCGCGCGGGGGGGGGGGGGGAGCGGGGGGGGAGGCGGGGCGATGTTTTCTTCTGTATGGGTGTTTGGGTTTGGGGTGTTTCCTAC
>JBPCLT010000077.1:0-13142 GCA_051003015.1 Rubrobacteraceae bacterium | reverse complement strand
TGGTCTTCACCGCCGCCGCTCCCAGCATGGCGAAGACGACCGTGCCGGCGGGGATGCCAGACCAGGCTCCGAAGGCGCCACCGACCGCAGTCCCGGAGATTATCGCCAACCATGGCACCACGTTGGCGCGCTTTTCTTGCGGACCTTCATCCGTTCGGTCTTCTGAGGCATCGTCCTCCACCGGCCTTTCGTCCCCCAGGCGGCTGACCAGTGACTGGACGATCTTCGGGTAAGCGTAGAGCACGGTCATGATGCGGATCATGTGCGTGGTCACCACGACCGCGAGCAGCGCGTCCATCTGCTGGGCCGCGATCACGAGTTCCTGAAAACCGCCGGGCGTGATGGATAGCACCGCGGTCTGGAGGTCCAGGCGCAGCCGGGAATCGTCCGGCGCCAGCGTCGCGTAGAGGAGGCCCAACAGTACGCCGCTGACGATCATGACGGCCGGGACCATGACCGCCGGCGCCACGACCCCGCGCAGCTTGTGCAGTGAGGAGCGGGTGATCCGCAGCCCGATCATGAGCCCCACCGCCGCGTACAGTACGTTGCGGACCAACGGCGGGGCGGGCTCCAGCGATGTGAGGCCCAAGCTCTGCACGAGCACGGTCCCGGTGAGCGCGCCCATCAGCGCCGCCAGGGGGATCTTGAAGCGCATCGCGACGAACGCGCCCGCGCCGGAGGCCCCGAGCAGGAGGGCCAGGTTTGGCGCCAGGGCTAGCGTGCGGTCCTCCGGCGTGCCGGGCTCACCGGCCTACCTCACGACGTTCGCCGCCGGAGACAGCGCCCCGAGAAGCGGCTTCAGCGAGCCGTCTTCCCCCAGCCTCTCGACGTAGCCGGTGATCTGACGGACGGCCCCGGCCCCCAGTTCGGGCTCGACCAGATCGGTGAACTTCTCCCGCAACTCCTCGTCGGAGATGGGGTTCTCCGGGGTTCCGGTAGCATGGCGGACGTGCTCGCTACGAGGCTCGCCGCCGCGCAGCGTGACGGTGGCCTTAGCTTCAGTCTGTCCGAGGGAACGGTCCTCGACCACCTTGATCCGATCCCGCAGGGCCTTTACATCCGGGCGGTTGACCTTCTCGTCGGTGAACTGCAGGTGGCGGGCGGTCCCCTCGATCCAGGCGATGGCGCCCGCGAAGGCTATGCTGAACTTGCCTTCCAGGCCGGTGCGCGGCTCCCGCTTGTTGGTCAGTTCCGTCACCAGTGGATGGACCCCGAGCTCTATCTCCTCCACGTCATCGGCTGGCGCTCCCGTGGCGCGGGCCAGTTCGCGCACCGCGTCTATCCCCGGATGCGTCACGACGCCGCAGGAGTACGGCTTGATGCCGATGCGGAAGGTCTCCCATCGCTCACCCAGTTCTTCTGAAAGCTCCTCCGGCGACGGGGCTGTGGAGGCTGTGTTGAGCAGGCCGCGGGCTCCCTCGAAGCCCTCGCGGCTCGCAGTGTAGCCCTTCCCGGCGAGCAGCGCGGCGAGCGCGCCGTTTGCCGCGGCATTGCCCGTGTGCAGCGACTTGGTCATCGCGCCGAACTGCGTCCTCTGGCCGGCGGCCTCCGTGGCGGCGATGGAGAGGGCGTTATGAGTCTCGCGCTCGTCGAGGCCAAGCAGCCGCGAGCAGGCCGCCGCCGCGCCGACCGTCCCGGCGGTTCCGGTTACGTGCCAGCCCACGTCGTAGTGGGCCGTGCCGAGCGCGAGCGCCAACCGGCAACCCGCCTCGACGCCGAAGGTGAAAGCGGCGAGAAACTCCCGACCGCTGGCTCCCCGATACTCGGCCAGCGGCAGCCCCGCCGCCAGAGCGGGGCCGCTGGGGTGGAGGATCGTGGGTATGTGCGTGTCATCGAAGTCCAGCACGTGCGACATGACCCCAAGCAGCCGCGCCGCATTGGTGACCGACGTCCTCGTTTCTTGCGCCGGGACACCCGCCTGCGGAGCGCCGCCCAACTCGTTCGTTAATTCAAGCAGGATCTCCACCGGCCTGGCTCTCCGGGCACCGATCGCCACTCCCAGAGTGTCGAGGATGCGGCGCCGGTTCTCGCGCAGCGCCTCCTCCGGGATGGACTCGTATGGGTGGTTCGAGATGAACGCGGCGAGCTCCTCAGAGGGCAGCCGATGGTTCTCAGTCACAGGTATAGACCTCCGTTTATGTTCAGCGTCTGTCCCGTCACGAACGCGGCCTCCCCCGAGACCAGATAGCGCACCATCGCGGCGACCTCCTCCGGCGTGCCGCGTCTTCCGACCGGGATCTTCCTCTCGCCGTGATGTTCTGGCTCCGCGTCCTTCCTTACCGTCTCGATCATGCCTGGCGAGATGGCGTTCACCGTTATGTTGCTCGCCGCGTACTCCAGCGCGAGCGCCCTGGTCAACCCGACGAGACCGGCCTTTCCGGCTACGACGTGGGCGCGGTGGGCGGCGCCGGTATGCGCCGTGAGCCCGGCGATGTTCACGATCCTGCCCCACCCGGCCTCCAGCATTCCCGGCAGTACCGCCCGGCTGCACGTAAAAGCCCCGTCCAGGATCGTACCCACCACCTCCCGCCACTCCTCCGGCGAGAGGTCGAGGAACGGCTTGTCCCGCCGCACCGCTGCGTTGTTCACAAGCACGGTGACCGGTCCCAGAGCCTCCCGAGCCTCCCCGACCACGCGGCCGACCGCCTCCTCGTCGCGCACGTCAGCCACCCCCACCAGCGCGCGCCGCCCCAGGGAGCGCACCTCCTCCGCCACGCCCTCGGCCTCCTCGCGGCCACTACGGACCACGACGACGACGTCCATTCCCCCTGCCGCCAGATCCAGGGCGATAGCGCGTCCGATGTTGCGACCGGAGCCCGTGATCATGGCGACCCGACCCTCTCGTGGCTCACGACCCCGCGTGTTCGCCAATTCCCGGTTCCCTCCTCTTGACGGCCGTGTCCGCGAAGCACCGGACTTTCGCCTGCAGACCGCAGCATATAATATTCAAATCGGCGAGCGGTGTCTACAGATCGGAAAGGCGTTCCACAATGCAGGAGCAACGTCGTAAAACGGTACAGTCTTTCGACCGTGCGGTGGCGATTTTGGACGCCTTCACGGCGGAGCGCTCGGAGATGGGAGTATCGGAGATCGCACGCTTCACGGGGTTGAGCCGCAGCACGGTGCATCGTCTGCTGGTCAGCCTGCGGCGCCACGAGTTGGTGCAGCAGCTTCCGCACAACAAGAACTACGCGCTGGGACCGCACGTGTTGAGGCTGGCTCAGGTGGCGTTCGCCAAGGTCAACCTGCATACGACGGCGCTCCCGATCATGGCCTGGTTACGAGACGAGTGCAACGAGACGGTCGGGCTGCATTTGCCGCAGGGAAAGGCGGCCAGGATTGTCCTGGATCAGGTGGAGAGCCGCAGGCCACTACGCCGCACGTACACGGATATCGGACAGCCCATCCCCATCCACCAGGGCGCGCCGGGGAAGGTCCTCCTTGCCTACCGTCTGCCGGAGATTCAGGAGGAGATACTGTCCGGCGAGCTGGAGGCTGCTACCCCCCGCACCATCACGGCTCCCGATAAGCTCCGCTCGGAGCTACGCCGCGTGGTGAAGAGCGGGTACGCTCTCTCCTTCGAGGAGCGCGTACCGGAGATCTCGACCATCGCCGTGCCGATCCGCAACCACACCGGTGGGGTGATAGCCACCCTCGGCGTCACCGGGCCGAGCAGCCGCCTGAACAGGAAGCGCCTACTCGAGTACTTTCCGCTGGCCGCCGAAGCCGCGCGGAACATCTCCGCCAACCTCGGTTACGTGGACGGAAAAGTATCCGAATGAGCCCGGCTGGCGGGGGACATGATCTGGGACCTGGAATCCCTGGAGCGGGTGGTGGACCTCCATAAAGCCCTGTCGAATCAGACATGTTCGGAAGATGCGCAGCGCGAGATGGAAGGAGATTTCGAATGTTCGAGGTAGTTCTATTCTGGCGTCCCGGGTGAGCGTCCTGCGCGGCGGCCAGGGAGTTCCTTGGCGAGAGTGACGTGGAGTTCGAGGCTCTGAATGCGGTGGATGGAGAGGAGGGACAGCGCCGGTACGAGGAGGCTGGCTCGCCGCTGATCCCATCCCTGGTAGTCGCCGGCCGGGCGTCCCCTGTGATGCACCCCATGCAGATAGCCACCATCCTGGGCCTGCCGAGTCCCGAGAGCGAGGTGGACAGCGCGCGCCTGGCCTGGGACGCGGCCTCCATCATGGATGGCTGGATCGGGCTTCTACAGGCCGCTCCCTGGGGGGCGTTGATCTCCCCGACCCCTTCCAGGGGCAGGAGCATCCGCAACCTGACCGTCAACGCCTTCCGGCCCTTCGAGATGCTGCCGGACGCCTGGCGTGCCCGCGAGTTCGCGTGGTACACCGGCGAAGCGGATACCAGCCGCGAACTCCCGCTCACCAGCCCCGAAAATCTGGAAGACTTCGCCCGGAAAGTCCTGCGAGATTGGGAAGACTTCCTCATGGAGTATGGGGAGGATCTGAAACGGGAAGATCCGGAGGTCCGGTCGAGTCGGGGCGAGGTGCCTTACTCGGTCGTATTGCGGGCGCAGCGTTGGCACGTCGCGTTCCACTACCGCCAGATCCTGGACTTCCTGCGCACCCAGGGGATCGAGCCGGAAAACGTTCTGGACGTGGAAGGATTCGAAGACCTCGACCTTCCGCCTAGCATCTACTGAAGATGGTCTTCGTGTGCCGCGCGGGTGACGCCCGGCTTTCGCGGGTCCCACGGCGCACCTTTTTCGAGGCGGCGCTATTTCCTGGATGAGGTAATCTCTGAGTGGGATCACGCCGGGTGGATCACTCTCAGGATAGCCGGTTGTTTGGTGACCGTTGGCGCGACCGTTGATCTCGGGCATGAAAGACACCTGGCGGAGCCGTTTCCGGGCCGCTTGCGCGGGGTAGTTACGTTACTCGAACATCAGGGCTCAGGGCCGCAAACCGGGAGGTTCGCATTGACTTGGCAGAGTGATCAGCAGACCGTTGGGGTCGAATACTGGCACGAACTGGGGCAGCAGTTGCGCGTAGACAGCGTCCGCACCAGCACCACCGGGGGCTCGGGGCATCCCACCTCCAGCATGTCGGCGGCCGACCTGATGGCCGTGCTGATGAGCAAGTATCTGCGCTACGACTTCGACGAACCCGAGAACCCAAAGAACGACCATCTGATCTTCTCCAAAGGCCACGCCTCACCGCTCCTCTACTCGATGTACAAGGCCGCCGGGGCCATCACCGGCGAGGAGCTGATGAGCTTCCGTAAGTTCGAGAGCCGCCTCCAGGGACACCCGACCCCGGATCTCCCGTGGGTGGACGTAGCCACCGGCTCCCTCGGCCAGGGCCTCCCGGTGGGCGTCGGGGTTGCCCTCGCCGGCAAGTACCTGGACAAACTTCCCTACCGTGTGTGGGTCCTCTGTGGCGACTCCGAGATGGCGGAGGGTTCGATGTGGGAGGCTTTCCAGCACGCCTCCTTCTACGGGCTGAACAACCTCACCGCCGTCCTCGACATGAACCGCCTCGGCCAGCGCGGCGAGACGATGGACGGCTGGAACGGCGAACACTACGAGGCGCGGGCGCGGGCCTTCGGGTGGCACACCGTTCAGATAGACGGCCACGACCCCGAGGAGGTAGACGGGGCCTACGCCGAAGCCGTCGAGCAGGACGCCCCGACCCTCATCATCGCCAAGACCGAGAAGGGGCGCGGCGTGTCCTCCCTCGCCAACCAGCCCGGCAAGCACGGCAAGCCCGTACCGCCGGATGAGGAGGAAGCGGCCATCCAGGAGCTCGGCGGCGACCGGGGAATAACCGTCGAGGTGCGGAAGCCCGACTCCAACCCCGGACCCACCTTCACCCCCGGTCTGACGGGGAGCCTGGATCTCCCGACCTACAACGAGGACGAAGCGACCCGCACGGCCTACGGCGAGGCGCTGAGGGCCGTGGGCTCCGCCAGGGAGGACGTGGTGGCGCTGGATGGCGAGGTCAGCGACTCCACGCGGGCCCAGAAATTCGCCGAGGCGCATCCAGAGAGGTTCTTCGAGATGTACATCGCCGAGCAGCAGATGATCGCGGCTGCCGTCGGGATGAGCGTGCGCGGCTACGTGCCGTTCGCCTCCAGCTTCGCCGCTTTCTTCACCCGCGCCTACGACTTCATCAGGATGGCCTCCATTTCGGGCGTCAACTTGAGGCTCTCCGGCTCGCACGCCGGTATCTCCATCGGCCCGGACGGCCCCTCGCAGATGGCCGTGGAGGACATCGCCATGATGCGCGCCGTCCACGGTTCGACCGTCCTTTATCCGTGCGACGCCAACCAGACCGCGAAGCTGGTCGCGGAGATGGCTGATCTCGACGGCATCAGCTTCATCCGCACCACCCGCGACTCGACCCCCATCATCTACGGACCCGAAGAGGAGTTTCCCGTGGGTGGCAGCAAGACCGTGCGCGAGTCCGGCGATGACGCGGTGACTGTGGTCACGGCGGGCATCACGGTCCACGAGGCGATCAAGGCGGCAGACGAGCTGTCGAAAGAAGGCACCAACGTGCGCCTGATAGACGCCTACTCGGTTAAGCCCGTTGACGCCGCGACGATACACGCCGCCGTCGGGGCCACGAACGGCAAGCTCGTGGTCGTCGAGGACCATCACCCCGAAGGCGGGCTGGGCGAGGCCGTGCTCTCCGCGCTCTCGGAGACCGGCGAGGAGCTGAAGTTCAGGCACCTGGCAGTGAGCATCATGCCAGGCTCAGGCAAGCCCGACGAGCTGATGAACGCGGCTGGCATAGACGCGGAGCACATAGCCGGCGCCGTGCGCGAACTGTCGAACCGTTGACGCGGGCGGGTGCGTCAATACACACAGCACCGATAGGAGGTAGCCGATGAACGAGCAGCTGAAGCGGATGCGCGACCTGGGGCAGGTGCCCTGGGTGGATGAGCTATCCCGCGAAGACATAAAGAACGGCGGGCTCCAGCAGATGGTGGACGATGGGATCGTGGGCGTCACCTCGAACCCGGCCATCTTCCAGAAGGCCATCGGGGGGTCCGACCTCTACGACGACCAACTCCAGGAACTGGCGCGCAAGGAGGACGACCCGAAGGAGATCTTCTGGGACATCGCCCGCGACGACATCCGCGACGCCTGCGACATCTTCAGGCCGCTCTACGACGGGACGGGGGGCGAGGACGGTTGGATCTCCCTGGAGGTCCAGCCGGACATCGCCTACGACACCCAGGCCACGGTAGACGAGGCCGCGCACCTGCACGACATGGTGGACAGGCCAAACCTGTTCGTCAAGATACCGGCCACGCTGCCGGGGCTCGTGGCGATAGAGGAGATGATCTCACGGGGTAAGAGCATAAACGTCACCCTGATCTTCTCCCTCGAACGCTACCGCGAGGTCGCCCGCGCCTACATCAGGGGGATAGAGCGGCTCGTGGAGAACGGCGGCAACCCCTCGGGCGTGCGCTCCGTGGCAAGCTTCTTCGTCTCCCGCATAGACGCCGAGGCCGACGACCGGCTGGAGAAGCTCGGCGCCGACAACCTCAAGGGCAAACTCGCCATAGCCAACGCCAAGCTCGCCTACCGGGTGTACGGACAGATCTTCTCCGGCTCCCGCTGGCGCTCCCTCGAAGAGAAGGGCGCCAACCGCCAGCGCCTCCTCTGGGCCTCCACCTCCACCAAGAATCCGGACTACCCGGATACGATCTACGTAGACAACCTCATCGGCCCCGAGACCGTCAACACCATGCCGAAAAAGACCATCGAAGCCGTCAAGGACCACGGCGACATCCGCCCGACGCTCACCGAAGGCATCGAGGGCGCCGTCCGCCTCCTGGACCGCCTGCGCGAGGCCGGCCTGGACTACGAGGACGTGACCGACGTGCTGGAGAAGGAGGGCGTCCAGAAGTTCGCCGACCCCTTCAACCAGATGCTCGACGAGATAAAGAACAAGGGCAAACAGCTAGTTAGCTAGTCAGCACCTCAGCTAGTCAGCAAAAAGCTGAAATGCTGACCGGCTGACAGGCGCCGACCGGAGGGAGGCAACATGGACATAGGGATATGGGGCATGGGCCGGATGGGGTTCAACATGGCGCGCCGGCTGGTGGACAAGGGGGATCACCGGGTCATCGCCGGTAACCGCTCTTCCGGGAAGGTGGACGAGGCTGTCGAGGCTGGGGCGGAGGGCGCGTACAGCGTCGAGGAGTTCGTGGAGAAGCAGCAGTCACCGCGTGTTTTATGGACCATGCTCCCTGCGGGCGACGTGACGGACGATATGGTTCAGCAGTTCATAAAGCTGGGCGATGAGGGCGACATCGTGGTTGATGGGGCGAACTCGTACTTCCGGGACTCGGTGGCGCGCGCTCGCGAGGTCAGGAACGGTGGCCTGCGGTGGCTGGACGCCGGGGTGTCGGGCGGCGTCTGGGGATACGACGTGGGGTACTGCACCATGATCGGGGGCGACGCCGACGCCTTCGAGCACGTCGAGCCAGCCTTCGAGACGCTGGCTCCCGAGAACGGTTATGCGTTTCTCGGGGATGCGGGAGCCGGGCACTTCGCCAAGATGGTCCACAACGGGGTCGAGTACGGGATGCTCCAGGCTTACGCCGAGGGGTTCGAGATCCTGGAGAAGTCCCGCTATGACTACGACCTGCGCGCCCTCTCCAGCCTGTGGAACCAGGGGAGCGTGGTCCGTAGCTGGCTGCTAGAGCTAGCTGAGAGGGCCTTCGAGCGGGACGCCAACCTGGATAGCATCAGGGGCTACGTTGAGGACTCGGGCGAGGGACGCTGGACGGTAATGGAGGCCATCGAAGAGGACGTGCCGGTCAACGCCATCGCGGGTTCGCTCTTCGCCCGCTTCGCCTCCCGCCAGGACGACTCATTCGCCATGAAGGTCATCGCGGCGCTCAGGGGCGAGTTCGGCGGGCATGCGATCAAGGAGTCTAGCGATCAGCAGTCAGCAGTCAGCCGTCAGCAAAAAGCCAACGACTGAATGCCAATGGCTGGCCGCCAAAGATGCGAGACTTTAGAGAGCTAAAGGTTTGGGAGAAGGGCATTGGTTGACCCTTGCGGTTTACAAAATGACCGTGACTTTTCCGCGTGATGAGTTGTATGGTTTGACGAGCCAGATCAGACGCTCCGCTTCTTCCGTTCCGGCCAACATTGCGGAGGGTTGTGGTAGGGATGGTGAGGCCGAACTGGCTCGCTTCTTGCGGATTGCGGCTGGTTCGGCGAGCGAACTCGAATATCATCTCCTTCTTGCACGCGATCTGAGGTTGTTGAAGATCGAGGACTACGAACAACTTGCGGGAGAGGTGACCGAGATCAAGCGCATGCTCACATCGTTCATCCAGAAGCTAAAAGCTGACGGCTGATGGCTAATAGCTTGCGGGACGAGGAGCGTCTGCCACCGGTCCCGGAGCCTGGAGTCATGGTCATCTTCGGGGCCTCCGGCGACCTGACGGCCCGGAAGCTGGTGCCCGCGCTCTATGACCTCGCCGCAGGACGCTGCCTGCCGATGGAGTTCGCCGTCGTCGGCATCTCCCGCACGGAGATGAGCCACGACGATTTCCGAAAGAAGTTGCGCGAAGAGCTAGACGAACAGCGCGCTGGTTCGGTGAGCGAGGACGTGTGGGAGTCGTTCTCGAAGGGGATTTTCTACCTTGCGGGCGACTCCAAGAAGCCGGAGACTTACGAGGAGTTGAAGGGCTTTTTGAAGAAGCTCGACGCGGAGCGCGGCACGTCGGGGAACCGCATCTTCTACCTTTCTTCATTGCCTTCGCTGTTCCCGGCCATCGTGGAGCGGCTCGGGGAGGCCGGGATGAACCGGGAGGAGAATGGCGGTTATTCGCGGTTGGTGATCGAGAAGCCCTTCGGGCGGAACCTCGATAGCGCGAGGGAACTCAACGGCGACATCCGGCGGTACTTCAGGGAGAAGCAGATCTACCGCATAGACCACTATCTGGGCAAGGAGACCGTCCAAAATATAATGGCCCTCCGCTTCTCGAACGGCATCTTCGAGCCGGTGTGGAACCAGCACTACGTGGACCACGTCCAGATCACGGTCGCCGAAGACATAGGCGTCGGCACCCGCGGCGCGTTCTACGAGGAGGCGGGAGCTTTACGCGACATCGTCCAGAACCACTTGATGCAGGTCCTCTGCCTGACGGCTATGGAGCCCCCGGTCGCCTTCGACGCCGACTCAGTGCGCGAGGAGAAGGTGAAGGTTCTCAAAGCCGTCCGTCCCATCCCGGAAGAAGAGGTGGGAGACGTAGCGGTGCGCGGCCAGTACGACGACGGCTGGGTGTTCGGGGAGGAGGCGCGAGGTTACCGCGAGGAGGAGAACGTCGCCCCCGACTCCGGGACGGAGACTTACGTGGCGCTGAAGCTCTTGGTGGACAACTGGCGGTGGGCGGGGGTTCCGTTCTACGTGCGGGCTGGCAAGCGGATGCCGAAGAAGGCGACGGAGATCTCCATCCAGTTCCACAAGACGCCTCACACGCCGTTCTCCGGCCCCGACACGGAGGGCCTGGAGCCGAACGTCCTCGTCATCCGCGTCCAGCCGGAGGAGGGCGTGAGCCTCAAGATCGGGGCGAAAGTCCCAGGCTCTGGCTTCGAGGTCCGCTCCGTGAACATGGACCTCCTCTACGGCGCGGCCTTCCTCGAAGAAGCCCCGGACGCCTATCAGCGGCTCCTTCTGGACCTGATGCTCGGCGACCCGACCCTCTTCATCCGGGCGGACGAAGCGGAGGGAGCGTGGCGCATCCTCCAGCCCGTGATGGAGGGCTGGTCGAAAGACGCTCACGCCGCCCGCTACGCGGCGGGGACATGGGGCCCGGACGAGGCCGAAGAGCTACTCGGGCACGATGGCCGGGAGTGGCGCAGACCGTGAGGGAAGCCGTCAACCGTCAGCAAAGGGCGTTGTTGGGCGACGCCTCCCATACGAAAGTCAGGGATGGGAAGTCCTGCTTTTCCCGACTCCCGGAGCGGAGCGACCCATGATCGGTGAGCATCGTTCGTCGCCGGGATCCGGCGCGATGAGCGTCGAGCAGATCGAGCGCGAGTTCGGCTGGCTGCGCATGAACGAGGACGGTACTTTAGGGCTCCGGGCCAGCGTCCTGAACCTGGTGACCGTCACCGACGAGGAATCCGCCAGGGAGGTTACGCGGGTCGTCTCTAAACTCGCGGGACGCTTCCCCTGCCGGGCGATAGTCATGATCTCCGACCCCGAAGAAGAGACCGCGAACCTGGACATCCGGGTCTCGGCTTTCTGCGACGCGCGGGGCGGGGGCGGCAGCCAGGTCTGCGCCGAACAAGTCACGGTCCACGCCGAAGGTCCCCCGGCCCGCCACCTCCGTAGCCTCGCCGGCCCGCTCCTGCTGCCTGACCTGCCCGTTTTTCTGTGGTATCCGGGCGCGTTCTCCGCAGACTCGCCGGAATTCTCCGGCATGGCGGACCTCGCCGACCGCGTCATTGTGAACTCCGGCGCGGCGCCTGATCACGGCGCTTGCCTGCGCGAGATCTCTAGCCTGACGCAAGACCCCGAGATGCCCGCCGTCGGTGACCTCCAGTGGGTCGGGCTCTCGCCCTGGCGCTCGCTCATAGCCGGCCTCTTCGACCCCCCGAATCGGCGCGAAGAACTGGAACGGATACACCGCGTGGAGATACTCCACGATCCACGGGGCGAAGCGAGGGCGTTGCTGATCGCGGGGTGGCTTGCCTCCTCACTCGGCTGGCGCCCCGAGTCCGCGCGAAAGACTGATGCGGGACGGGAGTTCATCTTCCACGGTTCCTCCGGCGAAGTGACCGTCGCGCTGGACTCCGGCTCCGAGGACGCCTCGCTCCGGCGGGTGCGGCTGTATGGGGAGGATCTCACCTTCCAGGTATCGCGCCACCGGGAGCTCTCCGAGGCGATGAGCACCGTGATGCGCGGCGACGACCTCCTCGGAGAGCGCACCGTCCACCTGGGCTTCTTCGACCAGGACGTCATCCTCGGGGAAGAGCTGCGGTTCCGGGGCCGAGATGAGAGCTACGTCAAGGCTCTGCGCACGGTCGCGGAGATGCTAGACCTGTGAAGGTACTCGTCCACGAGGATAAAGCGGATCTCGCCGAAGCCGCCGCCGGGGACTTCGCGGAGAAGGCGAAAAAGGCCATAGCCGAGCGAGGACGCTTCGCCGTCGCGCTCGCCGGGGGCTCGACGCCCGAGGCTGCTTACAAGATACTCGCATCGGAATACGGTGAGAGCACGGACCTCGACTGGAACCGGGTCCACGTCTTCTTCGGGGACGAGCGAACCGCGCCGCCCGATCACGAGGACTCCAACTACCGGATGGCAAGTGAGACGCTGCTCGACCACGTCTCCGTTGGGAGCGTGCATCGGATGCGCGGCGAACTGCCCCCGGATGAGGCCGCCGCGGACTACGAGGAGGAACTACGGAGCTTCTTCGGCGCGGAAGATCCTCCGCGCTTCGACCTGATCATGCTCGGCATCGGCGGCGACGGTCACACCGCGAGCCTCTTCCCCGAGACCGAGGCGCTGGAGGTGACAGACCGCCTGGCCGTCGCCAACTCCGTGCCGAAGCTGGAGACAACCCGACTCACGCTCACCGCCCCCGTCATAAACGCCGCCAGGGCCGTCACATTCCTGGTCGCTGGAGAAGACAAGGCCGAAGCCCTGCGCGAGATCCTCGAAGGCGACGCCGGCCCGCGCGCCTACCCAGCAAAGCTCGTCCGGCCGGATGGAGACCTCACCTGGATGGTGGACCGGGCGGCTGCCCGGCTGTTGGCGCGCGCCTGATCCCCCTGGCTTCGCGTTATGCGCCGGTGCGGGAGAGGAACTCGAGCACACGCCGCCACATCAGGTCCGACGATGACGGGTCGTACTCGGGCAGGTCGGGGTCGGCGAAGAGGTGACCTGACCCCGGATAGGTGTGCGCCTCGAAGCGGGCCCCGGCTCGCCTTACGTCTTCCTCGAGGACGGCCACCTCCTCCGCCTCCACCCACGGGTCCTCGGCGGCGTAATGTGCCTGGATCGGCATTCCCGCCGGCCAGCGCTCGACGCCGAACTCACTAAACCCCTCGACGGGGACGGCGGCGTGCATGAGCACCGCCCCCAGGGCGCCGGGTCTGCCGGCGGCCAGAAGCTCGGCGGGCACAACCCCGAGGGAGA
>JBPCLT010000076.1:0-5393 GCA_051003015.1 Rubrobacteraceae bacterium | reverse complement strand
ACTATCCCGGCTGAATACCCGAGCGATGAGAAACTATATCCGGAGGCATTATGGGCGGTTTACTCGAAGGCAAGAAGATACTGGTCACCGGCGTTCTGGATAGGAGATCCATCGCATACTCGGTGGCACGCCTGGCGCGGGAACAGGGAGCGGAGATCTCCCTCAGCAGCTTCGGGCGCGCCGCGTCCCTCACCCGGCGCACGGCGAAACGCATGGACCCCGAGCCGCCCGTCCTGGAACTAGACGCCAACAACCCGGAAGACATAAAGGCCGTCGCAAAAGACCTCGGGGAGCGGTGGGGCGAGCTGGACGGCATCGTCCACGCCATAGCCTTCGCTCCGGAGGACGCCCTCGGGGGGAACTTCCTGACCGCCGAGTGGCCCTCGGTCGCCACGGCGCTCCAGACATCCGCGTACTCGCTGAAAGCGCTCACCGTGGGGCTCGTGGACCTGATGAAGCCGGGCTCCTCCGTGGTCGGCCTGGATTTCGACGCGCGGGTGGCCTGGCCCGCATACGACTGGATGGGCGTCGCCAAAGCAGCCCTGGAGTCCACCTCGCGCTACCTGGCCCGCGACCTCGGGGAGCGCGGCATCCGGGTGAACCTGGTCTCCGCCGGCCCCATAAAAACGTTGGCCGCCAAAGGCATTAGCGGCTTCGAGAGCATCGAAGGCGAGTGGGCCCGGCAGGCGCCTCTAGGCTGGGACACAGCCGATCCGGAGCCTGTTGGAAAAGCCGTCGTGAGCCTGCTCTCCGACTGGTGGCCCGCCACGACAGGCGAGATCGTCCACGTGGACGGCGGATACCACGCGATGGGAGCCCCGATCAAGTAGAAATACGGCCCTCGAAACTTAAGCCGTCTGAACTCGCCGACCAAGAGAAGCAAACTTACCGTAGCGCTCCATCCAAGCGAGTTGGACCTTGCCGGTGGGGCCGTTGCGGTGCTTGCCGACGATGACTTCTGCAATACCCTTGTCGTCGGAGTCCGGGTTGTAGTACTCGTCGCGGTACAGGAACATCGCCGTATCCGCAAACTGTTCCACTTTCTCCAAT
This sequence comes from Rubrobacteraceae bacterium, assembly GCA_051003015.1. Lineage (GTDB taxonomy): Bacteria > Actinomycetota > Rubrobacteria > Rubrobacterales > Rubrobacteraceae > JACDGB01. The sequence goes on along the minus strand of JBPCLT010000076.1, from coordinate 4,343 downwards.
TCCCCAAGATCTGACAGCCGAGGCCGTTTGTCGTTGCGGCGTTCGGAGGTCCTCCCTAGTCCAGCCACGAGTAGAACTGGTACGGCGAGATCGCGGGCCATTATTTTGAGTCCTCTGGTAATTTCCGCTATTTGTCGTCGGCGCTTCTCAGGGCCAGAAGCTCTCGGTAGCATGAGTTGAAGGTAATCCACCACCATTAGCGAAAGCGGGGGACCGCTCGAATTCCGCAGATCGTTCTTGAGGTTCCGCACCAGCTCTCGAATCTGTCTAAAAGACAAGTCCGGCGAGTCCATCACCCACAGAGGATAGCGAGATACCTCGATAACGCCACGAATTAGCTTCGGCCAATCCTCAGGTCGTACGCTCCCATTGTTCAAATTCCAGGCCGATATACCTGCGGTTGCGGATATAAGACGTTGCATTACCCGCACTCTTTTCATTTCGAGACTGTAGTAAATCACTGCTTCATTGTCTCTGGCCACTTGTGCAGCCACGTTCAAAGCAAACGATGTCTTCCCTAGGGACGGTCTAGCAGCTAGCAAAACGAGGTCGCCGGGAGAGAAGCCACCAGTGAGATGATCTAGATCCGAAAAGTCTGTGAGCAACTAGCTTATCCTTCGCAACAGTCGGCGGAAGAGAGCATCTTCATGCACACGCGCATCACACTCTGCGCGCCAGCGATGCGAACTTAGTGTACTGCTCCATCCAGGCGAGCTGGACCTTGCCGGTGGGGCCGTTGCGGTGCTTGCCGACGATGACCTCGGCGATGCCCTTGTCGTCGGAGTCCGGGTTGTAGTACTCGTCGCGGTACAGGAACATCACCATGTCCGCGTCCTGTTCGATTGCTCCCGAGTTATGTGTTATCAGTCCATCGACGTAGAAGTTATGCAGGTCCCCTACGGTGAGATCGTAAGTCTTCTCCTCACCGCAATGCCTCACGTCGGTGACTTCGTCCCAGGTCAGGTCGCTGTGGGCGATCCTCCTCAGCCATCCGGCATCCAGGCGCTCGGCCACCACAGCAGCAGTCGCGCGTGACATCTTCTTTCCTTGTTCGCGCCAACCCACGTCGGCGTGAGATAGTCCTTCAAGCGCCCGCAACTCCGAGATCCAGGTGTTCACGGATAGCGGCAAGCGGTCGAGGCTGCCGGCATCGTTCCGTTTCTCGCTGACGAAAGACGAGACCGCTCTCTCGTGCTTGGCTCCGATAAAGCCTACGAGATCCAGGAACGCACTCACCTCGGAGCGATCCCCAAGGTACACGACGTAGCCTCGACCGTGCTTGGTCCTGTAGCCCGAAACCGTATGGTCGAGCTCATGGAGAGACGAGCGGATACCGAGCCGGATCAACAACTCTTGTACGTCGCGGGCCAGTCGCTCACTGATGGTCGCAAGTCTTACGTAAGACCGTGAACCCCGAATAGAACACGATCCATCAGCATGGAACAGGCCGCGTAGCGTCGCCGCGATAGCTTCGTTGCTCCAACCGAAGACGCATTCGGGAATGTGCTTGTCTTGGCCGGTATGCCCCCAAGCTCCGATGTCGCGCAACCAGGAAGTGAGCGTGTTCTTCCCGGCACCACATAACCTACCCGTCGTGAATACCACTTTCAGCGCCGAGGTTTTACCCTGCCTCTCGGGTTTGACGACGGGTTCCAAGCCGAAATGCTCGCGGCTGAGCAGCACCGCGGCATCGGCCTCAGCCTGCGTCGCTACGGTGAGCGCAGGGCTACCGCCCAGCCAGCCGTCGCCCAGCAGCCATCCGAGAAGTAGCGCCCGGTCGGACTCTATCGGAGTTGCTGTCGCCGGCTCGGGTAACTGACGCGGGGCCGCAACACTATCTCCGATCTGCAAATCCTCCACTCTGGTCCAGCCGGTATCGAGCATGATCCTATGGCCCCCGCTCGCCCGTAAGACACGCCCCCGGCGGGTGCGAACTTCGTAGATGGTCTTTTCGCCGGTCTCCCAGATCTCCGTCACAGGCCGTTTGTGAAGCTTCAGGTCGTGTCCCACGCTCCACACGTTTGGCTTGGACATCCGCCTGGCGATGTCCTCCACCCGTACTCGCAACCCCGTATCCGCATCAGTAACAAGAGCGCTACCAGGCAAGCAATCCCGAAGGTCTGAGAGGAGCGGGCGCTTGTCGTGACGCTGCTCGACGGCGCGGGAGAGTTGGGCAATGGCGAGCACCGGCACGTCGAGATCGCGGGCGAGGACTTTGAGGCCGCGTGAGATCTCGGCTATCTCCTGCTGGCGGTTGTCGTGGCGGTTTCCCTGACCGACCATGAGCTGGAGGTAGTCCACGACGACCAGCGAGAGCGGGGTCCCATGCTGGGCCAGCAATCGGCTGGAGAGACGCCTGACCTTCGCCCGCATCTCCATGAGCGTGACACCCGCAGTGTCGTCTATCCAGATGGGGGCTTTGCTGACCTCCCCCACTCCCCGCACGAGCTTCGGCCAGTCTTCGGCCTTGACGTTCCCGCTCCTCAGGGCCTGCGTCGGGATGCGGGTGGTCTGGGAGATCAAACGCTGCACCAACTGCTCCTTGCTCATCTCCAGGCTGAAGATGGCGACCGGCAGTTTCTGCTGCCCGGCGGCGTGCCAGATGGCGTTGAGAGCCATAGCGGTTTTTCCCATCGCCGGCCTGGCGGCGAGGACTACGAGGTCACTCTTGTGGAATCCGGTGGTGAGACGGTCGAGGTCGTCGAAACCGGTCTCGACGCCCGTAACTTCGCCCTCGGACTCGTAGAGGCGCTGTATCATCTCAAGCGCCCCCGAGGCGAGCTCGGAAACAGGCGAGAGTTGCTCCTTGAGGTTGCGGTTAGAGACGTCGTAGATGAGCTGCTCGGCTGAATCTAGCGCCTCGTTCACGTCGTCGGGTTCGCGGAAGGCGTCTTCGGAGATGCGGCTCCCGGCGTCTATAACGGCCCGCAGGAGCGACTTGGCACGCACTATCTCGGCGTACCGTCCGGCGTTGGAGGCCGTGGGGACGCTCTCGACGAGCCGGAAGACGTAGGGGCGGCCCCCGATCTTGTCGTACTGGTCTATGTTTCTTAGCTCGTTGGTGAGCGTGAGTTGGTCTATGGGCTCGCCTTTGGAATACAGGCTCATCATGGCCCGGTAGATGATCCTATGCACCTCGGAGTAGAAGTCCCCCGCCTCCAGCGCCTCGGCGACCACCGAAACAGCCGTCTCGGAGACGAGCATCGCCCCGATTACAGCCCGCTCAGCCTCCAGGTCGTGCGGCGGAACACGGGCAGCGTCCCGCCCGTTTGGTACGCTCCGGATCCTCCCCTGCCGCTCCATAACCTCTCTAGCATGAAGCAAAAAGAACCCCGGTTCAAGCCAGGGTCCTTTACCTTTCAGTTCAGGTTGTAGCTAAAGCTACGGTCGAGGTACAGTCGGCTCCATTAGAGGCGAGGGACAACGATGACCTTGACGTTTGCTTCAACGTCGCCGTGGACCTGCACGGGGACCTGATGGGTTCCGAGGGACTTTATGGGCTCTGAGAGCCGGATGCGCCGGCGGTCGAGGCGGACGCCGCGGGCCTGTTCTATTGCGCCCGCGATGTTGGCGGCGGTGACGGAGCCGAAGAGCCGTTCGTCCTCGCCGGTGCGGGCTTCGATGGTGATGACGCTCTTGTTGAGGGTCGCGGCGACCTCTTCGGCGCGTTCGGCCAGGCGCCGGTCGCGCTCCTCGGTCTCCTCCATCTCGCGACGGGCCTCCTCCATCTTGCCTGGGGTCGCCACCTCGGCGAGGCCGCGGGGCACGAGGAAGTTACGCACGTAGCCCCGGCTCACGTCCACGATGTCGCCGCGCTGCCCGATCTTATCCACGTCTTGCATAAGTATGACCTGCATCGTCAGCCCCCTGCTATCCGGCCACGTAGGGCAAGAGCGCCATCTCGCGGGCGCGCTTTATGGCGACCGCCGCCTCCCGCTGGTGCTGCGGGCACAGGCCCGTGACGCGCCGGGCCCGGATCTTGCCCCGATCCGAGACGAAGCGCCGCAGCACGTTGTAGTCCTTGTAGTCCACGTAGGCTATGTTCTCCTTGCAGAAAACGCACGGCTTGCTCTTCACCGGCCGCGCCCCGCGAGGAGGCCCTCCTCTTTTCTTGCCCATCAAATACCTCCTGGTTCCTAAAGCGTCTAGCCGCAGACCTCCGCCGGCTCCGGGAGTGGCTCGTGCGCGTAGCTCGGCGGGAGCTTGACGACCAGGTGCCGCAGCACGTCGTCGGAGACGCGCAGGATGCGCTTGAGCTCTACGAGCGTCCGCTCCCCGGCGGTGAAGCGCATCACCGCATAGTGACCGTCGGCGCGGTGATCTATCTCGTAGGCCAGCTTCCG
>JBPCLT010000075.1:0-9125 GCA_051003015.1 Rubrobacteraceae bacterium | reverse complement strand
CGAGGTTGGAGAGCGGCTCGTCCATCAGGAACGCCTTCGGCTCGCGGACGATGGCCCGCCCCAGAGCCACCCGCTGGCGCTGGCCGCCGGAGAGCGCCTTTGGTTTCCTGTCCAAGAATCGCTCTATGCCGAGCAGCCTGCCTGCCTCCTCGACGCGGCGATTTATCTCATCCTTGTTCATCTTGCGGAGCTTGAGGGCGAAGCCCATGTTCTCACGCACGTTCATGTGCGGGTAGAGAGCGTAGTTCTGGAAGACCATCGCGATATCGCGCTCGCGCGGTGGCAGGTCGTTGACTACGTTATCGCCGATGAATACCTTGCCGCTGGAGATGTCTTCGAGACCCGCGATCATTCGCAAAGCCGTGGACTTGCCGCAGCCGCTCGGCCCGACGAACACTACGAACTCCCCATCCGGGATGTCCAGGTTCATCTTGTTGACCGCGATCACGTCCTCACCGAAAACCTTGGTCACGTCCTCCAGGGTGACTTCCGCCATCTCACTCCTCCTTCCGGGAACGTCCCGAACGCCCCTGTAACCTTGTCCCGCCCGACTACTCGTCCGATGCGGTTGATATCCCCACTTGCTGACGACATTCTACCCCAACTCGCAGTCCCCACTCTACAGTCCGCCCTCCACCCGGTAAAGGGGATACTTTTCCTTGACCTCCATCACGCGCTCCACGGAGGCCCGTATCCGCGACCTCGGTATCTCCCCATCCTCGACCGCCGCGAGCACGGCATCATAGGCGGCGGCCTGCTGCGGCTGCGGACTGGAGACGATGAGCAGGTCAGCCCCGGCCTTCACCGCCCGCACCGCCGCCCGCGCCGGGGTCCCCCCACCCGTCGCACCCGCCATCGCCACGTCGTCCGTGACGGCCACGCCATCGAAATCCAGGTCCTCCCTGAGCAAACGGTAAGCCTCGGGCGAGAGGCTCGCCGGCCGCTCAGGGTCTATCGCCGGATAGACGAGGTGCCCCATCATCACCATCGGGACCCCAGCCTCTATCGCGGCCTCGAAAGGCGGCAGGTCGCGGAAGCGAACAGTCGCCATGTCGTGCCGGACGATCGGAAGCCCTTCGTGGGAGTCGGTCGTCGCGGGTCCGTGGTTGGGGAAATGCTTGGCCGCCGAGACCAACCCGGCCCTCTCGAAGCCCTCCACGGAAGCCGCTCCCATCTTTGCCACAAGCTCAGGGTCCTCCCCGAAGGAGCGGCTCCCTATGGCGGCCCCAAACCCCGTGTCCACGACCGGCGCGAGGTCCATGTTGACACCGGCCCGCCGGAGTTGTCGTCCCATCTTCTCCGAGACGGCGCGGGCTTCCCGCACATCCCCACGAGCCCCGATCTCTGCGGCGGCGGGCTGCGGCGCGACCCAGGGCGCGTGGGCGACATCACCGCCCTCCTGGTCCACGGCCACGAACAGCGGAACGGCAGGCTCCGTCTCCAGCGATAGTTCCTGCAACGAGGAGACGAACTTTCGGGTCTGCGCCTCGCTCTCCATGTTGTACTCGAAGAGGATCACGCCCCCGACGTTCCGATTCCGCACCATCTCCTCGATGTACTGGTCCGTCCCGGTCCCGCCCACCGAGACCACGAACATCTGCCCCACCATCTCCCGCAGGCTCATGCGCTCCGTCACTCCATCGTTCTCTCCGGCCTCTTCCTTACCCGTGTTTTCGACGTTGGATCCTGTCGCAACCGTCGCCTCCTCTCCCTCGATTCGTGAACGCTCGGCAGTCGGTTCGGCAGTCCGCTCGTCCGCAGCGCACCCGGCAAGGGCGGCCACGACGCCACCCGTCAGAACCGCGAGCAGGAGGAGCATGTGCCTGGCATCTCCAGTGGATACAGGCTTCCTACACGCGGGCCCCGTTGGTCTGGCTCTTCCCTCCACGAGCCGCAGTTTACCGCTGAGGGGACCGGCGTTCTCGGGTATGCTTCTCTCGATGTGATCGAACTGTCTTACGAATCCGGCACCTTGCTGGCCGGCGGCTTTCCACCGGACGAGCCGGCCCCCGAGCCCTTCGTCTGGGACGGACGCACCCGCCAATGGCGCGCCCCGGCGAACGCCTACAGGGATACGGCGCTGGCGTTGCGCGAGTCCGGCACAAAGTATCTGGATAATGCCGCCCGCTTCGAGAAGGTCGTTTTCGAGTCGCGGGTGGCGATGGAGCCCCGTCCTTACCAGCGGGAGGCTCTGGCCGCCTGGCGAAGGGCGGATCTCCGGGGCGTCGTGGTGCTGCCCACGGGGGCGGGCAAAACTGCGGTGGCCGTGCGGGCCATCGAGAAGGCCGGACGGAGCGCGCTCGTCGTGGTGCCGACCCTCGCGTTATTGAAGCAGTGGTACTCGGTGCTATCGGACGCTTTCGGGGCGTCGGTTACGGTGGGGCTTCTGGGTGGCGGATACCATGAGATCACACCCCTCACCGTCACCACCTACGACTCGGCCTACATCCACATGGAGCGATACGGCGACCGCTTCGCCCTCGCCGTCTACGATGAGGTCCACCATCTGCCCGCCCCGAAGAACGCCGTGATCCCAAAGATGCTCCTCGCCCCCTATTCCCTGGGCCTCACCGCCACCCCCGAGCGCCCCGACGGCGGACACGACCTCTTGCCGGAGCTATGTGGCCCCATCGTCTACCACCGCTCGCCGGAGGACCTGGCTGGGACGTACCTCGCCCCGTTCGAGCTGGTCCGCATCCCCATCGAGTTGACGGTTCACGAGCGGTACGAATACGCCCAGGCCGACGCCGTGTACCGGGACTTCCTCCAGAAACATCGCCTCCCGATGCGCTCGCCGGAGGACTGGCAACGGTTCATCATGGTCGCCGCCACGAGCCACTCCGGCGGACGCGAAGCATTGCTCGCCGCCCGCCGCCGCCGCGATATACAGGGCGGCGCGATGCGCAAGGGCGCGACGCTGGAGACCCTGCTGCGGCGGCACTGGGACGACCGGTGCATCGTGTTCACCAAGAGCGTCGAGGAGGTGTACGCATTGTCGAAGCGGTTCCTGATCCCCGGCATAACCTTCGAGACGCCAGCCAGGGAACGCAAGGAGATCCTGGACCGTTTCAGAGAGGGACGCTACCGGGCCGTGATCGCCTCCGACGTACTGAACGAAGGCGTGGACGTGCCCGACGCGGGCGTCGCCATCATCCTCGCCGGAAGCGCGTCGCGCCGCGAATATGTCCAACGCCTCGGGCGCATCCTCCGTCCGGGAGAAGGCAAGCAGGCAATCCTCTACGAGCTCGTCACCTCAGAGACCGGCGAGGAATCCTCCTCCCGCCGCCGTAGAGAGGGCTTCGCCAGGGAGCCCGCCGTCTGATGCTGCGTGGCGAGCACGTCATGGCACGCGTGGCACGCGGCAGGCTCGTCCCCCACCGTCTCTCACCGACAGACGAACGCGCGCTGGCCGTCGCCGGAGAACTGTGTGACCTGTACGCCTCGCACGCGAACAGACCACGGGCAGGGCTGGAAGAAGAACTGACTGCGGCGGAAGAAGAGTTGGGTCCCGGCCTGGATGCGCGGCGGGGATTCAGGATCGTACGTTCTCTGGCGAAGCTCTTGGAGGAGCGGTCGGAGTGGACCGCGCCGACCGCAGCCGACCCGTACACCGTCCGCACCCGCGTCTTCGAGCTTGCTTCCGCGCTGCCCGAGCCGCCCGCCGAAGAGCCCGGCCTCCTCGACGCCCCGACCCGCGACGGCGTGCTCTCGCAAGTAGCCTCGGAGACGGGGCTCGAAGACACCGCCACGCTCATGTACGCCGACCGGCGCGGCGCACAGGTGCTGGAGACGTTCGAGCGGCCCTCACCGGAGGAGTTGGTCACCCGGTACAACGTCGCGCAAGCACAGGGCGTGCTGTACTCGGCCCGGTCGCTCGTCGTGGACCTCGGCGCGGAGGCCGACGCCCGGCTCGTCTTCCACTACGTCAAGCTCCTGCGTTTGATCTACGACCTCGAACCACTCAAGAATGGCTACCGCCTGCGCCTGGATGGCCCGCTCTCCATCTTCGGCTCCACCCGCAAGTACGGCCTTCAGCTAGCCAAGCTCCTCCCCGGCCTGCTCCTCACTTCCTCCTGGAAGCTCTCGGCCGACGTGGAATGGCGGGGCCGCGACGCCATTTTAGAACTCGACTCAGAATCTCCTGGCCTCGCCAGCCACTACGCCGGCCCAAAGGAGTTGCGCGACCGCGATGGCGACGTGCGGGAGGCGTTCGTCCGGGCGTGGGACCGGGCGAAGGACACCGGCGGCTGGGAGCTGGGGGCCGGGCCCGGCATCCTGACGCTCCCGGAACTAAAGACCGCTCTCGTCCCGGACTTCACCCTCAAACACGAGTCCGGGGAGCAGGTGCATCTGGAGATCCTGGGTTTCTGGTCCGAGCGCAAGCTCATCGAGCGCGTCGCATTGCTGCGCGAGGCGCGGAGCCGGGGGCACCGGGTCCTCATCGCCGCCTCCCAGAACCTCGGTGCCTCCCCAGAAGCCCTCGCCGAGGCCGCGAAAAGCGATGTCATCCCATTCAAGAACCGTCTGGACGTGAAGGCGGTGGTCGAGAAACTATCAGCTATTAGCCATCAGCCGTCAGGTTGAAACCATCCACATTGACCTTCGGGTAACGACGAGCCGGGCCGTGCTCGCAGCCAGATGCTGAAAGCTGAACGCTGACGGCTGAAAGCTATAATCCCCCCATGAGCAAAGACAAGATATCCCTGATGGCGCTTACCCTGGGCTGCACTTTCGCCGCCGCGATCTTTGGTTTCGGGGCGAACGTGTTCTCGTTCCAGAGCGCCTTCGAAGACGCCGGGCGGGAGCCTCTCATACTGCTTACCCGTCTCGTCGCGTTCCTGGCGCTGGCCGGGGTGCTGGTCTTCCGGGGCGGCTGGTGGGGCGTGCTGGCGGCAATCGTCATGGCGGTCGTGGCGACGCTGGTCGAGTGGGCTCTCTTTCCGCTCGCCTTCGACTGGGCCGCCGTCGGGGATCCAGGCGCCTATCGGGATGAGTTCGGCGACGTCGTGCGTCCCGCTTATACCCGGTTTGGCATCGCCTACGACGTGCTGGGGATCGGCATAGCCGCCGCCCTCGCCCAAGGTCTCAGGATGATGGCCCACGTGGACCCCAAGGGTCGGCGGGACGAATGACTTCTATCTCCTCGTCCTCCTCGAAGTCTACGAGGAACACCTCTCCCAGCGTATTGAAGTCGTAGGCCGAACGCGGCAAGATCCCCCGCTCTGAATCTTCGAGTTCCACGCCCGTTACGAGCTTCCCGTGTCCCTTGCACCGCTTGCACTCCAGCGGCCGCCACGCGGACCCATCGTCACCGCGCCCCTCGCAGTTGGGGCATGTGCGGAAGTTCGTGTAGCGGATGGTGATGGTACGGGACATGCTAAAGATATGGTCCGCTCGGGAGATATGGCGTCAGGGGACCGGGGTTTCCTCTTACGCAGATGGGGCCATCCGGGCGGAGGTCGAGCCCGGCGGCGAGGACGACGCGCACAGCCCAGTCTTGAGGGGCCGTGATCCAACGCACCTCCGCCTCCTCATCCGGCCCATGCGCCGCCAGAGAAGCCCAAAGTAATTCCGACGCCGTCTCCTCGTCCGTCGCCCCGAGGAACCACAGTCCCTCATCCTGAAAGACGGCGTATCCTCTGCCCCGCTCGCCGTCCGAAACCAGCATCTTCCCCGCGCGGAGCATGAACTCCAGGTCGGGACCGTGCGGCGCGCCGCGCAAGTACCGGTCCACCTCGGCGGCGAGCCCGAAGTCTTCCGCGCCGCCCTCTCGCACGTTCGGGGTATCCGGGACGTTCTCACGGCGGACCTTTCCTTTCGCGGTGAAGGTCGGATGCAGGACGAACCCGGCGTTCGCGTAGCTCCGCATCGCGGCGGGATGGATGGAAGAGGCGATCATGCCGGCATCGCAACCCTCGCCGTAAGCCAGGGCCGCCCGCATCAAGTCACCACCGACACCGGAACCGCGACTCCCTTTCTCGACCGCGAACAGCGAGAGGACCCACAACCTCTCCCGCCGCAGGGCTATCGCCGCCCCGACGACGCGCCCATCCTCCGCCGCCACGAAGCATCCGTCCGGGTCGTATTTCAGGAAGTTCCTGTAGCGCGCCATCCGGCGCTCGACTTCCTCCGGGGATCGGTTCAAGACCTCCGCATCGTTCTCGGCGAAGGCGAAAGAGGCGACCCTGTATGCTGCCTCGGCATCACCCTCCCGCATCAGTCTCAAGTGGGCCAATCTAAAAACCAGTTCCTATCGCCAGCTCTGCTGATACCGGACCTGTTCCTCGGTGAGTACCTCGGGCTCGACGCCCATCGTGTGGAGCTTGATGCGGGCGACCTGCTCGTCAAGGTCCGTCGGGAGCGACTGGATACCCGGCTCGAAGTCTCCGGCGTGGCTTGCGAGGTGGTGGATGCCAAGCGCGTGCAGGGCGAAGGTGAGGTCCATGATCTCGACCGGATGCCCGTCCCCCGCCCCGGAGTTCAACAACCTCCCCCGCGCGATGACGTGCAGCCGGCACCCATCCGCAAGCTCGTACTCGGTCACGTTCTCGCGGACCTCGCGCTCGGCGACCGCCATCTCCCGTAATGCCGCCACGTCGAACTCGTGGTCATAGTGCCCGGCATTCGCCAACACAGCCCCGCTCTTCATCCTCTCGAAGTGCTCGCCACGGAGCACCCGCAGGTTCCCGGTGCCGGTGAGGAAGAAGTCGCCCACCCCGGCGGCCTTCATAGAGTTCATTACCTCGTAGCCTTCGGCGTGGGCTTCGAGCAGCTTCACCGGGTCGGGTTCGCAGACGACGACGCGGGCGCCGAAACCGGCGGCGTACTTGGCGAGGCCCCTGGAAACCCATCCAAAGCCCATCACCACGACGACCTGACCGGAGAGGAACATGTTGGTGTTGGCGAGCAGGCTGACGATGGAGGAGTGTCCCGTCCCGTAGCGGTTATCGAAGAGGTGCTTCATGCGGGCGTCGTTGATGCCGAGCACCGGGAAAGGCAAGACGCCCTCGCCGGTCATCGCCTTCACCTTCAGGATGCCGGTGGTCGTGGTCTCGGTGGCGCCCTCGATGCGGTCTATGAGATCCGGGTGGTCGGTGATGAGCCGCCCGACCAGTTCCGCCCCGTCGTCCAGGAGAAGGTCGGGCTCCGTCTCCAGTGAGAGGTGGATGTACCGCTCGAAGTCCTCTTCGCTCGGGTCGTGCGTGGCGAAGACCCGGATGCCACGCTCCACCAACGCCGCGGATACGGCGTCCTGGGTGGATAACGGATTGGAACCCGTCACGGTGACCTCGGCCCCGGCCTCGTGTAGTAGTACCGCCAGGTAGGCGGTCTTGGCTTCGAGGTGGACGGTGACGGAGACCTTCCGTCCGTGAAGAGATCCATCGGAGAGTTGCTCTTTTGCGATGGTGTTCAGGACGGGGCAATGCTGCGCCGCCCAGTCTATTTTCCTGTGGCCTTCGGCGGCCAGCGAGGGGTCGGCGATTATGGAATCTTTTATCATGGGTCTCCAGTCTTTTGGTTGCGTCCGTCTAGTTTACAGGCAGGTCCGGCGGATGGCTGCGCGTGTCCCGCGTCCTGGCTCAGGATAGAATCTCGCCTCCGAGATGGCTCACCGATACCGCATCAAGACGGCCTGGTTCACGTACCTGGGCATACAGGGGATCTGGCTCTCGCTCGTCCTCGCCACGCCGGTCGTCCTGAGCCTCTACCCATCGAAGCTCTGGGCGGTGCCTTTTTGCGGCATCACGGCGGCCGGCGGTCTGCACATGATGGTCTTCTACCGCGAGTACAACGCGCTGCTGAGGAAAGCGGTGCGGCTGTTCCCGTTCGAGCGATACGTGCTGCGCTACCTCGTACCCGCTCGGCGCGACCCGAGGCATTTCCTGCTCTTCGGGTCAGGCTACACGCTCTTCGGCGTCGTCTCGGCGGCGTTGGTGATCTTCGCCTGAGCCTCATGCACGACGAGCCATCAGCTTGTCAGCCGTCAGCGATCAGCGAGGACAAAGAGTCGAGTGCCGAAAGCTCAGGCTTGCGGAAGATCAGTCCTTACGCAGACCGTTGTGGGCTTCGTCCCGGCGCTCATCCAATACCCGCGACAGGAGATCTGGGCGGTTTGACATGATGCCGTCCGCGTCGAGGTCGAGCAGACGCCGCATCTCCGCCGGATCGTCCACGGTCCACACGTCCACCCGGACACCGCAACCGCGCGCTGCGTACAGAAAGCGTTTCGTTGCCAGTTTCAACATCCCGTGGCGGACGGGGATTTGCAGGGCGTTGAAGGCGGGACGCCACAGGCTCTCCAACCGTAGTTGGCTCAGGAGGTAGAAAACCCCGATCTCGAACCTCGAAGCCGCAGTGGGGACCTCGCCGCCCGAGACCTTTCTGAACCGGCGGATGATCCCGTGTTTCTCGGCGGTCACCAGCGTCCGCCGCCCGGCGTTCGCTTTCCGGATTTCCCGCAGCACAGCCTCCTCGATGCCGGGCTTCCGCGCTTTGATCTCGAAGTTCACCACGGCCTCAGGGAACTCCCGGAACACCTCCGCCAGCGTCGGCACTCGAACTCCTCGCCCACGATACGGATACGTGGCCCCGTCGGGCGTGAAGCGGTATCCGGCGTCGAGCCTCTTCAGTTCAACGAGCGTTATCCCATTCACCGGCCCCGAACCATCCGTGGTGCGGTCCACGGTTGCGTCGTGAAGGACGACGATCTCACGGTCCAGGCTCATGTGTACGTCGAGCTCCAGTCCCTGCGCCCCCACCTCGACCGCGAGCCGGAAAGCCTCCAGCGTATTCTCCGGCGCCCGCGCCGACGCCCCCCGGTGGGCGAACCCGTCCGGCCAGGAGCGGGACTGGCCGAGCCTCCCGGACTGAGCGCTCTTCTTGCGAATGGCAACGGCGGCGAAGACGCCCGCAAGGACGCCTACGCACCCGGCAAGTACAGCGGCGGATCTCCACTTGCTTCTCACGCGGAGAACTTAGCACAAGGCGCGGCTGAAGGTCCCGCGACGTTGACCCTCGCGGGGGCGTTTCGTATACTCAGTCGGCTCTTCGTCGGAGTGGCGGAATTGGTAGACGCGCTAGGTTGAGGGCCTAGTGTCCCTTAAAGGACGTGGGGGTTCGAGTCC
>JBPCLT010000074.1:0-3326 GCA_051003015.1 Rubrobacteraceae bacterium | reverse complement strand
GGGCGCAGGAGAGGGCGAGAGCCAGGAAGACCTGACGGCAAGTCTCCTGGCTCCCCGTTTGTCCACCAGGAGAGGAGCCCAGCATGATAACGAGCGAGAACGTGCAGCGTAACGATGTCCAGTTCCGGCCGGGGGACACGGTGCGTGTCCATTACCGGGTCATCGAAGGCAACCGGGAGAGGACCCAGATCTTCGAGGGACTGTGTCTGGCCCGAAAAGGCAGTGGCATCGGGGAGACGTTCATCGTCCGAAAGAACTCGTTCGGGGTGGCGGTGGAGCGCATATTCCCGTTGCATTCCCCGAAGATCGCGCGCATCGAGGTCGCCTCGCGCGGCGCCGTCCGAAGGGCGAAGCTCTACTATATCCGCGAGAAGATCGGCAAGAAGGCCCGCGTCAAGAAGGCGAAGTAGCCTCCGGCGTTGACCCGCGCCCGGCGGAAAACGCCTCCGGGCAAGGCCCTCTATGCCTTTGATGCAGCCTGGATACTGGAAAGGGGCGGGCCACTCGCTGGCGCGGATGAGGCCGGCAGGGGGTCTCTTGCGGGTCCGCTCGTAGCGGCGGCGGTGATCCTGGACGGGACGGTGATTCCATGCCTCGACGACTCCAAAGTCCTGAGCCCCGCGCGGCGAGCGGAGCTTTTTGAAGAGCTGATCGGGCGCGCCGAGGCCGTGTCGGTGACAATGTTCCCGGCCTGGTGGATAGACCTTCACGGCCTCGGCGCCGCCAACAGGGAGGTTCTCACGCGCTCCATTGGTTCTCTCGATTCGTGGGCCGGGTGTGGCCTCGCCGACGGCAACCTGAAGCTCGGCCCCGATGTGGAATGCCTGCCCAGGGCGGACGGATTCAGCGCCGCGGTCGCGGCGGCGAGCGTGGTGGCTAAAGTCCTCCGGGATCACGCAATGCACGCCCTCTCCGCATGCCATCCCGGCTATGGTTTCGAGAGGAACCGCGGATATGGGACGCGGGAGCATCGCATGGTTCTCGCGGAGGCGGGGCCGTGCCGGGTCCATCGCATGAGCTTCGCGGGGGTTGGGATCTGAACAAGAAGATCGGGGACCAGGGAGAGGAGATCGCACTTCAATACCTCCTCCGAAAAGGGTACTCGCTCGTCGAGCGCAACTACCGGACGCGCTACGGGGAACTGGACCTGATCCTGCACGATGGCGACACCCTGGTATTCGTGGAGGTGAAACTCCGCCGCAGCATACACTTCGGCAAGCCCCTCGAAGCCGTCACCGAACGCAAACAGGCCACCATACGCGCCATCGCCGGGCAATACCTCGCCGAAGAGGAGCCCGAATTCGAGGAGGCGCGCTTCGACGTGGTTGGGATTCTCGTCCGTGGCGCCTCACACGGCATCGAACACGTGCGAGACGCATTCTGAACTGTAGGAGTCGTCCGATACGCTACGTGCATCGTACATATTCATGTTGCTATATAATCCCCTAACTTTTGTCGCTGTGGATATCACGAGAATAGCGAGTGAGCGGGGACACGGATAGGATGGAGGGCGCGGCGCAATGTCGGTCTGCACGGCTCGCAGCCTCACGTTGTTGGGGATAGACGCCTTGCCGGTCGAGGTCGAGGTGGATGTCAGCGCGGGTCTTCCGGGGTTCTCGATAGTGGGGTTGCCCGACGCGGCCGTACAGGAGGCGCGGGAGAGGGTGAAGGTGGCGATCTCCAACAGCGGTTTCAAGTTCCCGACGAAGAAAGTGATAGTCAACCTCGCCCCGGCGCACCTTCGCAAGGAGGGGCCTGCCTTCGATCTGCCCATCGCCCTGGCGGTCCTGGCCGTCTCGGGTGTCGTCCCCGCGCAGAGGCTCGATGGGACCGGGGTCGTGGGAGAGTTGTCCCTGGATGGTGGTTTGCGGGGCGTGCGCGGTGCGTTGTGCATGGCCGAGGGCGCCCGGCGTGAGGGCCTGCGGAGCCTGGTGCTTCCAGAGTCCAACGCCGCCGAGGCTGCGTCTATCGGCGGCGTGAAGGTCTTCGGGATGCGCAGCCTGCGCGAGGCGGTGGACTTCTTCGGCGGCGTGCGCGAGGTGGAGCCGGCCGTCGCGGAGGAAGATGGCCGGCTGGAGGAGACGGAGGACTCAGACGACTTCGCGGACGTGGCCGGGCAGCGCTTCGCCAAGCGGGCGCTGGAGGTTGCGGCGGCTGGTGGGCATAACCTTCTCATGAGCGGTCCTCCAGGTTCAGGCAAGACCATGTTGGCGCGGCGCTTGCCTGGCATATTGCCGCAGCTTACGTTGGAGGAGAGTATCGAGGTGACGAAGGTCCACAGCGCGGCCGGGCAGGGGAGTGGGGCTTTGATGCGCGCCCGTCCCTTCCGGGCGCCGCACCATACGATCTCCACCTCGGGCCTCGCGGGCGGGGGGAGCAACCCGCGTCCCGGAGAGGTCTCGCTGGCGCATCACGGCGTGCTGTTCATGGACGAGTTCCCCGAGTTCAGCAGGGGGACGCTGGAGGTATTGCGGCAGCCGCTAGAGGACGGGCACGTCACGATCTCCAGGGTGGCGGCGACGCTGAGTTACCCGGCGCGGGTCACGCTCGTCTGCTCCATGAACCCATGCCCGTGCGGGTACGCGGGAGACAGGCGGCGGACGTGCCGATGTTCGGCGGGGCAGATCGAACGCTACCAGGGCCGTATCTCGGGGCCGCTTCTGGACCGCCTCGATCTCTTCGTTGATGTGCCGCGCCTGAGCCGCGAGGAATTGCGGAGTGGTGAGGCGGCGGAACCTTCGAAGGATATTCGGGCGCGGGTGGCGAAGGCGCGGGACGTGCAGCACCGTCGCCAGGGCGTGTCCAACTCGGCCCTCGCCGGCAGGCGCTTGAGGGAGGTGTGCGCGTTGCGCGGTGACTCGGAGGCATTGTTCGGGGCGGCCATAGACCGCATGAGCCTCTCAGGGCGGGCGCACGACCGGGTGCTGAGGGTCGCCCGAACCGTCGCGGACCTCGCCGGTGAGGATCGAATAGCAGTCGAACACCTCGCCGAGGCGCTCAACTACCGGAGGTCGAGCTTCGTTGGCCGGTAGGGATCAAACGTCGTATCTCTTCCTCTCCCTGCTGCAGGCGCGAGCCGGGATCAGCTTCGTGTCGCGGCTGGGAGACGTGCCTCTGACGGCGGTGCCGGAGATGTCTTCGGCGGAGCTCGGCCGGCGCGTGCGCATGAGTGACCGGGCCGCCCGAGCCTTCGAGGAGTTGAGGCGGGACTTCGATCCGGAGACCATGCTCGGTGAGTTGGAGCGGCTGGGGATCTCCATGCTGACGCCCGCCGATGCGGGTTATCCGCCGCGTCTGATGAACGTACCCGACCCTCCACCGGCGCT
>JBPCLT010000073.1:0-6074 GCA_051003015.1 Rubrobacteraceae bacterium | reverse complement strand
TCTTCAGGTTGCCCGTGCCGCCCTAACGGATGGAAGGCGTTGACGGAGTCGAGCACCGCCCGCGCCTTCTCCGGGGACATGAACCGCTCGTAGGCCGGGGTCTACACGAACGCCAGCGCGACGGTGTCCACCCTGATGTTCTCACCGGCCAGTTCGATGGCGAGATTCTTGGTGAGGGCGTGGCGGCCGGCCTGGGCCGCGGAGTAGGCGCTGGTCTGGGTGGTGGAGACGGCGTCCACGCCCCACATGGAGCCGACGCTCACGATCGCACCTCCACCGCGCCGCCTCATCTCGGCAACGGCGGCCTGGGAGGTATAGAAAGTGGGTCTCAGGATGGAATTCATCGCTTCCTCGAAGTCCTCCTCACTCTCGTCCTCGAAGGGTTTGATCCTGAAGATGCCGGTGCTGTTTACCAGAACGTCCACCCCGCCGAAACTCTCCACCGCGGCAGCCACGAAGTTCCTGGCGGTCTCCGGCTTGCTTGCATCGCCCGCAAAAAGCACCACCCTCTCTCCGGAGGGATCGAGCTCTTCCCGAGCGGCGTCGAGCACCTCCTGTCGGCGACTGTTTAGGGCGACTTTCGCTCCCTCCTCCAAAAAGCGGCCCGCGGCAGCCTTGCCGATGCCCCCACCCCCACCGGTGATGAGCACCACCTTGTTCTCGAATTCCATGACGTTCTCCCTTGCTTTCGTTGGTTTCCCACGGCAGGGGACCGCCCATTGGCGACCCCCGCCTCTTCGTACTTCGGTAGGATCTGGAGGCCCTAACCGACCGCTCTCGCTGTGCCACTCTCCGTGGGCAGCCCCGCCTCTATCCAGTCCTGCTTGCCCTCGTGGTAGTCCCGGACGTTCTCGTAGCCGAGGGCCGCGAGACGCGCCGACGCTATCCCGGAGTTCCGGCAGGGACCGTTGGAGCAGTAGACGACTATCCACGCCCCCTTGTCTGGCAAGAGACCCGGCGCCAGATCGTCCACCCGATCATGCGGGATGTTTATGGCACCGGGCAGATGCGCCTCCTCGAAATGCGCCTCGCCCAACGCCTCCACGAGCACAACGTCCTCCCCGCTTTCCAACTTCGCCTTCAACTCCTCCCTGGAAATCTTCTCCACGCTCATCCTTCACACCTCCTCTCCTCGAAAACTTGTCGTATCTACAACTACTTTGGCAGTGTATCACCAAATCGTTGTATGTACAACGAGTTTCCTGTACAATCTTTCCATGGTTGAGAAGGAGGAGAAGGCACCGGGGAGAATGAGGACGCGGCTACCGGTTGTGGATGAGGGGCTGGAGCAGAGGCGCAACGTGTTATGGCGCAACTTCTTGACGGCTCATGCGGCGGCGATCGACCGGATCGAGGACGACCTCTCTGAGGCTGATGTATTACCTCTCGGTTGGTATGACGTGCTCTTGGCGCTCTACGAGGCGCCTGAGTGCAGGCTACGCATGCACGAGCTTGCGAGCGCCATCCTGGTCACCCGCGGCGGGCTGACACGTTTGGTCGCACGGATAGAGAAAGCCGGGCTCTTGCGCCGGGAGCCGGACCCGGCTGACAAGCGGGGGCTGTACGCCTCGCTGACGGATGAAGGTCTGGAGGCGCTGAGGTCTACGTGGCCCGTCTATGCCAGGGGGATCTCCGAGCATTTCGGGCGGCACCTGAGCGACGAGGAGGTGGAGGTCCTCGACCAGACGCTTTGCCGGGTTTCGACCGCCGCGCTGGAATGCTGAGACCACGTTCTCCGCTCCTGGACTTTGGCGCGGAGAAAACCTCCCAATTCCGTGTGCCACCCGCTGAGGTACCCAAGTGGCGCGGGAGACGACCGAAATGGCTGGTGGAGGCAGCGTGTGCAGCCTGACCACGGTTTAATGGGATACTACCGGGTGGACCAAAGGAGTAGAGATCCCTCCATCTTGAGATGGAGGAAGGATCGGGGGTGGAGATTTCCCTCCTCGGGCGCATCATCTCGTCCCTGGTCCCCTTCGTCTTCTCGACGTCTATCTCCAGACATAGTCCACGCCGCGCCCCTGCGCAACCTTCTTCGCCCGGCGGCAATCGCCGCACCAAGAGGTTCCGTACATCACGACACCGTTCTCGCTCATGGTTCCTACGTTTCTATCTGTCCTTCGTCCTGACCAACCGTACCGCCTCATGGCACACGCCTTGTCATCCTGGCGGTGGGTCCAGGACAACCGTAAGCCCGTGGGCGGTTATTTGATCGAACATCGCCGACGCTTCGAAAAGCTGCTCGATGTGTAACACGCCGCGCTCGCAAGGAGCCGCGTACAACCTCTCGGCTACCGATGCCGCCACGATTCCGGTCGCGTACCCTTCGCCACGACCCGAGACAGAGCCGGAGTATGTGCCTGGGTAGCCATCCACCGCTCCCTCGGCCTCGACCTTGACCGAGAACCCATCGGAACCCAGCCGCAACCGGGAAAGGAGCGCGACGAGCGCGTCCCGCGCCCACCGGGATTTCAGCGCGCGGAAGGCGCCCGCCCGCCTGGCCAGCGCCAACAGGCGCGTGGCTGTCGCCGAATCGAAGCACAGCCTTGTGGCGACTTTCTCGACGCCTAGGGTTCGCGCGAGGACGTGCTGGTCGGAGAAGTCGAAGCGGTAGGCCGTACGTCGACCGTATTCACCGGGGAAGAGCACCGTCCTGGGATCTTCGAGGCTGCCGACGGTTTCGGGGACGCCGGGAACCGTAAAGCGCGCGTCCAGGTTTTCGACGGTCCACCGGACTGCCGCCTCCCCGTGGGCCTCTCCGAGCCCGAGCAAGACGGAGATGTCGAGACTCCGGACGGAATCGAGCATCCGGGCGCAGCGACTGGCGAGCAGGTTGGTGAGGCCCGGCGCCAGACCGACGCTTAGCACGCCGGTTGCGCCGCGTCGCCTGGCGAGCGCGTCCAGCCGTTCTATCTTTGAGAGGAAGCCGTAGGAGGCCGAGATATCCACGTAATGTATCCCGCGCTCCAGGCACGCCCTTGCGAAGCCGATGTCACCTGTTTCCGCGCACGCAACAACGACCCTGGCGCCGTCGAGGGCTTTGGCGGCGTCCGAGAGGTCGGTCATGTCGAGTTTGAGAGGCAGAACCCGGCCCCCGGTCTCTTCGGAGAAGGCTTCGGCCTTCCTCATGTTCCTGCCGGCTGCGAACACGCGGCCCGGGAAACGCTGTGCCAACTCGGTGCAGACCGTCCGCCCGACCGCGCCGTAGCCGCCGACGACCACCACGTTGTCTTGTCCTTTTCGCCGGATCACCTCCGCCCTCCCACGGCCCCATCGCTTCCTTCGAGGATGACACGAGCGACGAGAGTGGTGTCGTCGTAGGTCGGCACGTGCCTGCAGCCGGGGAGAGGGATCCAACGCGTCTGCGGCGGCAACTCCTGCCGCAAGCGTGCCTGTCCGGGTAGGAGAAGGACCTCCCTGCTCCCCCAAGCCACCGTGACGGGGACCTCGATTTTCCGCCCGCCGGAGAAACGCTCCTTGGAGGTGGCCTTTATGTGAGGCCACAAACCTGGAGAACAGGCGAAGTTGCGGACGGCGCCCACCGCAGCATCCACCGGCATCTTCCACGGGCGTCCGAAGAAGTGGCCCAGAAGCAGCGTGCGCTCCGGCCCGGTCGCGAGGAGCAGGGGCGCGGCCCACCCGAGCTGCCGCGCCAGGATGTGACCGAACCGGAACGCCCATATGATCTGGCGCGGAGTACCCTTGCGCCGCAAGCCGGCGGGAGAGAAGGCGGTGACGGACCTGGCATGGCCTAGTTTCGCAATCTCCAATGCGGTCCATCCGCCACTGGAGTTGCCCACGACGTGCGCGGACTCCATTCCCAGCTCCCGCAAGAAAGACACCATCAGGCGGGCGAAGTTCGCCGGTGTTGGTGGGGTTCCTTCCTCCACGAGCGGAGAATCTCCGTGTCCCGGCAGGTCCACGGAGATCACGTCCCGCTCGACGGCGAGGCGATCGAGCACGGGATCCCACACCCGCCGGTAGCTCCCCGCGCCGTGGATCAGGAGCAGCGGCTCGCCCCTCCCTCGGCGCTCGTCTCGACGTTCGTAGCTCAGGCGCAACGGCGCGTCCTCGCCAACCCGGATCACACTCTCTCCCCTTCCTTGACCGTGCCGGGATCGCTCGCGCCCCCTTTGGAAGCGAGCAACAGTACGCCGACGGCACTCAGAACAAGGACGACGGCGCCGGCCAGGAGTGAGGCGCTCAGGCCCCCCACGAACGCCTCGCGCGCCACGTCGGCGAGCCGTCCGCCCTCTCCTCCCCCGAGCCGCCCGGCGACCCCGAGCGCGGAGGCGAGCGATTCCTGCGCCCGGGCAAGCACCTCCTCCGGCACGCCGCGCGCCGCGTCCGAAAGGCCGGAGCGGTAGCCAGCGTTGAGCACGCTGCCCAGGATGGCTATCCCCAGGACGCCGCCAAGCTCGCGGGAGAGGTCGTTGACGGCGGAGGCTACGCCCTGCTTGCCCTGGGGCAGCGAGGCGACGATGGCGTTCGTGGCCGGGGCGGCGCTCAAGGCCATCCCCGCACCGGCCAGGGCGAACCCGGCCAGCACGTGCCAGTAGGAGGAGCCTACACCCAGGGTGGAAAGCACCGCAAGGCCCGCAGCCCCCAGCGCGAGCCCACCGGCGATCACCGGAGCGGGGCCGACTCGCTGGGAGAGGTGGGCGGCCGCAGGCGAGAGCGCAAAGGCGGCGACCATGGGCAAAACGGCGAGCCCGGAGACAAGCGGCGAGTAGCCCAGTATCTGCTGCAAATACTGCAATGCGACGAAGAAGAGCCCGAATATCGCCACATGGCTCATCGTGATCGAGAGCGTCCCTGCGGCGAAAGGTCGCACCAGGAAGAGCCTCGGGTCGAGCATGGGCCTCTTGGTCCTGAACTCCCAGAGCACGAAGGCGATCAGAGCGAGCACGCCGACGACGAAGCCCGCTACCACCAATGGATCGGTCCATCCGTACGCTCCTCCCTCGCTGACGGAGAACACCACCACCGAGATCCCCGCGACGGACAGGAGTGCGCCCGCAGGATCCAGAGATGCGTGCTCGGGGTCCTTCGATGTTGGTACCAGCGCCGCGGTGCCTACTAGCGCGAGAGCGGCCAGCACCACGCTCAGGGCGAAGATCGAAGGCCAAGAGAAGAACTCCAGCAAAGCGCCCGAGACCAGGAGGCTGACGAACGTACCCGCCCCGGCCACCCCGGCCCACACCCCCACCGCCCCAGCGCGCTCCTCGGGAGGGAACACGCTCGTGACGATCGAGAGCGTCATCGGCATGATCATCGCCGCACCCACCCCCGAGACGGTCCTGAGCGCGATCAGCGCGCCCGGGCTATCCACGAAGACCGCCCCCGCGGAAGCCACTCCGAAGACCACCAGCCCTGCGAGCAAGACCCCTTTGCGCCCGTAGCGATCCCCCAGTGCGCCCACTGGCAACAACAACCCCGCGAACACCACGGCGTAGGCGTTCACTATCCACTGTAGCTGTGCCTGCGAGGCACCGATGCCCCGGGCCAGATCCGGCAGTGCGACGCTCAGCGAAACCGCCATTCCCATCACCAGCGCCAGCGCCAGACAAACCACGGCCAAAACCGCCCGCCGCCTGCCCTTGCTCAACTTCACCGCCGTCGGCCTCTTGTCGAAGTCAGTAGCTCCGTGCCCGTGCATCTTGTCTCCTTTGATCAAACGCTTCCAGGGAACGCTTGAATCGTGTGTCGAACGATAACCATGCTGGTCAACCGCGCCGGGCTCGGGAGACACCTACCCGCTGGTCCTCCGCGCAATGCTCCGGGTGGCTCAGCGCCGGATTCGAGGGCCGACTTCTTCGACCTCGAAGCTGAACATCATCCCGCCCTCCAGGTGCTCGGCGATGTGGCAGTGGACCATCCACGTGCCCGGGTTGCTCATCTCCACCAGGATGTCCGTCGTCTGTCCCGTGCCCACGAGCTCCGTGTCCTTCCAGGCGAGGTTCGGGTTCCGGACGCCGTCGCGCGCGAGCACGAGGAATCGCTGCCCGTGGAAGTGGATCGGGTGCTGCATGGGGTGGTCCGAGTCGGGCTCGTTCACTATCCTGACCTTCACG
>JBPCLT010000072.1:0-11701 GCA_051003015.1 Rubrobacteraceae bacterium | reverse complement strand
TGGACTTACCCCGGGGCGAAGGACAAATCTCGCTTACGCCACCGCAGCCTCCTCCATTGTAGCTTGTTCGTATTCTGATGGGCTCAAGTAACCTAACGACGAGTGGCGTCTGACCCGGTTGTAGAACCCTTCGATGTAGTCGAATATAGCCGTCCTGGCAGCCTCCCGGCTGAGAAAGCGATGCCTGTGGAGAAGTTCCGTTTTTAGGCTCGCTACGAAGGATTCGGAGATGGCGTTATCCAGGGCAGAGCCTGTCCGGCCCATCGAAGACGCGATACCTGCCTCCTCCAACCTCTTGCCGAATGAGAGTGCGGTGTACTGTGCCCCCCGATCCGTGTGGTGGATCAGTCCAGAATCAGGCCGCCTTCTCCAGAGAGCCATCTCAAGAGCATCCACCACGAGCTCTGTGCGGAGGTGGTTTGCCATCGACCAACCCACCACCCTCCTGGAGTAGATGTCCAGAATGAAGGCCAGGTATAGGAATCCCTGCTGGGTACCAACATAGGTTATATCCGCAGTCCAGATCCTGTTCGGAGCCACGGCAGTGAAGTTCCTCTTCAGGAGGTCTCAAGGAGCGGGTACAGCGTGTTTGTCCCGGCGGGTGGTGGTGCGTTTCTTTCTCCCATGCCGGCAGCCTTGCAAACCAGCTTTTCGCATCAGCCTCGCTACTCGCTTCCTGGAGCAGCGTACTCCCAAAGCTCTAAGCTCGGCATGGACCCGCGGGTAGCCATAGATCTGACGGCTCCCGTGATGGATCTGCCTGATCCTCTCGGTGAGGGCCGCATTCTCCCTGGCCCTCTTGGAGAGTGGCCTATCTTTCCAGTCGTAGTAGCCGCTCCTTGAGACCTTCAGTACCTGACACAGTAGCGAGATCGGGTAATTGGCCTTCTCCGCGTCGATGAGC
Source organism: Rubrobacteraceae bacterium (assembly GCA_051003015.1). Lineage (GTDB taxonomy): Bacteria > Actinomycetota > Rubrobacteria > Rubrobacterales > Rubrobacteraceae > JACDGB01. Next base: position 10,797 of record JBPCLT010000072.1, on the reverse strand, counting down.
CTGAATAGTCTCATCGGATCCCGTCCTCCCTGGCGAAAAAGGCCGTGGCTTTTCGGAGGATCTCCCGCTCCTGACGGAGAACTTTGTTCTCCTTGCGCAGCTTGCTGAGTTCCTCGCGCTCTTCGGTTGAGAGTCCCTCCCGCTCTCCTTGATCTATCTCAGCCTGCTTGACCCAGTTCCGCAGAGAGTTGTCCGAGACCTGTAGCTCCCTGGCTATCTGGGCAACGCTCGTGTTTGGCGAGGAGCGGACAAGGCGAACGGCTTCTCGTTTGAATTCTGGCGGGTAGCGTGGTGTTGCTCCCGGCATTGCGTGGTCTCCCTTCGTCGGCGTTCACATCCGAAACTCTCGTTTGTCCGCCGACCGGGGTCAAGACCACATCATTCTAGCGTGAAACACTACCGACTTTTCGATGCGAACTATTGCTTTTGCGGTCGTGGCTGCCGTGCTTCTTGCGGGGCTGGGGATTTTCCATGCATCCTCCGTCTCCGCGCAGGCTAATATCGAGGAGATCCACGAGCACGAGGCCGACGTGGATAACCGAACGGGCAGCGTAGCGCCCACTGCGGCGCAGAGGAGCGCCGCCTCGAACCTGGAGGCTACCACGCGCTGGAACGACTTCGGCACGCCGCAGTCCATGATGAAGCGCGGCGGCTTCCTTGCGACCGGGGTTCAGGGCGCGAGCGCCCAGGACGCGGCGCGCAACTTCCTGGCCGCCAACTCCGGCGCTTTCGGGTTACCTGGAGCATACATGCGCAGCAACGACAACCTGCGCTTCGAGAACGACACCCCGATGGAGGGCTCAGACGGCCACGCGGTGTTCTTCCGCCAGCAGTTCGGCGGCCTCTCCGCCGTCAAGGACGGGTCGGTTACCGTCGGCCTCACTGGGACCCCGAATAGCGGCTGGAAGGTGGCGTACGTCTCGTCTTCCCTGACCCAGGATACGGGCACGAACCTGGCGAAAGCGAACGCTTCGCTCTCGGCGAGCGAGGCCTGGCTTCGCGCGGCCAGCGCGCTTCCCGAAGATGCGCTGGTTGACGTAAGTAGCACCACCGCCTCCGACATAATGGGCGTGAAGGAGGATCCCACGGGCGCCGGCTTCACGTTGCTCGATGTGAACGGCCTCGTTCAGGAGCAGCGGGTGCGCCTTACGGCCATCCCGACGCCCACTGACGGCGTGGTCCCCGCCTACGAGGCCATCTACCTCAACGACCAGGGCGGCGAGGCTGAGTCGTTCACCAGCTTCGTGGACGCCAACAGCGGCGAGGTGATCTACCGCGCCAACAACGTCCAGCAACTCATGCAAGAGGACCCGGCGCAGCCACCGCCGGCGGTGGAGCCTTTCAACGGCTCCTTCGCGGCGAACTCGTGCGACCTGCCGGCGCAGAACGGTCCCTTCACCGTGGCCGAGGGCACGCAGTCCATCGGCGTGTACGTCAACGCCGACAACGTTGCTAATGACATCGTGATCCAACTTCTTTACAACGGCCGGGACGACGCGAACGTGGTGGCGGAGATGGACTTCCTCACCACCCCCGAGAGCATCCTGTACGAGCCGGATGGCGGCGTGCCGGCAGGCGACTACTACGTGCGGGTGTGCAGCTTCGAGAACACCGAACCGCTGCCGCCGAGCACGTACACGGGCGTCTTCAGCACCAACGCCAGCGCGGATACGCCGGACGGCGCGCCCTATCCACCGGAGTGGGAGTACTTCTTCGCCAACCCGCCAATCGGGGCGAACAACGCGAGCTATCCTTCCACCGATACCCGCAGGGTGGCGTGCTGGAACACGCTCTCCTACGGTGACGCGCCGCCGGCCGGCTGCGACCTCGACGTGGCGAACCAGGCTTCGCGAACCCCGTGGGACACCAACCCGAAGGCGGGCTTCACGCCGACGTTCACGACCGTTGGCAACAACGCGCGGGCGGCGGAGTCGTGGTTCAGCCCGCTCTCGCCGGGCCCCACCGGCTACCGTCCCGTGAGCCCCGACCGCAAATACAGCACCAACACCACAGGGCCAACGGACTATGCGTGGGACAACGACTGGTACGAATCGCAGTGCTCGCCGGCGCAGTTCACGCCGGGCACGGGCAACGACATCTCGGCCGCGACCGGGGCGCTGTTCGCCAACCACAACAGGATGCACGACTGGTCGTACAACCTCGGCTTCACCGAGCAGGCGTACAACCTTCAGGACTCAAACTTCGGGACCACGCCGCCGGATCGGGAGAACGACCCCGAGCTCGGCGACGTGCAAGCAGGGGCGGTCACAGGTGGCGCTCCAAGCTACGTCGGACGCGATAACGCCAACCAGATCACGCTGAACGACGGCATAGCCCCGATCACCAACATGTACCTCTGGCAGCCGATAGCCGCTGCGTTCTACGCGCCGTGCGTGGACGGCGACTACGATATGTCCGTCATCGCCCACGAGTACGGCCACGCCATCCAGAACCGCATGGTCGCCGGCCCCGACGCCGGCCTCTCCGGTCTTCAGGCCCGCTCGATGGGCGAGAGCTGGTCTGACCTGACGGCCATCGAGTACCTGTACGAGTACGGCTACGCCCCGACCGACGGCGAGAACCGCTACGCGGTCGGCCCGTACGTCACCGGCGCCAAGCAGACCGGCATCCGCAACTACGGCATGAACCGGAGCACTCTCAACTACTCCGACATCGAGTACGATCCCAACGGCGTCACCAGCCCGCACGCGGACGGTGAGATCTGGTCCGCCACCAACTTCGACATCAGGCAACTGCTGATGAATAAGTACGACGGGCAGTTCTCCTCGGCGCCTGGCACCCCATTGCAAGAGCAGTGCGCGGACGGACAGCGTCCGGCGGACCAGTGTCCCGGCAACCGGCGGTGGGCCCAGATCTTCCACGACGCCTTCCTGTTGCAGCCGTCAACGGTGAGTTTCCTGGACGCACGCGACGCTTATCTGGCAGCGGATCAAATGCGCTTCGGCGGCGCCAACCAGAAGGAACTGTGGCTGGCGTTTGCCCGCCGCGGCATGGGTCCCGCCGCCTCCAGCGCCGGCACCGACGACCGCGACCCGGTCCCCGACTTCGGCTCGCCGCTTGGGAACAACGCCAGGATCACCTTCCAACCCGTCACCAGCAGCGGCAAGAAGATAACGGACTTCAACGTCTACGTGGGCGAATACGAAGCCCGGTCGGTCCCTGTCGCTGAAGACGGTGACAGTACGGCGAGGTTCGCCCCCGGCAGCTACGAATTCGTCATCCAGGCGCCGGGTTACGGCCTGATCCGCTACGAGCAGACGTTCAAATCCGGACAGGTCGCCAACAGGAAGATCACCATGCAGGACAACTGGGCCTCGCTCTCCAAGGGCGCCAGGCCCACCGCCACCAGCGACGGCGTGAGCGGCCCGGACGGCAGTTCCGCAGCGCAGCTCCTGGACGAGACCGAGGAGAGCAACTGGAAGGCCGACGGTCCTGTCGAGGGCCAGCAGGTAACGGTGGACCTCACGGGTGGATCCCGCCTCGTCGGCAAGGTCAACGTGAGCGCGTTCCTGCGCCCGCAGGAACAGAGCAACCGCTTCGGCGACACCGACACCCAGAGCCGCTTCTCGGCGCTGCGCGGCTTCGACATCCTGACCTGCCGGGCTAGCACGGCCAACGGCAACTGCAACGACCCGGACCAGGGCTTCACGCAGGTCTACAGCAACCAGGGCGACACAAACAACGCTCCCTTCCCGGCGAGCGTGCCGCGTCCGCTGGCGCCGCAACTGAACTTCCAGAGCTTCGACGTGCGGGACACGCAGGCGACCCACGTGCAGTTGCGCGTGAACACCAACCAATGCACCGGCGCCCCCAGCTACCAGGGCGAACAGGACGCAGACCCCACCAACAACACCGACTGCGACCAGAACTCGGCGCAGGGTGAGATCGTCCGCGCCGCCGAACTGGAGGTGTTCAGCCGCTAACCGATAACACAACAAGAAAGACGGAGGGCGTCGGGACAAACCCCGACGCCCTTTCGCTTGCGAGTACCGCCTGATACCACGATGTCCCCAAACTTTCCGCGCGCCTCCTGCGAGTTCCAATCCTCACCCGACCCGAAGGCCGGGCGCGAACACTCTGCTACTTGGGGTCGAACTTGAGCGCGGCGGAGTTGATGCAGTAGCGCTGACCGGTCGGGGCGGGGCCGTCGTCGAAGATGTGGCCCTGATGCGCTCCGCAGGCGGCGCAATGCACCTCGGTACGCTTCATGAAGAGGAGGCGGTCCTCTTCGGTCTCTACGTTCCGCTCGTCTACCGGCTCCCAGAAGCTGGGCCAGCCAGTGCCTGAGTCGTACTTGGTCTCGGAACTGAATAGCGGCGTGCCGCAGGCTACGCAGTTATACGTGCCTTCTTCCTTCGTATCCCAGTATTCGCCGGTGAAGGCGCGCTCAGTGCCTTTCATGCGGGTCACGCGGTACTGTTCGGACGTTAGCTGATCCTGCCATTCCTCTTCTGTCTTTTTGATCTTCTGAGTCATGCCCCGGATTTTACCATCCCGATGACGGCTCCAAAACTAGAGCAAGCTCGCCAGCCGCCGAACGCCTTCGTCTATCTGTTCCGTGGTGACGGCACAGAACGGCAGCCGCACGAAGCGGTCGCCCACCGGAGGCTCTCCGTTGTCAGGGTCGGCGAAGAACGCCGAGCCGGGCGTCAGCACGAGCCCGATGTCTTTGGCCCGGCCAACGAGGTTCTCCGTATTCGCTCCTTCCGGCAACATCACGCTCACGAAGAAGCCGCCATCGGGGATGAACGCCCGCGCGTCCGGCAACTCGCGGCGCACCGCCCCGGACATCGCCTCCCAGCGCGGCCGGTATAGCTCCTTGAGGCGCTCGACGTTCGGTGCGAGCCAGCCCCGCTTCAGGTACTCCGCCACCGCGGCCTGGGTCGGCAAGACCGGCGAGAGGTACGTGTTCTCCCCGAGGGTGGCTATGTTCCGGATCAAGGCCGAAGGCGCGAGCATGAATCCGACGCGGATGCCGGGACTGAGGAGCTTGCTGAAAGAGCTCATAGTGATGACGTGTGATGAGTCTATCTCCCGGAGCATTGGCAGGTCTTCGCCCCTGTAGCGCAACTTTCGGTACGGTATGTCTTCTATCACCCAGAATCCATACTCGTCCGCCAGCTCCACCACCCGCCGCCGCTTCTCCAGCGAGAGCGTCGCCCCGGCCGGGTTCTGGAAGTCCGGGACGAGGTACAAGAAGGCCGGAACCTCGCGCTCCAGCGCGGCCTCCAGCCGCTCGATGCTTATACCGTCCTCTTCGAGTGGGATGCCGATGGTTCGGGCTCCGCGGCGGCGGAACGTGGAGATCGCACGGTCGTAGCTCGGTTGCTCCGTGAACACCGCCGCGCCGTCCCGCACGAGATGAGCCGAGACGAGATCCTGCAACTGCAACGAACCGTTGCCGACCAGAACTTCATCCTCGGAGACGCCGTACTCTCGCGCCAGTTCCTCGCGCAGCGGCGCGTAGCCTGGCTGCTGACCGTACTGCAACACGACAGCGGTGTCGTTCCGGATAGCCGCCTCGAAGCACTCGCCAAGCTCCTCCGCCGGGAACGCCTCGGGCGGCGGGACGCCGCGGGTGAAGACTATCCGTTCGTTCATGAAACCCTCCGTTCATTCTTCGGACAGCGCCCATATTCTCCCGATCCCAGGCCAAACGCAACCCTTCTCGGCGATTACTCCTCCGGGGCGTCCGGCTGTTGTTGCGCGCTCTCCCTCGTGTAACGCTGGTGCAGGTGGACGGGTTCGGAGCGGCGCTGGCGCCGGCGGCGGACCTGGAGGTTCAGGAACTCGACGAGGACGGAGAAGCCCATCGCGAAGTAGATGTAGCCTTTGGGGACGTGCTGGTCGAAGCCTTCGAGGAGGAGGGCAAGGCCGATCAGCAAGAGGAAGCTCAACTCCACCTCGCCATAGCGACCATAACCGAGTCTAACGTATCAGAGAAGACCCCTACCAGGTTACGTGCCCGGCAAGAGAAGGTCGTGCGCCGCGGCTGTCCTGGGCGGAGAACGTCTCTAGGAGACCCGCTCTATCTCCGGCTCGGAGATGGGCCGGGAATACCGGAGGCACCGCGATCCGAGGAGGAGCTTGAGCTCGGCGTGCAGATCCGAAGAGCCTGCCCCGACAACGGAAGTCTTCACGGAACCTACGAGGCCAACTCGCGCGGACAGAACGGTCCCTTCACCGTGGCCGCGGGCACGAAACCGTCGCTGCAGACGTAAGGGCCACAAACCCCGCCAACGACATAATGCTCCAGTGCTCTACAACGCGAGGTCGTGGCGGATGCCGATACCCTCACGAACCCGGAGATCGCCAACAGGGTTCCCGCGCCGCCGAACGGTCAGCAAGGCAAGCCGGGTAAGTACAGGCGAGCTACTTCGCCAAGAGGCTTCATCAGCGTGCTTCTACGTAAGCCTCGTTGTATTCGTGGGCCGTGAGATCGAGCGCGGTGCGGACGAACACGGCGATCGAGTGTGCTCGCGACCCCTCGGGCCAGGCGATGGCGATAGTGTATGGGCTGGCGTCGCGAACCGGTTGGTAGGCGATGTCAGCTCGCGGATTGCTTTCGGCCACGGACTGCGGGATCAGGGCGACAGCCTGGCCAAGACCCACAACCTCCAGGAGCTGCGTGACGTCGCCGACGACCGGACCGTGTACGGGCACATCGGGTTGCGGCGCGATGGATCCGTTGGCCGAGAAGTCACCACCCCGGCCCGACCAGTATGCGCGTTCGGCGGGGCTAGTCTCCGGCCACTGCGGCATGGGCTCGCCGTGAAGGTCACGACATCGTAGAGTGCCGTGGCGGGCGAGCTCGTGGCCGGCCGGCAGCGCGGCCACCCTGGGCTCGGTGGTCAACGGTTCGGAGTCGAGCCCTCGCTCGTCGTAGGGTGAGCTCAGCAGGGCCACATCAGCGCGCCCGTCGCGCACCATGTCCGCTTGCTGCCGGTAGCCGCTGACGGCGATCTCGATTTGCGGCGTGCCGGGCAGCGCGGTGTAGGAATCCACGATCTGCTGCAGCAGACCCGTCGCGACGCCCGGTTTCGCGGTGACCACAAGGGTGGGGGTGGTCGACGCGGCGCGCCGGGTGCGGCGAGCGGCCGCGGACATCGCGTCAAGCGCGCTTCGCGCCTCGTCTAGCAACGTCAGGCCAGCGGCGGTCAGCGCGACCTTGCGGGTGTTGCGCTCGAACAGTTGCACGCCAAGCCGCCTCTCCAACTGGCTGATGGCCCGGGATAACGGCGGCTGCGCCATCCCAAGGCGACCGGCGGCCCGAGAGAAGTTGAGTTCCTCGGCCACGGCGACGAAGTAACGCAGTTCCCGCACCTCGAGATCATTCATACCTCGCGAGTATAGCACGCGACCGATTTGGTCTTTCCCTTCCGGGGGGTAGGCGTGCTGGAATAGAGACGATCAAACACCCCGACGCGGAGGTACCACCATGAACGGCGGGAGACACAACGGCGAGGTAGCGTTGGTGACGGGGGCCAACAAGGGGATCGGCCGGGAGATCTCCCGTCGCCTGGCCGCCGAGCAAGGCGCCGACCTCCCGGTAAAGCTCGCGCTCCTGGGCGCCGATAGTCCAACCGGATCCTTTCTCGGTCAAGACGACAGTTCGGTGGAGGCAGTCGTGCCCTGGTGATGCGCCCGATCGGCAGTTGGCTGGGCCTCCGCGCCAATCCGTCAACAGACAAAGGAGGAGATCATGAACTCATAGCCCGTCAACAAAGGAGGAGACCATGAACCCAACAAAGGAGAAAACCATGAACCAACTACGCTTTCTCACCGAGCAGTCACGCGCCGTCAACGACACCGGACTGCTGATCCTGCGCCTCGCGGTCGCCGCCGTGTTCATCGCGCACGGCGCGGGGGACGTCTTCGAGGCGGGCGTATCGACCAATATCCAGAACTACCGGGACGCCGGCATCCCGCTGGCCACGCTGGCCGCGCCGTACACCGCCTACATCCAGCTGGTCGGTGGCATCGTGTTCTTGTTCGGCGCCCTCACCCGACCGCTGAGCGCCGGGTTCATCGTCGTGATGGCCGGCGCGTTGGTCTTCGTCCATCGCGGCGAGCCTCTGGTAATGCAGCCGGACGGAAGCGGCGCCGGGTTCGCGTTCATCATGTGCGCGGCCTCGATCGCGCTGCTTCTCGTGGGTCCGGGCCGGTTCAGCCTCGACCAGGTGTTCGCTGGCTGGCTGGCGCGCTCTGCTGGAAGCTCCTCTGGAAGCTCCACTGGAACCGTCGAGGCAAAGCAGCACAGCAGTGCATGACCTCCCGCACCGAGGCCGGGCCGTTCGGGCACTCGCCGTGTTGAGCGTCTGTGGCACGCTGGCCGTGAGTGCGTGTACCGGTCCCGACGGCGCCTCGCGGGAGAATGCATCGCCGCCCGACAGCCGAGCTTTCGGGTCCAGGGGGGGAATGCTTTCGCCGGTTCGCGGTGGCGGTGCGATCATCGTCATCCGTCACGCCGCCACCGACCGCTCCGAACCGGATGACGCACAGGTGGACCTCGACGACTGCTCGACGCAGCGCAACCTCACCGACGAGGGACGTGCCGATGCCCGGACAATCGGAGAAGCCTTCCGTGAACTGCGGATTCCCGTCGGGACGGTATGGGCGAGCCCGTACTGTCGCGCCCGGGAGACGGCCGATCTGGCCTTCGGGCGGGCCGAGGAGATCGACGGTCTCGAGCGGCTGTATCCGGAGCCAGACGAGGTGGCCGAGCGCCGCATCAACCGGCTCGTCCGCGAGCAGGCGCCAGCCCCAGGAGATCCCAACATGGTCATCTCCGGGCACGGCGTCTATCCGAGCGTGCTGGAACCCGCCGTTCCAATCGCCGAAGGCGAGGCGGCCGTTTACGCCGTGCGCGGTGACGACTTCGCCCTGCTCGGTCGGATCGCTCCAGACGAGTGGGCCGGTCTCGACCCCGGTGCCGGCGAGCTGAGCGGGGTTGCCGACCGGGTGCTGGACAGCGTCGTGTCAGTGCGGGTGGGACAGGGTGACCACAGCGGTTCGGGGTTTCGCGTCGCTGTCCCGGGCATCGTCGTGACCAACGCTCACGTCGTGGCGGACGCTGACGAGGTCTCCGTGGTGCTGCGCGACGGTACGCGGCGCACGGCGCGGGTGCTCGGCCGCGCGCCGGAGGTCGACATAGCCGCGTTGGAACTCGATGACTCAGGGCTACCGCCGCTGCATTCAGGTTCCGGGATCTCCGAGGCTCGCGTCGGGGATCCGGTGCTCGCGGTCGGTTTCTCGCACGAGCAGGCCGACGCCGCGATGTCGGGGACGGTGCGCTCGCTGAACCGGCCGGTGCGGTTGGGCGATGGAGCCAAACTGGGAGCCGTGCAAACGGACGCCTCGATCAACGCCGGCAGTTCCGGTGGGCCGCTAGTCAATGCGCGTGGCGAGGTGCTCGGCGTGCTCACGACAGTCGCCGCGCCGGATAACGGAGCCAGTGACGGGTTCGCGATCCCGGTAGAGGTGGCGCGGAGCGAGACCCTGGAGATCGTGCGAAGCGAGTAGGAAAGGAGAGATTGCCGTGAACAAGACAGGCGGGAGACGATTCCGCCGGTCGCGCTAAAAGGGAGCCCCGGGTGCGCCAGGAACACTCAAGGCTGGAGACCACCGCGCAAGGCTTTCTCTTCGTCATCTTCGTAGGGCTCCTCATGACGCTGGTCGTGATGTGCGCGATGGTGTTCGGGCTCTAGCTCGCGTTCGGGATGCATGTCGGAAGAGAAGGCTATCCAAAAATTCCAGCTATATGTAGGATATTTTCCGGCCAGGTCTGGTGCGCCAGGCTTCGACGTAGGCGTCGAGCCAACGCTGCACGTCGTCATGCGTCATAGTTGGCGCCGCGCAGCGGCAGGGGTCAGGAGACCTGCTCCATCTCCGGCTCCGCCGAGCCCGCCGCTACCGAAGACGTATACGAGATGCATTTGGGACCGAGGATCTGCTTCAGTTCCGCATGAAAGTCGGAGGAGTCCTCGACGGCGCAGATCCTCTCCTCCAGCGCGCCGTTCCCGGAGAACAGGAACAAGGGGCTCTCCCCCGGATACCGGGCGAGCAACTCGAAGGCCCGCGACGCCTCCTCTCTCGCAAGGCCGACGAACACGGCGGCGTCCAGATAGACGGGGTCGAGCCCCGGCTCCAGGTGAAGCTCCTCCATCTCAAGCGCCGCGATGCGCGGGATGCCTTCCTTGCGCTCCACCCGTCCCTTGACCTTGAGCACAGCGTCCTCGCGCACGCACTCCGCGCAGTTCCCGTAGACCCTGGGGAACACTATGACCTCGGCCAGCCCCCGCGTGTCGTCGAGCTGAAGCATCGCCATGTTGTCGCCCTTGCGCGTGGTATTCACCCGCACGCTCGTCGCAAGCCCACCGACCCACACCACGGCCCCGTCGCGGCAGCCATCGAGGTCGGAGACGGTCGTGTTGACGTGCTTACCCAGCTTGTGGAGGACGGGGCGCAGCGGATGGTCGGAGACGAAGAGGCCCAGCGCCTCCTTCTCCCACTCAAGCCTCTCGCGGCGGTCGTCTTCGAGGTCGGGGATCTCGGGTTTCGGGGGGGCTATCTCCTCCGCCGCGAACATCGAGAACTGGTCGTCGTTGGCGTCCTTGAGGCTCCGGGCCGCCCGCTCCACGGCCTTGGCGTGGACCGAGATCATGGCGGCTCGTGAAGAACCGGAGAAGTCGAAAGCTCCGCACTTTATGAGGGACTCGATCGTTCGCTTGTTGTACGTCTTCGGGTCAACCCGCTCGCAGAAGTCGAAGACGTCCG
>JBPCLT010000071.1:0-10877 GCA_051003015.1 Rubrobacteraceae bacterium | reverse complement strand
TCCAGGGTATCTGGGCCGTCTCCTTGGCCTGCACGGCCCACTTGGTGACCGGCTTTGCTATCTCCACTATGTCTACGGCCTGAAAAGCTTCCTGGTGCAGCATGTGTGTCGGGGCCTGTCCTGTAATACAGATGATCGGTATCGAGTCGGCTATCGCCGTGTAGAGGCCCGTGATCATGTTCGTCCCCGCGGGCCCCGAGGTGCCGACGGAGATCCCGACCTTCCCCGTAACCCGGGCGTAGCCGTCCGCCGCGTGCGTCCCGCCCTCCTCGTGGCGCACGGCGAGGGTCTCGATCTTCTCCGAACCTTCGAGCGCCTTGAATAGGGGCAGGATCGCCGCCCCCGGTATGCCGAAGACGTACTCGACGCCCTCGTCTTCCATAACCTGTACCGCCGCCTCCATGACAGTCATCTTCGCCACAGAAAGACCTCCTTTTCCTACTATCCACCCGATTGTTCCATCAGCTACTTATCTCTCGCAACCCTACTTTTCGCAAAGTGGAAAACAGCTTGACGACTCGTCCGTGGCGTGAGAGCCTTCCGCTGGTGCGAGGCGCACGATGCTCCACGAGACATGGGCGGTGGGTCGGGGTGGGATCCAGATCTGAGGGCGGGGTACGCTCGGTCGAGCGGACGCTGGACATCCTGGAGTTTCTGAGCCGGTCGGGAGGAGAGGTCGGTGTGAGCGAGATCGGGGACGCCACCGGTCTTGCGGTGGGGACGGCACACCGTCTTCTCGGCACGTTGGCCGGCCGGGGCTATGTCCACAGGGACGCCCGGACCCGGAAGTATGGCCTGGGGCTGAAGTCCCTGAATATGGTCATCGCCACCAGGGAGCGCATCGGAACACTCGCTCTGCCCTTTCTGGAAGAGTTGATGCAGACGAGCCAGGAGACCGCCAACCTGGCCATCCTGGAAGCGAACTCGACCGTGTACATAGAGCAAGTGGCCCCGCCCGCCCGCATGCTGCGGATGTTTACCGAGCCGGGCAACCGGGTCCCCCTGCACTCGACCGGCACCGGGAAGGTCTTACTGGCCTACCAGTCAGCGCGCCTCGTGGACTTTATCATCGCCCGTGCGGGCCTGGCCCAGCACACCGTCAGCACCATAACCGACCCTCCCCAGCTCCGGGCGGAGCTTGAAAAGGTTCGCGAAGACGGCTACGCGGTAGACTTCGAGGAGCAGGAAGAAGGCGTCCGTTGCCTCGCCGCTCCCGTCTTCGGCGCGGACGGCGAGGTCTTCGCCGCCATGAGCATCTCCGGACCCGCGAGCCGCCTGAAGAAAAGACGGATAAACGAGCTAGTCCCCGACATCAAGGGGATCTCTACCACCTTCTCGGAGGCTTTCGGCTCGTACTGAGGGTCGGGCCGCGTTTTCATCCTACGGAACGTACACTTTACGGGCGGCGGACGGTATGCTACTGCTTGAGTGGCGGGGATACGAAGTTCGCTGGTCGGGAAGGACAGAGACAGGAGGGCTGGGATGAGGTTCTGCGCGAACGTTTTCATGTTGTTTGGCGAGGTTCCGTTTCTGGAGCGCTTCGGGCGGGCGGCCGAGGCGGGCTTCTCGGCGGTGGAGTTCTGGTGGCCCGGCCACGAGGCAGACCTCGGCGATATCGAGCACGCCGTCAAGGACGCAAACCTCGACGTGGCGCTATTCAACTTCGACGCTGGCGACATGCCGAATGGGGACCGGGGGCTCATAAGCGACCCGGAGCGTCAGAGTCAGTTCCGGGAGAACGTGCCGGTGGCGCTGGATCTCGCCCAGAGCCTCGGCTGCCAAAGATTGAACGCGCTCGTGGGACATGAGATCGAAGGCATGGAGAGGGAGGAGCAACTCTCGCTCGCCCGCGAGAACGTCCGGTTTGCGGCGGACGCGGCGGCGCAGCACGGCATCGGAGTGGTCGTGGAGGCGGTCAATACCTTCGAGAACGGGCCGTACCTCTTGTGGACCACGAAGCAGGCTGTGGAGTTCGTGCGGAGCGTGGAGCGGGAAAACGTGCGGATACAGCACGACTTCTATCACATGCAGCGCATGGAGGGGAATCTGGTGGCGAACCTGCGCGAGCACTTCGGTTGGATCGGTCACATCCAGATCGCCGACTCGCCGGGGCGCGGAGAGCCGGGAACGGGGGAGATCCACTACCCCTTCGTGCTCGGCGAATTGGAGAAGCTAGGCTACGATGGCTACGTCGGCCTGGAATACAACCCGACCACGGACGCGACCGAGGAAAGCCTCGAATGGCTTCCGAAGGAACTTCGTGGCAAGGATGTTTCGGTATCGGACTTGAAGCTGTAGAGGGTTGCCTTGAGCGCAGGAGTCATCGAAGAATATGTAGAGACCGGTGACGGTGTTCGTCTGTGGACCGCCACGAGCAGAGACGGGCCGCCGCTCGTACTGTGCCACGGCGGGCCGGGGATGTGGGACTATCTCGAGCCGGTCGCCGAAGCGGTTGACGACCTCGTGACGGTGCATCGCTGGGACCAGCGTGGTGGTGGCCGCTCCTCGGTCTCGGGACCGCACACGGTCGAGCGGTTCGTGGCCGACCTCGAAGCGTTAAGGGTCCACTTCGGGTACGACTGCTGGCTGGTGGGAGGGCATTCGTGGGGCGCGACCCTTGCGCTGCACTATGCCTTCGCTCATCCCGAGCGGGTCGTGGCGCTCCTCTACCTGTCGGGCACCGGGGTCGGCAGGGCGTGGCATCAAGCCTACCATGAAGAGACTGACCGGCGCCTGACCCCCGAGCAGCGCCGACGGCGGGACGAACTGAAGGCCCGCCGCCGAGACGCCGACGAGGAGCGTGAATGGCGGACGCTCAATGGGGCCCCTGACTTCGCCGACCGGAACCGGGCGCTGGACCTGGCGGCCATGCAATACGCCTCCGACTTGCTACCTATCAACTACGAGTGCAACGCGGCCCTCGGCGCCGAGACGAAGACCTGGCAGGAGGACGACCTTCTCGCCCGATGCAGGACGCTCGACGCCCCGGTGCTCGTCGTCCATGGAGCCAGCGACCCGCGACCCGCGTGGGCGGTCGAGAGCACGGTGGAGGCGCTTCCGGGAGCAGAGCTTCGCGTGCTTCCAGATGCCGGGCACATGCCCTGGATCGAGGATTCGCGAGGCTTCGCCGCGGTCACGCGAGAGTTTCTGAAACGTGTAACGTGAGCCGACAGCACAGAGAGGAGAGGTATGGCTGAGAAGATAGGCTTTATCGGGCTCGGGATCATGGGCCGTCCGATGGCGAAAAACCTGATGGAAGCCGGATACGAGCTTGTCCTGCACAACCGCAGCCCGGAGAAGGCCGAGGAACTGGCGAAGGAGGGCAACGCCACCGCCGCCGGGAGCCCGAAAGAGGTGGCTGAAGCCTGCGATATCGTCATCACCATGCTCCCCGACTCCCCGGACGTGGAGGCGGTGATGGCCGGGGAGGACGGCGTCCTGGAGGGCATCCGTGACGGCGCGCTGCTGGTGGACATGAGCACGATCTCGCCGGTCGTGACGAAGGAGTTGGCGGAGAAGGTCGAGGAGCGCGGGGCTTCGATGCTGGACGCGCCGGTGAGCGGGGGAGACGTGGGGGCCATCGAGGGCGCGCTCTCGATCATGGTCGGCGGCTCGGAGGAGGACTTCGAGAGAGCGAAACCCCTTTTCGACGTGATGGGGAAGGCGGAGACGCACGTCGGGCCGGTTGGGAGCGGGCAGGTGGTCAAGGCGTGCAACCAGATCGTGGTCGCCCTCAACATCGAGGCCGTGAGCGAGGCGCTGGTGCTCGGGTCCAAAGCGGGCGTCGCGCCGGAGAAGGTGGTCGAGGCGCTCTCCGGGGGGCTTGCGGGGAGCGCGGTGATGGAGGCCAAGAAGGAGAAGTTCTTCGGCCATGACTTTGATCCGGGTTTCAGGATAGAATTGCACCACAAGGATCTGGGCATAGCCCTCGCGGCGGGCAGGGAGTACGGGGTGGCCCTCCCGGTCACGGCCATCGTGGACCAGATGCTCGAAGCATCTAAAGCCAGGGGCCGGGGCGACAGGGACCATTCCGCGCTACTCACCCTGCTGGAAGAGGCCGCGCAACACGAGATAGGGGAGGGAGGCTGAGGCTTCCCGATGAAGGAGGGCACACATGGAGCGTAGCCGCCTCATAACGGCGATGGAAGGCATCCTGGGCGCGGAAGGCGTGATCCACGAACACGAGCAACTACGCACCTACGAGTGCGACGGCCTGATGAACTACCGCGTCGTCCCCGACCTCGTCGTCCTCCCCGAGACCGGCGAACACGTCCAGCGCATAGTCAAACTCTGCTACGACGAGGGGATTCCCTTCGTGGCGCGGGGTTCGGGGACCGGGTTGTCGGGTGGAGCCTTGCCCGTGAAATCAGGGGTCCTGATCGTGCTTACCCGAATGCGCAAGATCCTCGAAGTGGACATCCCGAACCAGCGGATAGTCGTCGAGCCGGGCGTCATAAACGTGTGGGTGAGCCAGGAGGTGGCGGACGAGGGATACTACTACGCTCCTGACCCGGCGAGCCAGATCGTCTCCTCCATCGGTGGCAACCTGGCGGAAAATAGCGGCGGCGTCCACTGCCTGAAGTATGGCTTCACGACGAACCATGTGATGGGCGCGGAGGTCGTGTTGCCGGACGGCTCCGTGACCCACATCGGCGGTGGCCTGGCGCCGGACGCTCCGGGCTACGATCTGCTCGGCGCGTTCGTCGGCTCGGAGGGGACGCTCGGGATAGCCACGAGGATCACGCTGCGCCTGGTCCGGGTTCCCGAGTCGGTCCAGACGCTTCTGGCGGCCTTCGAGGACCCCGAAGGGGCCGGCGGGGCGGTATCCGGGATCATCGGCGAGGGGATCATCCCGGCGGCCATCGAGATGATGGACCGGCTGACGATAGAGGCCGTCGAGGCTGCCGTCCACCCTGGTCTGCCGGACGCGGGCGCGGTGCTGGTCATAGAGTTGGATGGACCTGAAGCTGAGGTCGAGGAACAGTTCGGGCGGGTGTTGGAGATCTGCGAGGAGAACGAGGCGACGGAGATCCGGATCGCCGAGGACGACGCTGAACGCGCCCTCTTCTGGAAGGCCCGCAAGGCCGCTTTCGGTGCTATGGGCCGCATCTCCAACGACTACTACGTACAGGACGGCGTGATCCACCGCACCGAGCTTCCGGCGGCCCTAAAACGAATCTCCGAACTGTCCGGGGAGTACGGCCTGCGGGTAGCCAACGTCTTCCACGCCGGAGACGGGAATCTGCATCCGCTCGTTCTGTACAACAACGGCGCCGAGGGCGAGGCCGATAGGGCCGAGAAGCTGGCGGGAGATATAGTCTTCACCTGCCTGGAGCATGGTGGATCCCTGACCGGCGAGCACGGCATCGGGGAGGACAAGAAGAAGTACATGCCCAAGATGTTCACCGACGACGACATGAACGTCATGCAGCTACTTCGGTGCGCCTTCGACCCGCACCAACTCGCCAACCCGGGCAAGATCTTCCCGACCCCCCGGCTCTGCGGCGAACGTCCCGGACCCTTCCACATGCACCCGCTTCAGAAGGCCGGAATCGTGGAGCAGTTCTGATGCAGACGGCGAAAGGAATCGCCGGAGACCTGCGGCAGATAGCCGGCCCGGACAACGTCCGCGAAGCCACCGCCTCGGACGCCATCGAGGGCGTTCAGCCCGCTCTCGTGGTCGAGCCGGGCTCGGTGGAGGAGATCAGCTCCGTAATGAAGCTCGCCGCCAGCGAGGGCCTCGCCGTCTCCCCGCGCGGTGGCGGCACGAAGACGCACATCGGGGACGCGCCACGCCAACTCGACCTCATCGTGAGCACCACGCGCATGAACGAGGTGCTGGAGCACACGCCCGGAGATCAAATATTCCGGGCCGAGGCCGGGGTGAGACTCGAAGATTTGCAGGAGCAGATATCAGGCTCGGACCAGATGCTCGCCCTGGACCCGCCGGAGAGCGGCGCCACGCTCGGGGGGATCATCGCAGCCAACTCATCAGGACCCCGGCGCTACAAGTATGGCACCGTCCGAGACCTGATCATCGGCATAACCGTCGTCCTGCACGACGGCACCGTAGCCAAAGCCGGTAGCAAGGTCGTCAAGAACGTCGCCGGCTACGATTTGTCGAAGCTCTTCACCGGCTCACTGGGCACTCTGGGCATCATCGCCACAGCCAACTTCCGCCTCCACCCGCGCCCCAAAGCGGCCCGCGCCGTCTCCGTCGAGGTGGCGAGCCCCCAGCAAACACAAGGAGCAGCGCAGTCTATAGTTCATTCTCAGATCGAGGCCACGGCCATCGAGCTGCATTACGCTGAGGACGAGAAGTTGCTGACGGTGCTACTCGAAAGCATCCCCGGCGGCATGGACGCGAAGGTGGAGACCGCTTCCTTCCTCCTCAAGCAGTTCGGGGAGGTGCGGACGCTCCCGGACGATGAGGCTGACCATCTCGGTCCTCTGACGCCGCCCGCGGTCGCTGATGAGGTCGTACTGAAACTTGGGGCTCCGCCGGCGGATCTGGGCTCCGTCCTCGAATCGGTCCTCGGCGCCGCGGAACGCAAGGGACTCGCGCATCCGCGCATCACGGGACATGCTGGTACCGGGGTGACGTTCATCGGGTTCTCCGGTGCTGATGAGGATGCCGCAGTCGGGTTCATTGAGGAGATGCGTGAGATCCGGACCCGCAAAGCCGGAAACGTAACCCTGCAACGTGCCCCGCTAACCCTAAAGCAGAGGGTCAGTACGTGGGACAGTGGGGGAGATTATCTCGGTCTCGTGCGAAGGGTGAAGGAGAAGTTCGATCCCCGGGGTGGTATGAACCCCGGCAGGTTTTTGGGAGGTCTGTAATGACTGAAACCGCGGTTTCGAGCCAGCGTCTCGCTGACGAGATGGAGATAATCCGGGTCGTTGACGATGTGGACAACGCTGTTGATGCGAAGGACTGGACTACTTGCCGGGGCTACTTCCTCGACGAGATAGACGCGGATTTCACCTCGCTCGCGGGTGGTTCGCCTGGACGCATGAAGGCGGATGACCTGGTGGGAGGCTGGGAGACGAACCTCTACAGCGACAAGAAGAGCCACCATATGAGGTCCAACCACAGGGTCGCCATCAACGGTGACGAGGCTGAGGTATTCTCGAAGGGTTACGCGCTCAACATACTCCCGAGCGCGACCGGCTCCGGCATATGGGAAGTTTGGGGAGACTATAAGCATATGCTGCGGCGTACCGGCGAGGGCTGGAAAGTCTCGGGGATGAGCCTCTTCGTCACGCACGCTCGCGGGAACGAGAGAGCCCGGGATCACATACCGCAAAGCGGTTCGTAGGAGGTCTTTGATGACGGATCGAAATGGTGGGGCCGGTGAGGATCGCTACGACGCGACCGACGCCACGGAGCGCGGGAGCGACGAGGGTACTGCGCGTGAAGACGCGATGGCCGGAGCAATCGGGGCCGGGAGCCCGGAGGACGTGGGGCAGAGCACCTTCGCGGCCACCACGGAATCGTTGCAGCACACCATGGGCAAGGACCGGCCCGAGAGCGGCAGCTACGCTTTCCCGGCCTTCGACGACCATCATCCGCCGGACAAGGCTCTCATAGACGACTGCGTGCATTGCGGGTTCTGTCTGCCGACGTGCCCGACATACGTGCTCTTCGGGGAGGAGATGGACTCGCCGCGCGGGCGCATCTACCTGATGAACAAGGGCCTCGACGAGGAGCCGATGAACGACGAGATGGTCCGCCACTGGGATCTATGTCTCGGGTGCATGGCCTGCGTCACATCCTGCCCTTCCGGGGTCCAGTACGATAAGCTCATCGAGGCCACGAGGGGTCAGATAGAGCGCCGCTACGAGCGAAGGGCCGACGATAAGGCGTTCCGCGAGATGATCTTCAAGTTCTTCCCTTACCCCAACCGCCTGCGGGCCATCGCCGCCCCCATGCGCCTGTACCAGCGTTTCGGCATCGGGGACCGGCTCCGCAAGGCAGGCATCATGGAGCGCATGCCGGCCCGGATGCGTGCGATGGAGGCATTGCTCCCGGATCTTCCGAAAGCAGAGAAGATCCCGGAGTTGACCGAGCCGGTGGGCGAAAAACGCCGCCGCGTCGGCATCCTGACAGGGTGCGTGCAGCGCGTGTTCTTCTCCCACGTCAACGCCGCCACGGTGCGCGTTCTAGCCGCCGAGGGCTGCGAGATCGTCGCCCCGAAGCAGGGCTGCTGCGGCGCATTGTCCACCCACGCCGGGCGCGAGGAAGAATCCCTCGATTTCGCCCGCAAGACCATAGACACCTTCGAGGGAGAGAACCTGGACAACGTGATCGTCAACGCCGCCGGCTGCGGCTCGACGATGAAGGAGTACGGGCATCTCCTGCGCGATGACCCGGCGTACGCGGAGCGCGCCAGAGAGTTCTCCTCGAAGGTCAGGGATGTCACGGAGTTCCTGCATGACATCGGGTCGGTCGCCGAGCGGCATCCCCTGCCGGTCGAGATCGCCTACCACGACGCCTGTCATCTGGGACACGCTCAGGGCGTGCGCAAGCAGCCGCGTCACGTTCTCAAGCAGGTGCCAGGGTTGGGGATAAAGGAGATCCGGGAGTCCGAGGTCTGCTGCGGGTCGGCGGGCATCTACAATATGGTCGAGCCCGAGCCCGCCGCCGAACTTGGAGAGCGCAAGGCGAAGAATGTCCTCGCCACCGGCGCGCAAATCATCGTCACCTCCAACCCCGGATGCACGCTCCAACTCAGGGCCAGCATGAAAAAGATGGGCCGCGAGATGCCAGCCGCCCATCCGATGGAGGTCCTCGATGCCTCCATCCGCGGCGAGCCGGTCGAGAAGCTGTTCCGGTAAAAGCGTGAGAGCGTCCCGCTCCGTACTGGCGATCCCCGCGAACAACCCGCGGATGGTCGAGAAGGCCCTAGCTTCGGAGGCCGACACGGTATTCCTCGACCTCGAAGACGCCGTCGCCCCGGACGGAAAAGCAGAAGCCCGGAAAGACGTCATCCGGGCTCTGCGGGACTTCGACTGGCGCGGTCGGCCGGCGCTCTTCCGCATGAACTCCCTCGACACGCGGTGGTGGTACCGCGACCTGATCGAGGTCACAGAAGAGGCCGGAGCCGCCCTCGATGCCGTCATCGTCCCCAAAGTCGGGAGACCGGAGGATCTTCACGCCGTCGCCGTCCTCCTCTCAGGGCTGGAGATGGCCTGTGGCCTTGAATCCGGAAAGACGAGGATAGAGGCCCAGATAGAGAGCGCCGAAGGGCTCGTCAACGCGGACGGGATAGCGGGCTTCACCGGTCGCCTCGCCGCGCTCCACTTCGGTCCTGGCGACTTCGCGGCGAGTCTCCGCATGCCCTTGCGGAGCATCGGCACGATGGATGAATGGGACGCGGCGTATCCCGGCCACCGCTTCCATTACGCCATGCAGCGCATCGTGGCCGCCGCCCGCGCCGCCGGGGTGTACGCCCTGGACGGACCCGTCGCGGACTACCGGGACGAGGAAGGTCTGAGGGAGAGCTGCAAAGTCGCCCGCGCTCTCGGCTTCGACGGCAAGTGGTGCATCCACCCGGCCCAGATCCGGATCGTCAACGAAGTCTTCTCGCCCACGGAAGAGGAAACCGAATGGGCCAGAAAGGTCGTCGCCGCCTACGAGGAGGCAAACGCGGCCGGTAGCGGCGCGGTCAGCGTAGACGGCCGGATGGTGGACGCCGCCTCCATAAAGATGGCCCGGAACACGTTGGACGTGGCTGAAGGGTCGAGGATAGTTTAGGCAGACCTCCGGAAACCCGATGGCGAAACCCACTACGGAGAGGGTGCGAAGGATGGTAGCGGAGGCCGAACAGGCTCCAAGGTCGGGAAGCAGCCTCCCACGTTAGTTCGGCACCGTTTCCCCGGATGTTCGTACGCACCGGGAAGCGCGAGACCTGCGATCTTACCCCGAGGTTCGAGCCCGTGGGGAGCTAACGACCCCGTCGGATATTGTCCGTGGTGCGCTCCTTACCACTGGGCAGGTCGAAGGGTTGGACCGACGTAGTGGCCGGTTTCTCCCTCCTCGTTCACGTCGTGGGTGAAGTGGGCCGAGTACCAGACCACCACGTCCTGGTTGTGGACATCCTCCCCGTTGACGAAGCGGTCGATATCGGCCTCGAATGGTGGCCCGTCGGCGATAGCGCCGTCGTCGATCTCCCCTTCGTTGAAACGCAGTATCCAGACGTCTCCCCGCGCGAAGGCGTCCGCGACGCCGTCGTTCAGGCCCGGGATCAGGGCGTAGGCGTCGTCCGTCTGGGAGTTCTTGATCTGCCACCTCCTGTTGCGTTCGGGGTTCCGGCGGCGCTTGACCTCGAAGCGGTGGGCGTGCCAGTTGGACGGGGGAAGGATGGGCGGGTCGTTGAACTCGCGGACCACGTTGTTCTCCGCGGTGCCGATATCGAAGTCGAACCTCCAGTAGACGTTGTGGTGGTGGACCTCGCAGACGCAGGAGTTTCGGACGGCCGAGAAGCCGAATCGCGGGCGGATGGTCCCGTCGTCGTGCAGACGCCACTCGCTGATGTACCTGTACCAGCCAGCTTCCAACTCGCTGACCAGGACCGTCTCCTCGCCCGAGCGGTAGATCGCCACGCCGAGGAAGTTCCCGGTGTCGTCTCCGGACTCCAGGATCGTCTGCGCGGGTGTCGGGCACCGGCGTATTCCCGGGGCGACGTCCGTCCCGTTGGCCTGGATCCTGCTCTCCTGCCACGACCAGTCTCGGAAGGGACCGCATGCGTCGTTGTCGTAGCGGACGTTGAGGATCGGGGCGTGGGCCGTGAAGAGCACGCGCTTGCCCCGGTAGTCCACGTGCCGGAGCTCGACGCCCGACCCGTTAGTTCCCGAGGACGCCGCGGGCCGGATCA
>JBPCLT010000070.1:0-20040 GCA_051003015.1 Rubrobacteraceae bacterium | reverse complement strand
TCCGGGCGAGGATTGTACCAGACTTTCAGGGAATGACAGGCGTCGAAGCGTCCGGGAGGCCGGTCGCCGAGCGACGCTACGGAGGTGGGCGTGAAGGATAGGAGAGCATGGAGATAAGGATGGCTCCCGTCGTGGCCGCCGCCCACGCCGCGCTCAAAAATCAGGCCGAGCGCATAAACGCCCTCAACGTCTATCCCGTCCCAGACGGCGACACCGGCACGAACATGCTGCTCACGGCGCAGTCCGTGCTCCAGGAGACCTCGAACGAGCCGTATGCGGGCGCCGAGGAGGCAAGCCGCGCCGCTGCCAGGGCGGCCCTCATGGGCGCCCGCGGCAACTCCGGGGTGATCCTGTCGCAGATGATCCGGGGCGCCTGCGACGCTCTAGCCAGAGAGACGTCGTTTACCGCCGATGCTTTCGCGCGGGCGCTGGAAGGTGCCAGGGACAGGGCTTACGCATCGGTGCGCGAGCCGGTCGAGGGCACCATGCTCACCGTGATCAAGGACGTCGCCGTCGCCGCCCGCTCCGCCGAAGAGGAGAACCTGGATCTCGTGGAGGTAGCCGGGACCGCAGCGAGGGAAGCGCATGCATCCGTTAGGCGAACCACCGGCCTCCTCGATGTATTGCGGGATGCGGGCGTGGTGGACGCCGGCGGCCTGGGTGTCGCAACGGTCCTCGATGGCGTATACGCCGCCGTCAGCGGGCAGGAGATCGAAGTGTCCGAAGAGGATGAGGCCGGCGCGGCGCCGGACCTGGATGCCGTACACGCCAGCGAGGAGCAGTGGGGATATTGCACGGAGTTCCTGGTCGTGGACTTCGACGGCGACGCCGAAGCCTTCGAGGATCACATACACGAGGTCGGGCGCAGCGTGCTCGTGGTCCCGGATGACGACCTCGTGAAGGTGCATCTTCACACCCAGGACCCCGGTAGCGCGCTCGCCTACGCGGGCGGCTTCGGACGGCTCCGGGGCGTCAAGGTAGACGACATGGAGGATCAGGTCCGGGCTCGTTCGGCGAAAGAAAAACCCGCTCGCCCGGCGGGGAAAGTGGGCGTCGTGGCGGCGGTTCGGGGTGAGGGCAGCCGGGGGCTCTTCGAGTCAATGGGGGCTGTGGTGATCGAAGGCGGACAGGGCTCCAACCCGAGCGCGGCGGACTTCGCGCGGGCCGTGGAGGAGACCGGGATGGATGCGGTGATCCTCTTGCCGAACAACAAGAACATCGTGCCCACCGCGGAACAGGTCGGGGAGCTGGTCGAGGCTCGCGTCTACGTCGTACCGACGACGAGCATCGCCAGCGGGCTCGCGGAGATGGTCGGCTTCGACGCCGAGGGCGAGCCCGATGAGGTGGCGGAGGAGATGCGCGAGATCCTTACCGGACTACGATGTGGAGAGGTGACCCGCGCTATCCGCGAGGCCCGCGTCGGAGATCTGGACGTGCCCGAGGGAGCGTATATGGGACTGCTCGACGGGGAGCTTCTCGCCGTGGAGGCTACGGTGGACGCGGCGGCGATGCGGCTGGCGGAGAAGATCCTGGAAGGAGGGGCGGACATCTTCACGATCCTGCGTGGAGCGGAGCTTGGTGAGGCGGCGAGTTTGAAGCTGGCGGAGGAGATCCGGAACCTCGGGGTCGAGGTGGAGGTCAGGGACGGCGGGCAGCCGATGTATCCACTCCAGATGGTGGCCGAGTGACGACCGCCATCGTCACGGACTCGACGACGAGCCTGATACCCGGCGTGCGAGAGCGCCCCGACGTGCGCGTTGTCCCGCTCACTTTCCACTTCGGACCCGAGGAATCCTATACCGACAAGGTTGACATGACGACCGGCGAGTTCTATGCGCGGATGAAGGACGCTAATACGTTCCCGACAACGTCCCAGCCTCCGGCGGGCGCTTTCGTGGAGGCGTACGAGGCCCTGAGCGCCTACGACGACATCCTGGTGCTGACCGTCTCACGCAAGCTCAGCGGGACTTACGACTCCGCCGTCGCAGCCACGGAGATGGGCGAGCGGCCGGTCGAAGTCATGGATATGCGGAGCGCGGAGATGGGGTCCGGTCTCATCCTGCGCGAGGCGCTTCGCGTCTTGGACGATGGTGGAGACTTCGGGGAGGTCCGCCGGGCCGCGGAGGCGGCTATCCGGCGCACCAGGGTGTTGTTCGCCGTCGGCACGCTCGAATACTTGCAAAAGAGCGGGCGTATCGGGAGGGCGCAGCGGTTGCTCGGCACGGCGCTCGATATCCGGCCTGTATTGAAGATCGAGGACGGCGAAGTGGTACCCCACAAGCGGACGCGGGGCCGCCGCCGTCAGCTCGCCACGATACTCGAA
Source organism: Rubrobacteraceae bacterium (assembly GCA_051003015.1). Lineage (GTDB taxonomy): Bacteria > Actinomycetota > Rubrobacteria > Rubrobacterales > Rubrobacteraceae > JACDGB01. The sequence continues at coordinate 17,717 of JBPCLT010000070.1, read as the reverse complement.
GAGGTGAAGCCGGCCGCCGAGGAGGGACGCTCGCTGTACTTCGGTCACGTTGACGCGCCAGAAGCCATCGAAGAGCTCGTGGACTCTCTCGGCGTCAAGGAGCCGCTCGTCACGGAGATCGGGGGCGTCGTGGGCTCGCACGCCGGGCCCGGAGCCTATGGCGTGGGCTATCTCTAGCGGCGCGGCGACTGCCACGGAAATGATGAGCCCCGTCGTGGAGCGGGTGACACTGGCGGATTTGCGGGCGCGGCCTCTGACGGAGATTCCGGGGATCGGACCCCGCATAGAAGCGTCCCTCGAACAACTCGGCATCGTCTCCCTGGCGGATCTCGTCTCGCACTATCCCTCCCGCCACGAGGATCTCTCGAACGTGAAGCGCATCTCTGAGTTGCGCGTGGGCGAGCGGGCAACGGTCTTGGGCCGGGTGGTGAGCGTGCGTCCCGTGGGCCGTCCGGTGCGCGGACGTTCTCCGGGCTTTGCGGCGCAACTTTACGACGGCACGGGCTACATCCCGGCCACGGTGTGGGGCCGTCACTGGCTGGCGGGACAGCTCACCCCGGACGTTCGCGTCGTGGTCTCCGGCGAGGTGCAGCGCCGCTACGGTATTCAGATCGCCGCCAAGAGCATCGAGGTGGTGGACGAAGACCCCACTGAGCCCGGCGACGGCTTCGGGCCGCACGCGGGCCGGTTCGTGCCGGTGTATCCGGTGAACAAGGGGATACAGGCTCGGAGGATGCGGACCTTGATCCACCGCTCCCTCGACGCCGCCGGACGCATCCTCGACCCGCTCCCGGCGAAAATTCTCCTCAGCCAGGACCTCCCGAACCTCCACGACGCCATCCACGAAGTCCATTTCCCGACCGACCGTCCGCGGCTGAAAGCGGCACTGCGGCGTTTGATCTTCCACGAGCTATTCCTCATCCAAACGGGTCTCGCCGCCCGCAAGGCGCGCCTGGAGAAGACGGAGTTTGGCGGCCGCCACGAGGGTGACGGACGGTTACTCAACCCATTCTTGAAAGGTCTGCCGTTCGGGTTGACTGGGGCTCAGGAACGGGTGATCGAGGAGGTCCTCTCCGACATGCGCCTCGAGAAGCCGATGCGCCGGCTGGTTCAGGGCGACGTCGGGAGCGGCAAGACGGTCGTGGCGGTCGCGGCGCTGCTCTCGGCGGTCGAGTCCGGCAGTCAGAGCGCTCTCATGGCCCCGACCGAGGTTCTGGCGGAGCAGCATTACCTTTCGATCTCCTCCGCGTTCGCCGATCTGCCGGTGAAGGTCGTGCTTCTCACGGGTTCGCTCTCCTCATCCGAACGAAAAACCGCGCTCGAAGCCGTGGCGGCGGGTGGGGCCGACGTGGTTATCGGGACGCACGCCCTGATCCAGAAGGGCGTCGAGTTCCGGGACCTCTCGCTGGTAGTGGTGGACGAGCAGCACCGCTTCGGGGTCTCCCAAAGGACGGTTTTCCGGGAGAAAGGGACGACGCCCGATACGCTGGTCATGACAGCGACGCCGATCCCGCGCACCCTTTCGTTGACGCTGTACGGGGACCTGGAAGTCTCCGTGATAGACGAGCTTCCGCCGGGGCGCAAGCCGGTCGAGACGAGCCTCCTTGACCTCTCAGGCAGGGTCGCGGCCTACGAGGCGGTGCGGGAGGAACTGGAGGCGGGTCGGCAAGCGTATGTGATCTGCCCTCTCGTCGAGGAGTCGGAGGCGCTGGAGGACGTGAGGGCGGCGGAGGAGCTTTTCGAGGAGCTATCCGAGGAGGTTTTCCCTGACCGCAAGGTCGGACTCCTGCACGGCCGGATGAAGTCCGAGGAGAAGCGGCGGGTGATGGCGGCGTTCCGCTCGCGGGAGATAGAGGTCCTCGTTGCCACGGTCGTGGTCGAGGTCGGGGTGGACGTGCCGAACGCGAGCGCGATCGTGATCGAAGGCGCGGAACGCTTCGGGCTCTCCCAACTCCACCAGCTCAGGGGCCGGGTCTGCCGCGGATTACACCCCCCGAAGTGTTTCCTCGTCGCCGAACCGAAGACCGACGACGCGGCGAAGCGCCTGGAGGCGCTGTGCGAGCATCAGGACGGCTTCGAGCTATCTGAGGTGGACCTCCGGATCCGGGGCGAGGGCACGCTCTTCGGGAGCCGTCAAAGCGGGATGCCTGACCTCAAGGTGGCGAAGCTCCTGCGTGACATAGACGTGCTCGTAGAGGCGCGCCGCGAAGCCTTCGCCCTCGTGGCGGGTGACCCGACGCTGAAAAAGCCGTCCCATCGCCCTCTCAGACGCGAGGTTCGGGACCTTCTCGGGGCGAACGTCGAATGGCTGTTCCGGGAGTAGCGGGATGAGGATAATCTCCGGTGCCGCCCGTGGCATGAAACTCGCCCCGGTTCCGAAAGACGTCCGTCCGACCTCGGATCGAGTGCGCGAAAGCTTGTTCAACGCTTTGGGCCAGTTCTTCGACGGTGGTGCGGTCCTCGACCTGTACGCGGGCACGGGCTCTTTAGGCATCGAGGCACTCAGCCGGGGCATGGAAAGGGCGACTTTCGTGGAGAAGAACGGCCGGGCCGTGGCTACGATCCGGGAAAACCTCAGGCGAACCGGGATAGAGGATCGGGCGGAAGTCGTGCGCGGAGATGCCGCTCGCGCCCTGGAGCGGTTGCGGGAAAATGGACGACAATTCAATTTGATATTCCTGGACCCGCCATATAGAATCGCCGCCACGGAGGTCGAGGGCGTTTTGTCGCGTCTAGGCGTCCTGCTTGCACCCGATGGCCGGGTGGTTGTAGAGCGGGGCGACGCTCCGGAGGAGGTTCTGCGAGGCGAGAAAGGGGTCACGCGCCGCTACGGCGGCACGATGGTAACCGTCTTTGATCGATTCGATCTCACAGTGAACGTGGCGGTCTGTCCAGGGAGCTTCGACCCCATTACCGTCGGGCATCTCGATGTGATCCGCCGCGCTGCGGGCGTGTTCGACCACGTGGTCGTGGCGGTGGGCGCCAACCATGTCAAGAACGCGATGCTCTCGCCCGCCGACCGGGCGCGGTTGATAGAGAAAGTTACAGGAGACCTCGGCAACGTCTCCGTCGAGGTAATGGAAGGGTTGTTGGTGGAGTTCGCCAAAGACAGGGGCGCGAGGGTTATTATCAAGGGTCTTCGGGCCGTCTCGGACTTCAACTCGGAGTTCGAGCAGGCGCAGCTCAACCAGACGTTGGATCCCGAGGTGGAGACGATGTTCATAATGGCTTCGGCAAAACACAGCTTCCTCTCGTCGAGCGCGGTGCGTGAGATCGCCGGCTACGGCGGGGACGTGAGCGAGTTCGTCCCAGGTGAGATACTGGAGACCGTGGTGGAGGCTTACTCCGGCACGGGACCGGACGCACGGCGGCGGATAACGACGGAAAGCAAAGGATAGGTTTCCCTATGGACGTACTGGTGCTGATAGACAGGCTGGAGGAGCTGGTGGAGGAGGCCCGCAGCTTCCCCGGCTTCGGGAACACGGCCATGGTGGACCGGGATGCCGCCTTCGACGTGATAGACCAGATGCGCCAGACCATCCCGGAGGAACTGAAGCAGGCACGTTGGATCGTCAAGGAGCGCCAGGCGATGCTCGACGAGGCCCGCAGCGAGAGCGACCGCATCATCCGCGGCGCCCAGGAAGAGGCCGAGAAGCTCACCTCCGAGGAGGAGATCCTCAAGCGCGCCGAGAAGCGCGGGACCGAGATCATGGAGGACGCGAGGCGCCGGGAGCGCGAGATCCGGCTCGGCGCCGAAGACTACGCGGACAAGGTGCTCTCTAACCTGGAGGACAACCTCGCGCGGCTACTCGAAGCCGTTCAGCGGGGCCGCAACAAGCTCCAGGGTGTTCAGGAGGAGTAAAATACGCTCATGAGCAATCTGATCCCCCTCAAGCGCCCCGGCCTCGAGGTCGGGGACCGGCGCGAGTACGAGGCCAGCTTCGACATCGAGCCCTTCGATCTCTACGGACGCCACCACGAAATAGAGCGCGCGGAGGCCCACGTGTCCGTTACGCGCCTCTCCGAAGGGTTGCACCTCGACCTGAAGGTAACGGCCACGGTCCAGACCACCTGCGACCGCACGCTGGAACCCGTCGAGCTGGAGTTGGCCGTCAGAGACTCCGAGTTCCTCTCGGGGCCGAATGACGAAGAACTCTGCGTCGAGGACTGGGTGCTCGACGCCGCCGGGTACACGCGCCGGGTGTTGCCGAACGAAGTGCCGATGCAGGTCTTCCGGCACGGCACGGAGCCTGTCCAGACCAAACGAGACGAGGACGAGGTGGACCCGCGGTGGCGCGGCCTCGACGATCTGTTCGCTTCGGGTTTTTGATTTCCAATCACACCAGGAGGTAATGTCATGGCAGTACCAAAGAAGAAGACTTCGCAGGCCCGCCGCGATCAGCGCCGGGCGCACCACGCGATAAAAAGCCTTAGCCTGTCGGCGTGCCCGAACTGCGGGTCTCCGCATCGGCCGCACCGGGTCTGTTCCGTGTGCGGTTTCTACAAGGGACGCACGGCCGTCGCCGTGGAGGCCGTCGGGTAAGCCACCGCGATAGCGGGGCACCTTCGGAATGCGCATAGCGGTGGACGCCCTGGGCGGCGACGAGGCTCCCGGCGAGATAGTCTCCGGGGCTGTCGCCGCCGCGAAGCGTCTGCCGGAAGATGAGATCCTGCTCGTCGGCGATGAGTCGCGAGTCGCCGGGCTTCTCGGCTCTGAAAAACCCCGGAACCTGAACCTGCGCGACGCCGGCGCGGCGGTCGGCATGGATGAAGAGCCCGCCTCCGCGTTGCGGGCGCGACCGGACGCGAGCGTGGCGGTCGCCGCGAAGCTTGTACGGAGCGGCGAGGCGGATGCCCTGTTCTCGGCGGGGAACACGGGAGCCACGGTCGCCGCGGCCCTGCTCCGGATTGGGCGCCTCGGAGGATGCCGCAGGCCCGCCATCGCCACGGTGCTGCCGTTCACTTCCCCGGTGCTGCTGCTCGACGCGGGGGCCACCACGATGTGCCGCCCGCAAGACCTGCTGAATTTCGCTATTCTTGGCGGCGTGTTCGCGGAGAGATATTTCGGGTTGGATGAAACGCGGGTGGGTCTGATCAACGTCGGCGAGGAGCCCGGCAAGGGCGACGACCTGGCGAAGGAGTCCCACGCCCTCATACGCGACTCCGGCGCGGTCCATTTCGTCGGCAACGTCGAGGGCCGGGACATCGGCAACGGGATCGCGGACGTGCTGGTGACGGACGGGTTCACGGGAAACGTCGTGCTCAAGACCGCCGAGGGAGTCTCGCGCGAGATCTTCGGCATGCTCCGCTCCGCCATGACCGCCAACGCCATTAGCAAACTCGCCGCCGGCATCCTCCGTCCGAAGTTGCTCGGGATGAGGGACCGTCTGGACCCGGAGAACTATGGTGGGTCCTTCCTTTTAGGCGTGGCGGGTTCCGTCGTGATCGGGCACGGAAACTCGAAAGCTCGCGGGGTGGAGAACGCCCTGCTCGGCATCTCCCACGCCGGCGCGGGCCTGAGCGACGCCCTCCAGCAAGCCCTCGACAGTGCCCACGCCACACCCGCTGGAGACGAGGCTTGAGCGGTTCTCCGGTTGGCAAGATAGTGGGTGTCGGGCGCGCCTTGGGGAGCCGCGTCGTCACCAACGACGACCTCGCACGCAAGATAGACACGAGCGACGCCTGGATTCACGAACGCACCGGCATCAGAGAACGCCGCTTCATAGGCGAGAACGAAGACTGCGCGACCCTCGCGATAGACGCCTCGAAGGCGGCCCTGGATCACGCGGCCCTCACGGGCGGCAACGTTGACCTCATCATCTGCGCCACCTCGACCGCCCCGGAGTCCATGCCTTCCGTGGCGTGCCTGGTCGGCGAGGCAATCGGCGCGCCCGGCGTCGGCGCGATGGATCTCTCAGCGGCATGCGCCGGCTTCTCGTACGCCGCCTCCGTCGCCGACTCGATGATCCGTGGCGGTGTCGCCAACCGCGTGCTCCTCATCGGCGCCGACGCCATGACCACCATCGTGGACGGAAACGACCGCTCGACCAGCGTGCTCTTCGGGGACGGCGCGGGCGCGGTGGTCCTCGAAAAGGGCGACGGCACTTCCGGGTTCGTGGACCATATCCTCGGTGCCGACGGCCGCATGGCCCCTTTCGGGCGGGCCGGACACCCAGGCGACGAACAGAAGCTCTACCAGAACGGCCGCGAGGTCTTCAAGTTCGCCGTTCGCGTGCTCCCCGAGGTGGTCGAGAAGCTCGCCGCCAGAGGCGGCATCTCGCTCGATGAAGTGCAGTACATCATCCCGCACCAGGCAAATGCACGCATAATACACGCGGCGGCGAGGAAGTTGGACGTGCCGGAGGGATGCATCGTGGTGAACGTGGACCGGTTCGGGAACACGTCGGCGGCGAGCATCCCGATCTCCTACCCGGACATTCTCGATAAGTTCGAGGCGGGGCGGTATGTGATCACGGTCGGCTTCGGCTTCGGGCTGACGTGGGCCGCGAACCTGTACAGGATCTAGGGTCGGAGGGTAACTTGGAGATTCGGCGGGCTATAGTGTTCCCTGGTCAAGGAACGGTGGGAGGCGAGGTCTCCGGCAAAGTGAGGGACGCGGTGCGGCGCCAAACCGGTGATGGCGACGCGCCGTACCAGCTCTCCGTCTTCGCCCGGTCGGTTGACCTGCTGTACGCGCTGCGCGAGCGTGGGATCGGGGCCGATGTGGTGGCCGGCCACTCACTCGGTGAATACGCCGCCGCGCACGCCGCTGGCTCTCTCAGCCTCGATGATGGCGTGCGGCTCGTGGCGGAGAGGGATCGGCTGATGAACGAGTCGTCGCGTAATCCTGGCGGGATGGTGGCCGTGATCGGGGCCGACCCGATGGAAGTTGCGAATGCCGTCGGGGACTTCCCGGAGGAAGAGGGTGTGGTCGTGACGGCGAACTTCAACACGCCGCGCCAGACGGTGATCTCGGGGGAGAAGGCTGCGCTGGAGAAAGTGGGAGAGCGCATCAAGGGTCGGAAGGTCGGGCTGGATGTGGCGGGGGCGTTCCATTCGCCGCTCATGCTGGAGGCTTCGCTGGCGATGGAGTATCTGCTGGAGGGGACGGAGTTCGGGGAGCCGGAGATCCCGATGGTCAGCGCCGTGGATGGAGCTGTGCTGGCGACTGCGGACGACGTGCGCCTCGCGCTCAGGAACCAGATGCTCTCGCCGGTGAGGTGGGTCGAGGTGATCTCGCGCTTCGAGGACCTCGGGGTGGAAGAGGTCGTGGAGGCGGGAGAAGGAGGCACGCTGGCGCGGATGTTGCGGGACTTCAAGTCCGTGGACATGAAGGGGCTTGGCGCGACGGAGTTGCTGGCTTGAAACGGTCTTTGTCGGCGGTGGAGATACGGGACCTCATCCCGCATCGGTATCCGTTCCTGTTGGTTGACCGTATCGAGGAGGTCGAGCCGGGAGTGCGGGCCATCGGAATAAAGAGCGTCACCCAGAACGAGCCGTTCTTCCAGGGGCACTTCCCGGATTATCCGGTGATGCCTGGGGTTTTGATCGTTGAGGCTATGGCGCAGGTTGGGGCGGTTGGCGTGATGAGCGTCGAGGAGTACCGGGGCAAGCTCGCGCTCTTCGCCGGGATAGACGGGGTGCGGTTCCGGCGGCAGGTGGTACCCGGCGACGTGCTCAGGATGGAGGTCGAGATCGAACGTCTCAAAGGCAAGATCGGACGCGGCAAGGGACGGGCGACGGTCGCCGGTGAGCGTGTCTGCGAGGCAGAGTTGATGTTCGCGTTCGCGGAGAGGGTGGAGGAGCTGTGATCGAAGCCGGAAGGGTCGCCGTCGTCACGGGCGGCGGACGCGGCATAGGCCGGGCCATAGCCGTCCGGCTCGCCCACGAAGGCGCGGATGTGGCGATTTCCTATCGTTCCAACGACGACACGGCAGATGAGACCGCGAAGCTGGTGCGCGAGGCCGGCATGAGGTGCGAGACGTTCCGGGGGGACGTGGCCTCGCCGGAAGACGTGGAGGCGCTCTTCAGGGGCGTGGACGAGGCTTTCGGGCGGGTGGATATCCTGGTGAACAACGCCGGGGTCACGCGAGACAACCTCATGATGCGGATGAAGGAAGAGGAGTTCGACGAGGTGCTGCGGACAAACTTGAAGGGGACTTACCTGTGTACGCGGGCCGTGCTGCGGAAGATGGTGCGCGCCCGGTGGGGCAGGATCTTGAACGTTTCCTCCGTCGTAGGGCTCGTTGGAAATGCGGGGCAGGCAAACTACGCCGCCTCGAAGGCCGGGCTTATCGGGTTCACAAAGAGTGTTGCGCGGGAGGTGGCGCAGCGAGGGATCACGGCCAATTCGGTCGCGCCGGGGTATGTGGAGACGGAGTTGACGGGGAGCTTGCCGGATAAGGTAAAGGAGCAGATCCTGGCGCAGGTCCCGATGGGGAGGTTCGGGGAGCCGGAGGAGATTTCGGAGGTGGTGGCATTCTTGGCCGGGGAGGGCGCGGGATACGTCACCGGGCAGACCATAACCGTGGACGGCGGGATGGTTATGCAATAGTACGATTTGCGCTACACTACGCGCTGTCCCTGCTGGGGATATGGCATTGTGAGAAGTTGTGAGAATCATCAGGGAGGTGCAAGAAATGGAGAGAGACGAAATACTGTCCAAGATCCAGGAGATCACCGCCGACCGTCTCGGTGTGGAGGAGACCGAAGTGACCCCCGAGGCGTCGTTCCGGGAGGACCTGGAGGCCGACTCGCTGGACCTCGTGGAGCTCATCATGGAGCTAGAGGAGCAGTTTGGGATGGAGATTCCCGACGAGCAGGCGGAGAAGATCACCACGGTCGAGCAGGCCGTGGACTACGTATCGGAGCACCAGGCGGCGTGACCGAGGCTGCCTCACAGGGCAGGGGGCGCGCGCTCATTACGGGCGCCGGGGCGATAACGCCTCTGGGCACGGGGGTCGAGAACTTCTGGGACGCGGCCCTTCACGGCAAGAGCGGCGTCGGGCCCATAACGCTCTTTGACTCCTCGCCGTTCCCGTCGCACATCGCGGGTGAGTGCTCGGACTTCGACCCCACGGACTTCATGCCGAAGAAGCTGGCCCGAAGGATGGACCGCTACGCCCAGTTCGGCGTGGCCGCTGGCGTGCAGGCGGCGGAGAACGCAGGGATCGTGGACACCATCCGCGAGAGGCCCGAGCGGGTCGCTATCGTGATGGGCAGCGGGATCGGCGGCCTCTCGACCTGGGAACGGGAGTACAAGGTCCTGCACGAGCGCGGGCCGGGCCGGGTGAGCCCGTTCCTCATCACCATGATGGTCCCGAACATGGCCGCCGGACAACTCGCCATCACGCTTGGGGCGACCGGCCCGAGCCAGTGTCCGGTGCTTGCGTGCGCCACCGGCGGCGAGGCCATTGCCGAGGCATTGGAGTTGATCCGCCGCGGTGACGCCGACGTGGTCATAGCCGGCGCTTCAGAAGCCCCGATCACACCTCTCTCGATGGCTGGTTTCTGCGCGATTCGCGCTATCTCCACCCGCAACGACGAACCTCACCGCGCCAGCCGTCCGTTCGACTCCAGGCGCGACGGCTTCGTTATGAGCGAGGGTGGCGGAGCGATAGTCCTGGAGAGCCCCGAACATGCCGCGCGGCGCGGCGCCGAGCCGATAGCCGCCGTCGCGGGCTACGGACGCTCGACCGACGCATATCACGTAACCGCCCCCGACGAGCAAGGCCGCGGCGTGGAGCGCGCCATGCGCCACGCCCTCGAAGATTCGGGCCTCTCGGCCGAGGATATCGGACACGTCAACGCCCACGCCACTTCCACCCCGACGGGCGACGGGCCGGAGACGAAGGCCATCTCGCGCGTCATGCCTCACGCGGCGGTCTCAGGGACGAAGTCCATGACCGGACACTCCTTCGGGGCGGTCGGGGCGATGGAGGGCATCCTGTGCGCGTTGGCGATCCAGCAGAAAATATTGCCGCCGACGATCAACCTCGAAGACCTCGCGGAAGACTGCGAACCGCTCGATTACGTCACCGGCGAGGCCCGTAAAGTCTCCGGCCTCGAGGCCGCCATCTCCAACTCGATGGGCTTCGGCGGACACAACGTCGTAGTGGCGTTCACGGGTGTAGAATAATTACGAGATGTCTATAAAGGATCTCATAACTATACTGCCGGAACCGTTGCGGCAGCGTTCGCTGACGCACCCGAGCGTCGCTGACCCGTACGAGTCGAACGGGCGGCTGGAGTTCCTTGGCGACGCCATCCTGAACACCCGGGTCGCGGAGTTGGTTTTCCACAATTACCCTGAGTTGCTCGAAGGCGACCTGACGCGCATCCGGGCGCATCTCGTGCGCAAGACCTTCCTGGCTGCTGTTGGGCGGGACGAGGGGTTGGAGGAGATGATCGAGAGTTCCATTATCAACGACTCGGTCATCGCCGACACGGTTGAGGCCATCATCGGGGCGGCGTACCTCATAGACCGCGATCTCGTCTTCCGCACCATAGACCGCATCTTCAACCCCTCCGAAGTTGACACCGACGAACTTCGGGACTGGAAGACGCTCCTCCAGGAGACGCTCCAGGCCGACGGCCTGCGGCCGACGTACCGCGTGCTCTCCAAGCATGGCCCACCACACCGACCGAGCTTTACATCCACGGTCTCCGCCGATGGCCGGGAGGTCGCCACGGGAGAGGGACATTCCATCAAAGAGAGCGAGCAGGCCGCCGCGCGCGCGGCCCTGGAGATACTGGGCATCCGCCCCGTCCCACGCTCCCCGGTCGAAGTCCACGTCGGCGCATAGCGGATAGGCTTCAGGTGTCAGATTTTTCCAGCGGATCAGGTGATTTCCGAATGCGACGTGAATCGCCGCAAGCTGAAGTCTGATCGCTCTTTTGCTGCGCTTTTCCGTGCTTTGATGCGTCGAAGCGCGTAGAATGTACTCCCAGGTGCTCACGGCCATATACATCAAGGGGTTCAAGACATTCGCCCGGCCGGTTCGGATGCCGCTGGAGACCGGGATCACGACCGTCGTCGGGCCGAACGGATCGGGCAAGAGCAACGTCACCGACGCCGTGCTCTTCGCGCTCGGCGAGCAGAGTCCGGGTGTCCTCAGAGCAGGGGCGATGGGGGATGTGATCTTCTCGGGCTCCGAAACGCTGCCGGCCGCGAGGGCCGCCGAGGTGACGCTCGTGCTGGACAACTCCTCCGGGGGAATCTCGTTGCCTTACGAAGAGGTTTCCATCTCGCGCCGGATCTCACGCGGCGGCGACACGGAGTACAGGATCAACGGCTCCCCGGCGCGGCTCGCGGACGTGCGGGCGGTGGCCGGCGAAGCCGGGATCGGACGCCACGGCATCCTTCGGCAGGGCGCCGTGGACGCCATCGTCGCTGGAGGAGCCGGCGCCTGCCGGCTGGCATTGGAAGAGGCCGCCGGGCTCGGTGTGTACAGGAGGCGCCGTCTGTCCACGAGCCGCCGCCTGGAGCGGGCGGACGCGCAACTGGAGAAGAGCCGCAATCTCGAAGCCGAACTTGCCGGACAACTGCGCAGGATCGAAAGCGAAGCTGTCGCCGCCCGCGAGTACCGGGAACTGGAGGCCGAATTCCGGAAGTATTCCCTGGCGCACCTGTACCGAACCTCCAACCCGCGTCTTGAGGAGCTGGTCCGGTGGACTCAGGAGAGCGAGTCGCTTGTCTCGGAGTTGGAGGAGCGGGAGACTTCATTGCGGCGTCAGGCTAACGACCTCGAGCCGGAGCTGCGGGAGAAGGAGGAGAGGCTGCGGAGCGTCGAGTCGGCGCTCGAAGGTCTCGAAGACGGTACGGAGGACTTGCGGACGGAATCCATCCGGGCAGACCGGGCTTCCTTGCGCGCGGAAGGGAGCATGGGCCGGGAGGCGGATCGGGGGCGCATGATCTCGCGCCTGGAGAACGAACTCGAAAGGATTTCAGGCCGCCTGGAGGACCTGGAGCGGGACGCTGCCGGGGCCGAGACGGAATACGCCGGGAAACGGAAGGCCCTCGCCAGGAATCTTGAGGCCGTTTCGCAGGCCCGTGCCGAGCAGGAAGCAGCGGAGAGCGAGAGGTCTAGCGCCACCACCAACCTGGAGAAGCTGCGTACACGACGCGACCGGGCGGCACTCCGGATGGAGGAGGCCACGGTCGTCCCGGCGCGAGACATCGAGCGGCTCACCCGCATCTCCGGCGAACTGGAAGGCGACGTCTCCCGAGACCCTCGCGAGCGCCTGGAAGACGTGCGCGAGCGAGTCGCCGCACGTCGGCGCGCCATCGAGGAGCGCCGATCGGGTGCGAGCAAGCGAAAGGGCGGGCTTGACGCCGCGATGGGCACTCTGGAGGCGCGGGTCCGGGCGCTGCGCGACTCGCGGGACAACGGTGGTCTGGAGACCCGGCTCCACGAGGTCCTGCGGGCGAAGCCGGGGTTCGAGGCCGCCGTGGAGGCCGCCCTGGGAGAGTTCGCCGGCGGAGTGCTGGCGGCGAACGTGGACGAGGGCATAAAGATGATCTCGGAGTCCGAGAGGATCGCCGTGCGCCTCGACGCCCACGGGATGGACGCACACGACAGCCCGCCCGGAACGCCGTTGCTCGAATGCGTCGAGGTCGTGGATGACCGTTACTCGGAGGCCGTGGGCCGGTTGCTGGAAGGCATCTACGTGGTCGAGAGGGCCGGACAAAACGCTCCGTCCAACGGCTACGTCGCGGTCACTCGCGAAGGACTCCGCCTCACCCGGACCAGCGTCAGCCTCCCGACCGGCGGCGGGAGCTTCGTCCACGAGGCACGGCTCTCCGAGGCGTCGGAACGCCTGAATGATCTCGATGCGGGACCAGGCCAGGCGCTGCGCGATGTACGATGGAGGCTCTCCGAGGCGTCGGAAAGATTGGACCGTCTGGCTGCGTACGCCGATGCCGCGCACGCGCTCGCCGGCCGGGTCGTGGCGGCTTCGAGGCTGTTATTGCGCGAAGCCCGGCGCCGGGAGGGAAGGTTCGAGGAAGCCCGGAGGACTCTCGAGGAGAGTCAGAAGGAAGCCGCGAGCCTGGGACGTGAGATCTCCATCTCCGAAGAGGCTTTGCGCGGATCAGAGGAGGCCGTTCGTGAGAATGGGAATCGTCTCGCCTCCGAAGCGGAGGTTGCGGAGGCGGCGCGAGCGGATCTGCGGGAGATGGATCTGCGCCTCGCCCGGCTTCGATCCGCCGCGAAGGATGTCACCGAACGCCGCGAAGCCCTATCCGGCAGGCTGGAATCCCTGAAGAGGCAACCCGCCGAGGACGGGCGGGGCCGCATCGCTGTGTCCCGCCGTGCTGCGGAGGCTTCGGCGCGACTCGCGACCGTCATCCGCGAACGCCGGAGCCGCCTGCGGCGTTCCAGGTCCGGGCTCGCCGACGAACACCGCCGCATCTCCGCCGAGCAGACAGCCGCGGCGCGCCGGACGGCGGAGCTGGCCGGAGAACTCGCAACGGCCCGCGCGAAGGCCGAGCAGTTCCGAGGCGAGCTCGTCTCCGCGCGCAATGCCGCAGCAGAGGCGGAGGAGGAGCTACATGCTGAGTGGGGGGCGACGCTCGAAGATGCCAGAAGGGAGGCCGAACTACTCCCGGAAGACATCGAAGCCGGGCGGCGCCGTCTGTCGCGCAAGCTCCACCGTTTCGGAGATGTCAACCTCCTCGCGCTTGCCCAGGAGGGCCACCTCCGCGAGCGCCACGAGTTCGTAGCCGCCCAACGCGCCGACGCCGAAGCCGCTGCTATGGAACTTAGCCACATAATACAAGACATTGACGGGGAGATAGAGACGCGGTTCTCGGAGACGTTCCGGCGGGTGATGGGGGCTTTCGCGGAGATCGTGCCTCGCATGATGCACGGGGCGAGTGGGACTCTGGAGTTATCCGAGGAGGGGGTGGAGATACTGCTTCGGCTTGGGCGGCGAGGATACAAGCCGTTGCGCGTTCTCTCCGGTGGGGAGCGGTCGTTGCTGGCTCTATCGTTTCTGTTCAGCATATTCCTGAGCCGGCCGGAGGGGGTTGCGGGGACGTTCTGCATGTTGGACGAGGCGGAGGCGGCCCTCGACGACCTCAATTTGGCGCGATTTCTCGCTGTGGTAGACTCTTACCGGACCAGCGGGCAGTTCCTGCTGGTGACCCATCAGAAGCGCACGATGGCAGCGGCGGACGTCCTCTACGGCGTTACGCAGGACGCCTCGGGGGCCACCGTGATCGTATCGAAACGTATGCAGGGAGATTAGAAAAACGGCAATGGCGCGTTCGTGGCGTAACTTTTTCAGGAAAACCGAAGAACCGGAACAGGAAAACGTCCAGCCCGCTGAGGAGGCCGAAGCGCCGGACTCCGTGGCAGACGTTCCGACCGCCGAAGAGGTACAGGCCCGGCGAGGCACCCCTCAGGCGACGAAGGTTCTCGAAGAGGAGAACGTCGAGGAGCCGGAAGCCGAAGAGCCGGAGGAAGCTCCTCCGGAGCCCGATGCCGTGGAAGAAGCGCCCGATGAAGTGGCCGCGGCTGAAGAGCAGGAGGCTCGTTCCGGCGGTTGGTTCGGGCGGTTGCGGACGGGGCTCAAGAGGAGCCGGGAGTCCGTGGTCGGGCAGCTCAACGCCGCAATCGCGGAGTTCAAAGACACGGAAGACGAGGAGTTTTGGGAGCGGGTCGAGGAGATCCTGATCTCTTCCGACGTGGGCGTGAAGACCACAGGCAAGCTCGTCGGGGAGTTGGAGCAGGAGGCGCTGAAGCGGAACATCACCAGCGGCGAGCAGTTGCGGGGGCTCATGATTGAATACGCCGAGCGCATGCTCGCAGGTCCCGTGGAACTGGATGTATCGCACAAACCGACCGTGATCCTGATGGTCGGCGTGAACGGCACCGGCAAGACCACCACCATCGGCAAGCTGGTGAACTTCCTTCCAGGGAAGGCCATGCTCGCCGCCGGCGACACGTTCCGGGCTGCGGCCATCGAGCAACTCCAGCGATGGGGCGAGCGGGTGAATGCGCCGGTGATTGCTCGGGAGCGCGGCGCGGATTCGGCCGCCGTCGCCCACGACGCGGTTGAGGCGGCCAAACGGGACGGCGCGGACGTTTTGCTCATAGACACGGCGGGGCGACTGCACACGAAAGTCAACCTGATGGCGGAGCTCGAGAAGGTGCGCCGGGTCATCGAGCGGCAGTTGCCGGGGGCACCGCATGAGGTACTGCTGACGGTGGATGCCACGACGGGTCAGAATGGGTTGCGGCAGGCAAAGATGTTCAATGAGGTCGTGAATCTCACGGGGATCATATTGACGAAGCTGGATGGGACGGCGAAGGGCGGTATTGCGCTCGCCATAGCCAACGAGATCGGGGTTCCGATAAAGCTGATCTCGGTCGGCGAGCAGGTAGGCGACCTGCATCCATTCGACGCTCGGGAGTTCGCGGAAGCATTGTTCGGGGAGCTATAGCATGTTCGATACGTTAGGCGAAAGACTGAATACCGCCCTCGACGGGGTCCGCGGCAGCGGCAACCTGACCGAAGACGGCGTAAAGAAGGTCACGCGAGAGATCCGACTGGCCTTGCTGGAAGCGGACGTGAACTACGGCGTGGTCAAGGAGTTCGTCGGCAACGTCCGCGAGAGGGCGACGGGCGCGGAGGTCTCGAAGGCGCTTTCTCCTGGTCAGCAGGTCGTGAAGATCGTCAACGAGGAGTTGGCGGGCCTGATGGGCGGCACGGCCCACAAGCTCTCGTTCGCTTCGCGGCCACCGACGGTCGTGATGCTCGCTGGTCTCAACGGACACGGCAAGACGACCACGGCGGGCAAGCTGGCCCTGTTCGTGCGCAAGCTGGGCAAGAACCCGTACCTCGTGGCCTGCGACACGTACCGGCCTGCGGCTATCGAGCAGTTGCAGCAGATCGGCAAGGAGCTCTCCGTCCCCGTGTACACGGAGGGAACGGAGGCGAAGCCGGAGGAGATCGCCGAGCGCGGCGTGAAGAAGGCCCGCGAAGAGGGCTACGACTTCGTCATCGTGGACACGGCGGGACGGCAGGTCCTGGACGTGGAAATGATGGAGGAGATCAAGCGCGTAAGGAGCGCCACGAAGCCTCACAACGTCCTGCTCGTCCTCGACGTGGTGACGGGCCAGAACGCGGTGGACGTCGCCAAAGCCTTCCAGGAGTACGCGGACTTCGACGGCATGGTGCTCACCAAGCTCGACGGTGACGCGAGGGGCGGGGCGGCGCTTTCCGTCGTCTCGGTGACGGAGCGTCCGGTGCGTTTCGCCTCCGAGGGCGAGAAGATGAGCGAGTTCGATTATTTCTATCCGGATAGGATGGCGGGCCGAATCCTGGGGATGGGCGACGTGATGTCGCTCATCGAGAAGGCCGAGGCGCAGGTTGACAAGAAGGAGGCCGAGGCGCAGAGCAAGAAGCTCATGTCAGGTAAGTTCACCTTCGAGGATTTTTTGCAGCAGATGCAGATGATCAAGAAGATGGGACCGCTCTCCAGCCTCATCGGCATGATCCCCGGCATGAACAAGCAGCTCCAGGGCGCGAACCTCGACGACCTCGATGACAAGGCGCTTGGGCGGGTGGAGGCCATGATCACCTCGATGACCGTGGACGAGCGCCGGAACGCCAAATTGTTGCAGAACCCGAGCCGGGCGCGTAGGATAGCTCGCGGCTCGGGGAGTACCCAGCAGGATGTCCAGAAACTCGTCAAGCAGTTCGGCGAGATGCAGAAGATGATGCGGCAGATGGGCAAGGGCGGCGCCCCAAAGCGCATGCCCCGGATGCCGTTCAGGTAGTAATCACAAACAGAGAGGTGAGAGCATGGCGGTAAAGATCAGGCTGGCGAGGCGCGGCTCCAACAGGTCGCCGTTCTACCGGATAGTGGTGGCGGACGCCCGAAGCCCGCGCGACGGCCGGTTCATTGACCGGATCGGGACGTACAACCCGCGCACCGAGCCATCGGACATCAAGGTGGACGTGGAGAAGGCGAAGGAGTGGATCGGCAAGGGCGCGCAGCCCACGCACCAGGTGAAGAAGTTGCTCCGGATCTCCGGGGCTCTCTAGGAAACGCGATGGAGCGACTGGAGAACCTGCTGGCTTTCCTGGCCCGCTCGCTGGTTGACGAGCCCGACCGGGTCGAGGTCTCCGTAACCGAATCCGAGTCGCGGGTGGACCTGGAACTGGAAGTCGCGCCCGATGATATCGGGAAGGTGATCGGACGCCAGGGACGGACGATCCGGGCGATCCGCACCGTGATGAAGGCGGCCTCCGTGAAGACCGGCAAGCGGGTCAACGTGGAGGTTGCGGACTAACGTCCGTGGAAGGCTTCTCCGACCCGGTAGTGATCGGGATTATCGGCTCTCCCCACGGCGTGCGCGGCACCGTTCGTGTCAGGCCGGCGGGTTCAGGCAACCACCTCAGAGAAGACATCGAACCTTTCGTGGATGGCGTCCGTCGCCGCATCCTCCGTGTACGCGAGACGCCCAAAGGCTTCCTTCTGGACCTCGAAGGCTTTGCTGGCCGTCCCGACGCGAAGACCTTGAGGGGAAAGGAGCTCATCCTCGACCGTTCCGAACTTGACGAACCGGATGAGGATGAGGTCTACGTGAGCGACTTGATTGGCCTTCGGGCCCTGGACGAAAGCGGGAATGAGATCGGCGCCGTGGCCGAGACGTTCGAGACGCCCGCGCACGAGGTCATCGTTGTTCGCGGGGAGAGCGAGGCCG
>JBPCLT010000069.1:0-4926 GCA_051003015.1 Rubrobacteraceae bacterium | reverse complement strand
CCCCGACGACCTGAAGCTCGCCGCGAGCGAGCGCGGGCTTGAGCATGTTGGAGGCGTTCACGGCCCCCTCGGCCCCGCCGGCGCCCACGATCTGGTGCAGCTCGTCTATGAAGAGGATGATGTCGCGATCCTCCTGCTGAAGCTCCTTGAGCATCTGCTGCATCCGCTCCTCGAAGTCTCCCCGGAAGCGGGTGCCGGCCACGAGGCTGCCCACGTCGAGGGCGACCACGCGCTTGCCCTTGAGCGATTCGGGCACGTCCTCACTGACGACCCGCTGGGCCAGTCCCTCCGCAACGGCGGTCTTGCCGACGCCGGCCTCCCCGATGAGCACCGGGTTGTTCTTGGTGCGACGGCTGAGGATGCGCACGACGCGCGCTATCTCTTCGGCGCGTCCGATCACCGGGTCGAGCTCGCCGCCACGGGCCATCTCGGTGAGGTCGCGGCTCACCTGATCGAGGGTCGGCGTCCGGCTGTCGCTCGGCGGGGCGCCGGGAGCCCCAGGCCCACCGGCAGCCGCGCCGGACATTCCAGCCCCCGCTCCGGCGCCGCGCTGCTGGAGGAGGCGCAGGATCTCACGCCTCAAAGCCTCGCTGTCGCCGGCCCCGTTCTGGGAGAGGATGCGGTACGCATTACCATCGCCCTCGCCGAGCAGGCCGAGCAGGAAATGCTCGCTGCCTACCTGCGCCGCCCCCATCTGCCTGGCGGCGGTGAAGGAGAGTTGAAGGGCGCGCTTGGCGCTCGGGGTGAAGGTGTAGACCTGCTCGCCGGGATCTCCGCGGTACTCGCGGAAGCCGTTGCGCATCCCGTCCACGTCCGCCCCGGCGCGCCGGAGCGCCTCCGTCGCCAGGCTGTCTCCGCCGACGATGCCGGCCAGCAGGTGGTCAGTGCCGATGGCCGCCGTCCGGGTCGTCCCCGCCGACGCCTCGCGGGCACGCATCACGGCCTGCTGCGCCTCCGGCGCGAGCGCCTCGAACATGCTCTGCGAACCCTGGTTCTGCTGCTGGATCAAGTTCTGCAACATCCCGAACGGGTCGTTACCGCCCTGGCCTCCGCCCCCGATCATGCCAAGCTCTCGCGCGCATCGCGAGCAGAAGTACGCCGTCGCCTCCTGACCACCCTGACGCTGAAAGACCTGAACACTCGCCGGCCGGATCTCACAATTCTCACATATCATCCGCATGGACCTCCTGATCTCAAATCTACAAGACCCTCTTTCCCAGTACCAGGAGGGCCGTAACGGCACGAAATCTAAGCCCGTCACGCTCATATTTTATTACGCTCCGGGATTAGATCAAGGTGGCGTGGAGCGTCGGGCTGTGTGGTAAGTAGGGACTTCTGGAGACGATGAGGAGGTTTTCGATGCAAGAGGAACGAGGATTGGTGGGGATGGAGGCGCGGTCTCCTGATGGGACGGAGATCGAGCGCATCCTGGAGCTGTTGACGGGCGAGGAGAGCCTTGCACATAAATTACAAGCGGCTACAGAATGTAGTGTTTTGTTCAGACCCGAACCACCACGTCTAGAACCCACCCCCAACTTTTTGTGCAACGCCGGCGAGGAGAGTGGCGAGGTGACGCACGTAGTGGTGGAGAATGGCGGGGAGCGGATCGAAGTGCCTATCTCGGCTCTGTCCCTGGACCCGGAGGCTGACTTCGCCACGTTCCACGCCGACAGTTCGGACGAGGAACCAGGAGATCACGTAGGCGACGAAGAGGAACCGGAGGGCTACGCGCCGCGGGCATCAGACACCGAGGACGCCAGGCACGAGGGCCAGTTCGTCACCCAGCCTGGGGACTCGGAGGACGCGCAGAGCCCGGAGGACCTGGTGCGGGAGGACTGGGAGGACGAGACGCACACTCCCGTTGATTCCGGCTACCCGCGCACCGACGCCTACGTGGACCCCGACACCGGGGAAGCAGAGGTGGACCCCGCGATGAAGGACAACGAAACCCCCGCGGACGACGTGGAGGACTTGCTCGACGGCACCGGCCTGGGGGTGCTGGCGGTCAAGGACGGCGTCGTGGAGCTGACCGGCGCGGCGGCGACGCGGGAGGACCTCGACGAGAGCGTGGAGGAGATCATGGGCCTCGACGGCATCCAGGAGGTGGACACGACCGGCGTGGACGTTGGGTAGTCGCAGGGTAGCGGACAGACCTCTTCCGAAGCCGGGCGCGTTACTGTAGCATTGCCTCCGGTCTTCGAGAAGGAGAAAGAACATGAGAAGAGCTTCCCTCGTATTCGCGGCGGTGTTTATAGCGGTTCTGGCATGCGGCAGTGTCGCGGGAGCCATAACCAACGGACAGCCGGACGGCAACCGGCACCCGAACGTCGGTGGCCTCGTCAACGACACGCAGTACTCCGACGGCACCTAGCTCTACTGTTCCGGAACCCTGATCTCACCCACCGTCTTCCTGACCGCCGCGCACTGTAGTGATGACGGGAGCAATGTGCAGGTTACCTTCGATCCTGCATACGAGGACGGCGACAAGACCTACGCCGGCACCTTCCACGCGGACCCGGAATACCCCGGAACCTCCGCCGACGCCCACGACATCGCCGTGGTCGTCTTCGACAAGCCGGTCAAGGGAATCGCGCCGGCAACGCTGCCCGAGGCGGACTCACTCTCTACGCTGCCGGGCAGCCAGAAGTTCACTTCGGTCGGCTACGGCGCGTACGAGGTGACCAACGATCCGGGCGGCCACCAGTACCTCTACGACGACATGCGCCAGTACGCCACAGGCACGCTTAACGCCATCAACAAGACCTGGCTGCGCATCTCCATGAACTCCTCAACCGGCAACGGCGGCACCTGCTACGGTGACTCCGGCGGCCCGAACTTCCTCGGCGACACCGGCACCATCGCGGCCATCACGATCACGGGCGACGCCGTGTGCCGCTCGACCAACGTCACCTACCGCCTCGACACCACCTCGGCGCGCTCGTTCCTCGACGACTACGTCGCGCTGCCGTAGAGGCAGCCGGTGAAGATCGGGAGACCTCGGGGAGCCGACGCCTCCCATGAACCGCGTAGCTCACGGGAGTGGTTGGATCACTTCCGGGCCAACGAGGAGCCGGAGGTGTTGCCGGAAGGAGATCCGCGGCTCACGGAGGGCGAGAGGGAAGCGGTGATCCCATCCGTCCAGGAGTTCCAGCTCGGCGAGAACTCCGAGGGCAGGCACCTGCACCGCCGATCCAGAGAGTACGCGGAGGAGGCCGGGGACGAGCACTACCTGCGGGCCATGGAGTACTTCATCCGCGAGGAGCAGCGCCACGCCCGGTACCTGCGGGACTTCCTCGCCACGGAGGGAGCCGGGACCCTGAAGAAGACCTGGGCCGACACCGTCTTCAGGAGGCTACGCAACCTGACCGGGCTGGAGGTCTCCATAGGCGTCCTCGTCACGGCGGAGATCATCGCGAAGGTCTACTACGCTGCCTTGAAGGAGGCCACGCGCTCGCCGATGCTGCGCCGGATCTGCACGCGCATCCTCAGCGACGAAGAGGCGCACGTCCGTTTCCAGGCTGAGCGGCTCGCGATCCTGCGCCGGGAGCGGACGGGAGCGGGGATGAGGATCACGCACCTCCTCCATCGCCTGCTGTTCCTCGGCGCATGCCTCGTCGTCTGGCGCAACCACGGCAAGGTGATCCGGCGCGGCGGCATGGGCTTCGCGGGTTACTGGCGGCGGTGCTGGGAAGAATTCGGCGCCGCCTCGGAGATCATGGACCCGAAGAGCTACGCGCGCTCCACGTGGCGGATAGGGAACCCTGCTCAAGAAGAGTGACGCACGACCGTCCGGATCTCCAACCCCCCGCGCACCCGCTGCGTCAGGTCCACCGTCATCTCCTCCGGTCTGCTGGCCACGACGAGGTCCTTCAGCAGCGTCGCCGCAAGGTCTTCAGCGAAGACCCCGCGCTCCCTGAACCCCCACAGGTACAGCTTCAGCGCCTTCGACTCAAGGAGCCGCCCACCCGGACGGTAGCTCAACCTCAGATCGTAGAAGTCCGGCTGCCCCGTCACCGGACACAGCGCCGTCAACTCATCCGTCGAAAACTCCACCGTCGCGTCCGTGTCTCCGTGGCTCCACGGAACCGTCTCCAGCTCTTCGGCGCTGATGGGGCCTCGTGTTTCCTGGCCCAGCAACCTCGTACTCTCATCCTGCATCCCGCGTCTCCTTCCCGGCTTGCAAACGAGTTTGGATTTTTGAAGAAGATGCTACCTTATGGACAGTGGAATCGTGAGAGGAATCGGTGACATGACCGAGTTCGAGGAGATCAGGAATAAGCGCCAAGACTTCTTGAAGGTGGTCTATGACCTTGCAGAAGGTGCTCCCTCTACAGATGTGTCTGGTGAAGATATTGCACGGCATCTCGGATTAGACTTGTATCACCACTGGGATAAATTCTCTAAGCTCGCTGATCCACACGAACGAACGGGCAACATCGAGATTCTCGAATCTATGTACGGTACTTCCTCGATTACAATCAAGGGCATCGAAGAAGTCGAGCGACTTACCCCACAGGAATCTCGAATAGAGAAGCGGATTCGGTTCCTGCGCGCCGTGTACGAGCTATCTGGTGGCAACTTGAGCGAGTTAGTCGATTGGGAAGACATAGCTCCAGGTTTGGGATGGGAGATTGAGAATTTCGAGCATAAAGAGCAGGGTCTAGGCATCGCCAAGTACCTTACTGCTCGGGGCTTTCTGACTCTGCAAGGAGATGGAAGCCGCTACACGATTACTGCCGCAGGTATAGACGAAGTAGAACAGGAACCTGACATACCTGCAGACATTGCTGTTACACCAGGGCTCTGTCGGCTTCCATGAGAAGGCACATTTTGTCAAGGCCGCTGCAGTGGCGGAATCGCCTGCGCGTCTCGGCTCCCCTGTCGTCACGCTTCCATTCGCAATCCCGTCGGCTCCGCGTTCGCGGG
>JBPCLT010000068.1:0-10794 GCA_051003015.1 Rubrobacteraceae bacterium | reverse complement strand
CGTACCAGGAGTGATTGTCTTCCTGATACTCGCTTTTGTCTCAGTCAGGACCTGATTGAGGTCAATGCTTTTGAGCGTTACTGTAGGGTCACCCTCCGTCCCCGACTTCCCCGGTGTGCTGTCCGAGGGTCGGCGGAGGATGCCGTATCGGAAGACGCTCCCCGTCCACGAGCACCGGCGAAGCGAGCATCCCGAACGTCCCGGCGGCCGGATGGTCCACTTCCCGTAGTATCCCGCAGCCCAGCACGTGCCCATCCTCGAACACGTCGCCGAGCGTGTTGACGGGTCCGCACGGCACCCCGGCCTCCCGGATGGCCTCGACCCACTCGCCAGCGGTTCGGCCGGAGAACTCTGTTTGCAGGACGGCGACGAGCGTCTCCCGGTTGGCGATCCGGCCTGGGTTCGTGGCGTAGCGTTCGCCGTCGCCGGCTAGGTCCGGGCGGCCGAGCGTCTCGCACAGCCTGGCGAACTGGGCATCGTTGCCGACGGCGACGGCGAACGCCTTGTCCGAGGCGTCGAAGGTCTGGTAGGGGACGATGGTGGGGTGGGTGTTGCCCATGCGCCCGGTGTCCTCGCCGGAGACCAGGTATTCCTGGGCGCGGTTGGCGAGCCAACTGAGAGTGCTCTCGAAGAGCGGAACCTCAATCTGGACTCCCTCACCGGTTTCGGAGCGGTGGTGCAGGGCGGCCAGGATCGCGGTGGCCGCGTGCAGCCCGCAGATGATATCCGCGATGGCTACCCCGACCTTCGTGGGCTCGCCTCTCTCCGAATCCGGGAAACCGGTGATGCCCATGATGCCGGCTCTCGCCTGTACCAGGAAGTCGTAGCCGGGCCGGTCCTCGTCGGGGCCTGGGCCGAAGCCGGTGATGGAGCAGTACACGAGGCTGGGGTTTGTCTCCTCGAGCGCGTCGTAGCCGAGACCGAGCTTCTCCAGAGCGCCGCGCCTCCAGTTCTCCACGAGCACGTCGGCGTCCGCAGCGAGCCTCTTCACGCGCTCCACGCCCTCCGGCGTCTTCAGGTCTATCCCGACGGAGCGTTTATTACGGTTGACGGAGAGGAAGTAGGCTGATTGGCGGTCTTCTCCTTCTCCGGCGAACGGCGGTCCCCAGTGGCGGGTGTCGTCGCCGCGCTCGGGGTGTTCAACTTTGAGAACGTCCGCCCCGAGGTCCGCCAGCGCCATCGTCGCGTACGGGCCGGCGAGGACCCGCGAGAGATCGAGAACCTTCACGCCTTCGAGGGGGAGCCTCATGCCGGGTCGTCTATGAGGAAGAGGCGCGTCGGACTGGGAGCCACGTTGCGGCCCCGGTGGGCTCCGCCGCCCGGAGGAGCCGGTGGGAGCAGGAACGCCTCTCCTTCCGAGGCCCGTAAAGGCTCCCGACCGTCGTCGAAGTGGTATTCGATCCGGCCCGATATCACATATCCTCGGTGTCCCTCTTCGCACCAGTCGTCCCGGCTCGCGCCCTCGCCATATTCGACCACCGCCCAGCGGGCTCCCTCTATCTCGGCTTCCCGCGCCCGGATGCCGGGGGCGTCGTCGGCCCACTCCATCCCGCCGAAAGGTACGTTGCGCGCCTCGTCCATGACCGCAGTTTAGCCGGTTAGTGGTTCCCGGCGCGACCGTTCTCCGCAATCCTTTGTGAAAGCGGCCCGAGACCCGGCAACGGGTTGTGTGGGAGAATCTCGTTCGGCAGGCAGGCGGACACGGAGGCACCGGATGACCACCGCGCATACGGATTCCAAACCGAAAGAGGCGTCGAAAGCCCATGACCCATACGACTTCCTGGACATAGACGCCCATCTCTCCGGTGAGGAGATCGGGGTTCGGGAGGAGATCCGGGGCTTCGTGCGAGAGCGGATAGAACCCCGCATCGAGGACTGGTGGGAGAGGGCGGTTTTCCCGCGTGAGTTGGTCCCGGAGATGGGCGCCAAAGGTCTGCTCGGGATGCACCTAGAAGGGCATGGGTGCGCCGGCAAGAGCGCCGTCGTCTACGGCCTGGCGTGCATGGAGCTGGAGGCCGGAGACTCGGGCCTCCGCACCTTCGTGAGCGTGCAGGGTTCGCTGGCGATGTCGGCGATCCACGAATTCGGCTCCGAGGATCAGAAACAAGAGTGGCTGCCGCGCATGGCGAAGGGCGAGAAGATCGGCTGCTTCGGCCTCACCGAGCCCGAGGCCGGCAGCGACCCCGCGAGCATGAAGACGTTCGCCCGGCGGGACGGCTCCGATTGGGTCCTCGACGGCTCGAAACGTTGGATCGGGATGGGAACGATAGCTGACGTGGCCGTAATCTGGGCGCGTACCGACGAGGAGAACAACCCCGTCCGGGGCTTCCTCGTCCCGACCGAAACGAAAGGCTTCTCCGCGAAGGACATAGAGAACAAGCTCTCCATGCGCTCCTCCATCCAGTGCGACCTCACGCTGGAAGATGTCCGGCTCCCCGAGGCGGCGATGCTGCCCGGCGCGAAGGGTCTGCGGGGGCCGTTCGCGTGCCTGAACGAGGCGCGATACGGCATCATCTGGGGCGCAATGGGCGCGGCCTGCTCGTGCCTGGAGTGCGCCGTGGAGTACGCGAAGGGGCGCGAGCAGTTCGGCAAGCCGATAGCCTCGTTCCAGCTCACCCAGAAGAAACTGGTTGACATGATGCTGGAGATCGAGAAGGGTACGCTCCTGGCGCTGCACCTCGGACGCATGAAAGACGCGGGAACCCTGCGCCCCGAACAGGTATCCTTCGGCAAGCTCAACAACGTGCGGGAGGCGCTGAAGGTTGCGCGGGAGGCGCGCACGGTCCTCGGTGGGAACGGCGTGACATCGGATTACCCCATCATGCGCCACATGAACAACCTGGAGAGCGTGCTCACCTACGAGGGCACCAGCGAAGTCCACACCCTCGTGCTCGGCAACGCCCTCACCGGCATTCCGGCCTTCCGGTAAGCATCCACAACGAGAGAAAGGAGCCAGATGGCTTCGATGAAGGCGATACTGGTCGAGGAGTTCGGGGAGCCGGATGTGCTCCAATACACGGAAGTCGAGCGTCCATCGCCGGGGCCGGGGGAAGCCCTGATCGAAGTCCGCTCCATCGGCGTCAACTATGCTGATACCATGCGCCGCCGCAACCAATACCTGGTCCCGCAAGAACTGCCGTTCGTCCCTGGCTCGGAGGTCGCGGGCGTGATCTCCGAGGTGGGAGATGGCGTGGAAGACGTGAGCGTCGGCGACAGGGTGATGACGCTCCTCGGCATGGGCGGCTACGCGCCACACGCCGTTGCTCCCGTGAGGAACCTGATCCCACTTCCCGACGGCCTGGATTTCGATGAGGCCGCCGCTGTCCCGCTGCAAGGACTGAGCGCGTACCATATCCTCAAGACCTCCGGGCGGCTCGCACGGGGCGAGAGCGTGCTCGTCCACGCCGCGGCCGGTGGCGTGGGGACGCTCGCCGTTCAGATGGCGAAACTGCTCGGCGCGGGGAAAGTCATCGCCACTGCGAGCACGCAGGAGAAGCTGGAGTTGGCTCGGGATCTCGGCGCAGATGTCCTCGTGAACTACACGGACGACGGATGGCCGGAGCGGGTGCTTGAGGCGACAGATGGCGCGGGGGCCGATGTGATCCTGGAGATGGTCGGCGGCGATTTCCCGGAGAAGAACCTCTCGTGCCTGGCCCCGTTTGGCCGGATGGTCGTCTTCGGATCGGCGAGCGGGGAGCGTGGAAAGATGATCCCCGCTCGCCTCATGAACGGCAACCAGGCGGTCACGGGATTCTGGCTGCCGCCGGTCATGGGCCGTCCGGATCTCGTCGGCTCCAGCCTGCAAGACATACTCGGATGGGTAGCCTCCGGCGAGGTCCGGCTGACCATCGGCGCACGCTACCCTCTGGAGCGGGCCGCCGAAGCCCACGACGACCTCGAAGGCCGCCGGACGACAGGCAAGATCGTCCTGAACCCACCGGCCTCATAGAAGGGAAAAAAGATGATCGAAGCTCCGGGGAACACCCCCGGCAGTAGCGGCGCGAGCTCTTATCTGGAGGCCGGGACCGGGGAGCGCGCCGTTGTCCTGATCCACGGCAACTTCGCCGGCAAGTCCTGGTGGAGGGAGATTTTCGCCGATCCGCCCGACGCTGCGCGCCTCATCGCCCCCGACCTCCCCGGCTTCGGGGAGAGCCCCGGCGGCCCTGACTTCGTTCCTTCCATACCCCGCTACGCCCGCAGCCTCGCCGATTTTCTGGACGATTGCGGCATCGAGCATCCCGTCCTCGTAGGACACTCCTTCGGCGGAGCGGTCGCCGTGCAGCTCGCCCTGTTGGCCCCCGAACGGTTCCTGCCATGCTCCTCCTTTAGCCCCGCGCCTCTCCTCGGCCTGCACACCCCGCGCTTCGTCTACCCGCTCCTGAACAGCTACCGCCACGACCACAGGGGCCTGCGCCGCACGCTGCGCCGCACCATGCGAACCCGCGTGCCACCGTACCTCGACGACCTCGTGTACGAAGCCCAGATGATGCACCCCGCCAACTTCACCGGCAACGCCCGCGTCCTGTCGCACTGGAACGTGAGCGAAAAGGCCCGCTACTACGAGAACCCCGTACTCGTCGCCTCGGGGGGAGCGCGACACGCTCGTCTCGCCATCATCTGCCCGCGCAACCGCCCGCGCCTTTCCGGCTGATGAGTACGTCAACCTGGGTTTCGCCAGCCACAGTCCGCAGATAGAGGTTCCGGATCTGGTACGAGGTTTGCTCTCCCGGCTCCTCGACGCTGCGGGTATTCCCGGGTAGCGCCTTACGGGTTGCTGGGCTACCACGGCGTAAGGTATACGTGTCAAACCTCGCCATAAAGTCTGCGGGACGCATAGCGGGACCAACACTGGCGGGTAGGACGGTCCTGCGAGACGCGTCCTCGGCGACCGGTTTGCGCCCCGCGCCGGGGTGTGAGACAGTCGCGGAATGACCGACGAGGCACCGCAACCGGAGCAGGAGATCCTCTCCCCCGGGCTGTCCCGCCTCCCGCCACCGTCGCGGACATCGGCGGCAGTGGCGGCGTGCATGCGCTGTGGCTGGCACCCGCCAGAAACCCGTCATCCCGGAAGGGACGAGGTGCTGGATAAGGCCGGATAACCGGCAGTACCTGTCGAGTCGTCGGTGAGATTCAGGATTCGAGCAGCCACCTTTCGCCCTTGGATTTCGCGGCCATCGTCGTAGGCTTCGACAAGTGAACCACCACCCCACACAGGGAAAAGCAGATATGGTTTCGAGACAAGGGCGCCGAAGGACATGAGGGTGGCACGTCGACCGGGTGCCTGCGTCCCGGTGCGAGCTGCGGGCCGTGGTCGGGGTTCGGATCCGCGGGGAGGGGAAGCATGAGCATCATCGCCGAGGAAAGACGGTCGGACTCGCCTTACGTGGAGACGATCATACGCGGTCGAACCGTGAGCGAAGATTCGCCCGTTCGCCCCGCCGAGTGTCATTGGCACATGGTCTTCGTGAGGCAGGACGGCAACGCGCGGGTGGTGTTCGTCGGACCGTGGACGACGGTCGGCGTCGTGTCCTACACCGAAGGCGCCGAGATCCTTTGGGTCAGGTTCAAGCTCGGCGCGTTCATGCCCCACCTGCCCGCCAGGAGATTCCTGGACGTGGAGACGGTCCTGCCCGAAGCTTCGAGTCGATCCTTCTGGCTGAAAGGATCTGCGTGGCAATATCCTGACCATGAAAACGTGGAGACGTTCGTGGAAAGGCTCGTGCGTAACGATGTGCTGGTTCGCGACCCGCTGGTTGACGCCGTGTTACGAGGTCGCCCGCAAGAGATCTCATCCCGCACGGTGCGGCGCTCTTGCGGCAAGGCGTTTCGATTCCCGACACCGCTTACGAAGTTGGCTATTTCGATCAGCCGCATCTGACCCGTTCGCTGAAGCAATGGATCGGACATACGCCCGCGCAAATCGTGCGGTTGGGCGAGCCTGGGTAGATTGCCGTTTCGTACAAGACGGGGGCCTTTTGCGGGGTTATCGTACAAGTGTCGTAACGAATAGCGATAGCCGAAGGAGAACCCCCATGTACCAGGATCTCTAAGAACGCGCTTCCGCCGCGTTCTATCGGCCGGGCGGGGAAAGGCCGGTCATCCCGATGGCCGGAGCGCTCTGCTACGGACTACATCCGGTGAACGAACAGGACGCTCGGCTACTCACGCACTAGAGACAACTCGATGGAAAGGACAGGAGAATGTTGCTGGAGAACAAGAACGCAGTCATCTACGGAGCGGGCGGTTTCATCGGCGGCGCGGTGGCACGCGCGTTCGCCAGGGAGGGAGCCAGGGTCTTCCTCGCCGGTCGCACCCGCGAGAAGCTCGAGGCGGTCGCCTCGGACATCGAGGCCGCGGGCGGACAAGCCCGGGTGGCCGAACTGGACGCCCTCGACGAGAAGGCCGTCGACGAGCACGCCCGGGAGGTGGCCTCGGAAGCTGGCAGCATCGACGTGTCCTTCAACCTCATCTGGCGCGGGGACGTGCAGGGGATCCCTCTGGTGGACATGACGACGGAGGACTTCGTCCGGCCCGTCACCACCGGGATCACCACGAGCTTCGTCACTGCGCGGGCGGCGGCGCGTCACATGATCGAGCAGGGATCCGGCGTCATCCTCGCGTTGGACAGCGGCTCCGCCAACGGAAGCCCCCCGATGATGGGTGGCACCGGGCCCGCCGACGCGGCTACCGACACCTTCATCCGCAACCTGGCGGCCGAGATCGGGCCACAGGGCGTGCGCGTCCTCGGCATCTGGACGGCCGGACTCCCCGAGACTCTCTCGCCGGAGAGGCTCGCCTTGGTCGACAGCAAATTCCAGGACGAGGCGGCCTTCCAGGGCCTGATCGAGAACCTTGACCAGATGCGCATGACGCGCCGCTCGCCCCGGCTGGACGAGGTCGCGGACACGGCGGCGTTCCTGGCCTCCGACAAGGCCGGCGCCATCACCGGCACGTTCGTCAACGTCACCAGCGGGATGTTCCCCAGCTAGACGATCAAGTGATCGACTGCATGAAAGGAGAATGCACCATGGATTGGAAGATCGAGGTGGTTCCTATTCCCGTCTCCGACGTGGATCGCGCGAAGCGCTACTACAGCGCGCAGGCCGGTTTCGTCGTCGACCTCGACACCCGGATCAGCGACGAGGTGCGTCTCGTCCAGCTGACCCCGCCCGGATCGGCCTGCTCAATCCACCTGAGCACCGGGATCCTCGACATGTCGCCGGGGTCGGTGCAAGGCTTGCAGGTCATGGTATCCGACATTGAAGCCGCCCGGGCCGAACTGGTCGAGCGAGGCGTGGAGGCCGGTCCGGTCCAGCACATGGACGACGGTGTCTGGGTCGAAGGGCGAGGCGGAGACTGGAACTCCTTCGTTTTCTTCAGCGATCCGGACGGCAACGGCTGGGTCCTGCAGGAGCGCCCCGCTCGCGACTGACGCCGCAGTGTGAGCCGCCGGGTGCGTGAGGTTCGGCCAGTGCCCGCAAGCCCGGCCGGAAGATATGGTTGCAACAACCCATGAAAGGAGCACGCGAATGGGAAAGGTCACACTGGACAAATCGATGTCCCTGGACGGATTCATTACCGGGCCGAATCCCGAACCGGACCAACCGCTCGGCGAAGGAGGCGACCGGCTCTTCGCCTGGTTCATGGTCAACCAGTCCGAGGAAAACTTCATCCGCGACAACGAGATCATCGGCGAGGCGTTCGAGTCGGGCGGTGCGGTGATCATGGGCAAGCGGTCGTTCGAGATCATCGACGGCCCAGAGGGCTGGGTAGCGCCCGATGGGACCGCCTTCGAATGGCCGGTCTTCGTGCTCACCCATGAGGTGCGGGAGCCGCTCACCAAAGGGAAGACCCCGTTCACGTTCGTCAGCGACGGCGTCGGGGGTACCCTCGAGCAGGCGAAGGCGGCAGCGGGCGACGACAAAAACGTCGGCTTGATGGGCGCGAATGTTGCCCAGCAGTTCATCAAGGCCGGCTTGGTCGACGAAATCCAGATTCACCTCGTGCCCGACTTCCTGGGCGGCGGTGTCAGGCTCTTCGATCACCTGGGCACCGAGCAAATCGAGCTGGAGAGCACGAGGGTGATAAAGGCCCCTGGGGTGACGCACCTTCGGTTCCGCGTCGTCAAGCAGAAAGGAGAAATGACTATGGCGGATGACAATACGACCGACACGAGACGAGATCTCGTCGTCACCCGTCTCTTCGACGCCCCGATCGAGCAGGTGTGGCACGCCTGGACCGATCCCGAGCACGTGATGCAATGGTGGGGACCGACCGGCTTTACGTCGCCGCTTGCCAGGATCGACTTCCGCGAGGGCGGTACATCGCTAGTCTGCATGCGTTCACCAGAGGGCCAGGATCTCTACAACACCTGGACCTACCGGAAGATCGTGCCGATGCGGAGGATCGAATTTATCCAGAACTTCTCGGACAAAGACGGCAAGAAGGTCGACCCCGTCGAGATGGGCATGTCCCCTGGCATCCCGCTGGATGTGCGCCATGTCGTAACCTTCGAGGCCGTGGGCGACGACAAGACGGAGATGGCCGTCACGGAATACGGCTATACCTCGGATCAAATAGTCGACTTATCCAAAGCCGGCTTGGAGCAGTGCCTCGACAAGATGGCAGAAAGCTTTGCCGAGGCTTAGGCGCGGTTCGCATGGACAGTAATAGACGTTGAGAAGGTGGCTGGAACCGCAGCTTATACCGTTGCAATCCGGCCACCCTCCTCCGCAGCGTGCGACCGGAGGACGCTCCGGTCTCCTGGGATCTCCCATCCGCCGAGGCACCGAACAGCACGAGCGGGCGGATGAGCTCGTAGTCCCTTTGCTCGGGCCACCCGCACAGGAACTCGATCTGCTCCCACTCTTCGGTCGGCTCGACGCGCCGCCGGCGCGGCTTGCTCGTCATCTTCCCCCCTCGCCCCAGGCCCGTCTTCGCCGCGGGTGGGGAAGGATGACACTAACGGACTTCCGCGGCCAGCCTATGTCCCGCTATGCGTCCCGCGCACTTCACGGCGAGGTTTGTACGTGTCGGCGCGACCGGGGAAATCATGACCGTTCTTGTTATTCTTCTCGCGGCAACGGCGTTCACCCGATATCCTTTCCTCGATGCGCGAAGAAGAGAATTCCAAGACGAGGCAGAGATCCACGCCCCCAGGCCACATACAGTCCCTGGACCGCGCGGTGGCTATCCTCAACAGCTTTACGCCGGAACGCCCGGAACTGAGGGTGACGGAGATAGCCAGGCTGACCGGCCTGACCCGCAGCACCGCGCACAGGATCGTGACGAACCTGGAGTCGCATCAGCTCGTCCGGCAGGCGCGGGCGGGGGGCCGTTACGCTCTTGGTCCCGGCTTGCTGCGCCTCGCCCACTCCGCGAGGGCAAGAGGCAGCCTCGAAGAGTTCGCAAGACCGGTCATGGTCAGGCTTCGCGACGAGACGGACGAGACGGTGGGACTCCACATCGTCAGCGGCGAGCGCCGCCGGATGGTCATAGACCAGGTGGAGAGCCGACAGCCGATCCGGCGCACCTACACCAACATCGGAGAGCCCCTTCCCATCCACCAGGGCGCGCCGGGGAAGGTGCTCCTCGCCCACCTTCCGCCCGAACTGCGGCAGCGAATCCTCTCGGAGCCGCTGGAAGCCGCCACGGACCAGACCATCGTGGACCCCGATCTCCTGCGAAAGGAACTCGAAGCCGTGCGCGAACGAGGGTTCGCAACTTCCTTCGCCGAAAGAGTGGACGGGGTCTTCACCGTCGCCGTACCGGTCTTCGACCACCGCCAGAGCGCCACCGCCGCCCTGAGCGTGACTGGACCATCGGGTCGCCTGAGCGAAGAACGCCTCCTCGAATTCGCCCCCCGCGCCCTGCTGGCCGCGAGAGACCTCTCGGCCATGATGGGCTTCATCGAGAAGCAAGATAATTCTCTCCCCAGCTAGTTGACAGATAGGATAGTCCATCCTAATATGATCTGCATTGCAGGACATGTCCCGCAATGTGGGATAAAAGGGGGAGGGATAACCTGGTGGATTTACCGTTGGACGGCGTCAAGGTTTTGGATCTCTCACGTTTCCTATCCGGCCCGTACTGCACGAGTGTGCTCGCGGACATGGGGGCCGAGGTCACGAAGGTGGAGCGGCTACCCGGCGGGGATGACTCCCGGCGCCTCGAACCCAAAGTCAACGGGGAGAGCTACCCGTTCGCCACCGCGAACCGCAACAAACGCAGTGTGTGTCTGGATCTAAAATCCGAAGATGGGCGTGAGGTCTTCTTGCGTCTCGCCCGGGATGCCGACGTGATAGTGGAGAACTTCCGGCCAGGGGTCACCAAACGGCTGGGGATTGATCACGAATCCATAAACGAGCTCAACCCCCGGATCATCTACTGTTCCATAACCGGGTTCGGGCAGACCGGACCTTACGCATTACGGGCAGGCTTCGACATAATCGCCCAGGGTGTCGGTGGTTTCATGCGGATGACCGGGCAGCCGGACGACGACCGGCCGACGAAGGTCGGCATCGCCATCAACGACATAGCGGCGGGCGCGACGGCCATCTATTCCATACTCGGCGCATACATACACCGCCTGAAAGGTGGCGAGGGCCAGTACATAGACATCTCGCTGGTGGACGCGGGTCTGGCGTGGACGATCTGGGAGGCTGGCGCTTATTTCGGGAGCGGCGAGTTGCCCGCGCAGACCGGCTCTCGCCACCGGCGCACGACCCCGTACCAGGCGTATCGCACCGGAGACGGGTACGTGACCGTCGGCGCGAACAACGACCGGCTGTGGCA
>JBPCLT010000067.1:0-29485 GCA_051003015.1 Rubrobacteraceae bacterium | reverse complement strand
TTCGCGGCGATTATGGGTCAATCCGGCTCCGGGAAGAGTACGCTTTTGCACATCCTGGGCGCGCTGGATCAGCCTTCATCCGGCAAGGTTAGCGTCGGAGGGACGGAGCTTTCGGGGCTATCCGATAAGAAATTGACGCTGCTGCGGCGCGAGAAAATGGGCTTCGTGTTCCAGTTCTTCAACCTGATCCCCACCCTCTCGGCGGAGGAGAACGTCCTCTTGCCCGCCCTGATATCGGGAGAGAAAGTCGGCAAACACGCGGAGCGGCTCGCGGAGATCCTGGATCTCGTCGGGCTCTCCGAACGGCGGACTCACCGCCCGGATGAGCTATCCGGCGGGGAGCAGCAACGGGTTGCCATCGCGCGCGCCCTGATCCGGAACCCCGACATCGTGCTGGCGGACGAGCCGACGGGCAACCTGGACTCGAAGACCGGAGCGGGGGTCCTGGAGTTGTTGCGGGAGTCGGCGGCCCGTTACGGGCAGACGATCATCATGGTCACGCACGACCCACGCGCCGCCGCGACGGCGGATCGCGTAATCTTTCTGGCCGATGGCAGGGTGGTGGACGAGACTCGCGCCCCGGAGCACGATGAGATCCTGGAGCGCATCAAGACGCTGGAAAGCGCGGGGTGAGAGCCGCACTCTATTGCGGCGCCCCCACCGAAGCTCCGATTGCGCCGAGCACCAGGAGGGATACGACGACGAGGACGGCGAGCCCGTTGGCGACGGTACCGAGGATAGCGAACAGCCGCTTCCGGCGCCTCTGGAAGATCCCGACGAGGCCGAGCACCAGCCCGACGAAGTACAGGATGATGCAGACCAGGAAACCGATGCCAACGAGCGCAAGCCCCGCGAAGGCCGGCGAGTTCTGGATGCTCTGGGGGTCCAGGGTTTGCGGGTTCGTGCCGCCAAAAGCCGAAGCTCCGACCAGGGCGGCTATGACGAAGAGCGCCACTATCCCCACGGTAGCCAGGATGGCGATCACCAACGAGGTTACGCCCAGCTTCGAGTGCCTGCTCTCCCTCGCCGGTGCTTCACCGTGCTCCATCTTCTCTCCCCGTTTCGAGACGAATGTTTTCGTGGCGAACCACGCCTGCACCCCGGAG
This sequence comes from Rubrobacteraceae bacterium, assembly GCA_051003015.1. Lineage (GTDB taxonomy): Bacteria > Actinomycetota > Rubrobacteria > Rubrobacterales > Rubrobacteraceae > JACDGB01. Next base: position 28,379 of record JBPCLT010000067.1, on the reverse strand, counting down.
TTTAGGCCGGAGCCGGACGCGGGTCAATCGTGAAGCTGCGGAGGTTCTCCGGCCTCAGCCTGCGCAACATGGGGTCCAGGCCGCAGCGCACGCTGCTCACGGCCGTAGGCATCGTGCTCGGGGTGGGGATCGTGTTCGGCGTGCTCACGCTCTCGCAGACCATGTCGAATACTTTCACCGACCTGTACTCCCGGGCCTTCGGGGCGGCGGATCTCATTGTCACTGCCGCGGGCGGCTCCGGCACCTTCAGTAGCGATGTCCTGAAAGAAGTCCGCGCCACGGACGAGGTGGACACCGCCGCCCCGCGACTCTCGATCCCATCGTCCTTGCTGATACCCGGTGAGAAGAAACAGGGACCACCCGAGGTACGGAGCATGCGCCTCTTCGGGGTCGAGGCGGAATCGGCGGCGCTGGCGACGGGCTTCGAGCTGGATAAAGGCCGCTTCCCGAGGAGCGGCAGAGAGTTGATCCTGGACGGCGCCGCCGCCGAGTCTGCCAGGCTGCGCGTGGGCGACCGGGTGACGGTAGCGACGCCTGGCGGACCGCGCAAGTTTAAGCTCGTCGGCCTTCTGAGGATACCAGGCGGCTCGTTTGGGGGCTTCGCTTTCGGGATGGCGCCGCTGCCCTACGTCCAGAAACAGTTCGACAAAGGCGGCAGGATCTCCGGTATCGCCGTCGAGGCAGCGAGCGAAGGCGCGGTAACCGATCTTCGGAAGCGGCTGGAGCGCGCCCTGGGAGAGGGTCTCCAGACGGAGCGATCGGAGACGCGCACGGCCCAGGTGAACAGCCAGTTTCAGGGTTTCGCCATAGCGTTGCTCTTCTTCGCCGGGACCGCCCTCTTCGTCGGGGCGTTCCTGGTCTTCAACGCCCTCTCGATGACCATTCTGGAGAGGACGCGGGAGCTTGGGATGCTGCGCGCCCTCGGTTCGACGCGGGGCATGATCGCCCGCTCCGTCGTCATTGAAGCCGCCTTGCTCGGCCTCCTCGGATCGGCGCTCGGCGTACTCTTCGGCTACGGGATGGCCCGCGGGCTCGTGTACCTCTTCGGACAGGCGTTTCTGTTCGAGATCACCACGCTCACCATCTCACCCTTCGCTATCATCTCCGCCCTGGTAGTCGGCGTCCTCATTACGGTCCTCGCCGCCCTCTACCCTGCCCTGCGAGCCGGACGGGTGAGCCCGGTCGAAGCCATGCGCGCCCGGAGCGGTGGCGCGGTTTCGGGCAGACCCGGGCGTCTGTCGTGGCTACCGCCACTTATCGGGCTCGCACTCGTTGGCATCGGGGCGCCCTGGATCTACTACCTCGCCAGTAACCTCTCCGAAGACCTCGAAGGACTCGTCTACGCCTCCGGGATAGCGGGCGTCATCGGGACGTTCCTGGGCGTCTCTCTCATCATCCCGGTGCTCGTGAGACCGATGGCGGCGGTATTTTCTCCCGTGCTGCGGCTGCTCTTCGGCGTCGAGGGGAGGATGGCGGCGGCGAACGCGACCCGCAACCGGGGCCGCACGGCGCTGACCGCCTCGGCGCTCATGGTCGGGGTGTCGCTCGTGATCGCCTTCTCCGCGCTCGGCGGGAGCGTGCTGGGTACAATCCGGAGCTTCCTCGAAGACTCTTTGGGCGGCGATTACGTGGTCCAACCCGCCGAATCCCAGTCCGACGTGACGTTCTCATCGGAGATGGCGAACCGCATCGGGACAACGCCCGGCGTCGAGCGGACCACGGCCCTCGCCTCAACCTTCCTGAGCGATGGCGGGAGATCCAGCCTCGTCTTCGGCGTGGACGAAAGCTACCCTGACATATTCCGCGTCAACTACTCCCCCGGCTCCGGCACCCCGGACAACGCTTTCTCCGAACTGCGGGACGACGCCGCGCTCGTCGGGCAGCAACTCGCTGACTCCCGCAAACTGGAGGTTGGCGACAAAGTTGCGCTCCCCACCTCCGAGGGACCGGAGAAATACAGGGTTGCGGGCGTCGTGGACAACGACATCCTGGGTGGCGGTTCAGGCATCTACCTCTCGCGGGAGGTCCTGTCCCGCGACTTCGGTGAGAAGGAGGGCGAATTCCTCGCGGTCAAGGCCACGCCAGGCTCCGACAGGGGGGCATTGGAAGACGATATTCAAGGCATCCTGTCAGACTATCCGCAGTTCACGTTGTACTCCAACGCGGAGTGGAAGTCCCAGATAGAGGGCGACTTCAACCGCCAGTACGTGTTCTTCTACGCCATCATGGGGGTATCGGTGGCGGTCTCGGCCTTCGGGGTCGTCAACACGTTATCCATGAGCGTCTTCGAGCGGACGCGGGAGATCGGGATTCTGAGGGCCGTCGGGACAACGCGGCTCCAGGTCGGGCGGCTCATAATAGACGAGGGCGTGGTGATAAGCCTGATCGGCTGCCTCATAGGGGTTGTCATCGGCTCCCTCCTCGGCTATCTCTTCGTCCGGGGCTCGGGAGCGGGCGGCTTCGAGGTCTCCTTTTTCTACCCGAAAGTCCCGGCGATCGCCTCCATCCTCGCCGGCCTCCTTATCGGCATCTTCGCCGGCCTCCTCCCCGCCCGCTCCGCCGCCAATACCAACATCGTCGAGGCCGTTCAGTACGAGTAACTGAGAAGGAGGGTCGCATCGGAATGGTAGATTGCTCTAAAGGTCCTGCCAAACACCCGAAAGGATCGATGGGTGAAATGGACGTTCTCCGCGAGCGTATGGTGAGAAGGTGACTGGTACGCGACGCAATGCCTGGAGGTCGACGTTGCCAGCCAGGGCGAGAGCGAAAATGGGACCCTACAGAACCTGCGCGAGGCCATAGAGTGCACTTCGAACCGCCTGACCCGAGCACCGCAGGCGCGGATCGTGGAAGTGGAGGTTAGTGTCGCTTAGGCCGCTGCCGTACTGCGAGGTGGCGTTGGGTATCTTATACATCCCTTCTGTTGGGGCGGGTAGCTTGCCCCCGCCCCGTTGCGCGGCCTGCCGCAAGCCGGGATCAGCTTACCTCAGTTCGCCGTCAAGTCCCAATGGTAGCTGACATCTCCCTCGGACTCGGTGAACCCATAGTTGCCCTTGAGCGACGTAAGGCCAAAGCGGTCAGTTGTATTCTTGAGCCCGCCCGTGTCGAACCATCTGCTGGTCCAAGGCCCCGTAAAGCTAATATCCGGAGAATCCGGGCAGGTCCGGGTGATCGTGTAGAAAGGTTCGATCGGGTCGGCCCATCCCTCGTAGAAACTGAAGCCGCTGGACAAATCCAGTCCCCCTTTGTTCACGAGCAGGGCGGTGCCGCTCCCACTCCAAATGCAGCCGAATTCGTCGGTTCCGGAGACGCTGTAGGTCACCTCCCCATGTGCTGTGTAGTGGAAGTCCAGGCCCTCGTACGGTCCTTTGAACTTGAAGGTCATCTGTTGCGCGGTCCAGGTCTCGGTGACCCCCTTCACTACCGGGGCACTTCCCGTGACGCTGCCGGTCCAGCTCCGCGGGATGATGCTCAGGCGCTTGTCCGTGTTATGGCAGTTGTTGCCCTCTTTCGACTCGTCGACGAGGAACTTGGCGTCGGCACACACGACAGCGTAGTAGCTGCCGATTCGAGTCTCCTTTGGCGTTCTATTGGCTCTCCCACTCCCGTTGTCCGACTCGCCGGACTTCAGCTTCGGAACATCGCGGATTGCTCCCACGAGGCTACCCACAGTATCGTCCGCCAGCGACTGTTTGAGCAGAAGAGCACTCTTCGAGCTTCCTGCCGTGGCGGAGCCGCGGTTCTTCGTCGTGTCGGTGAACGAGAACTTGCTCACCTCGCCGACGAACACGTAGTTCCGGCTGGTCAGGTTCGCCTCCGGAACCACGAGGTCTGGTTTGCCGGCCGCCTGCGAGGAGGGGGCCACAAGCATCGTCAGGAGCGCGGCCAGAACCGCCGCCATCAGCACCGTCAACACCCTGAAGTTGTAGATTCTCGTCATCTTTCCTGATTCCTTCCTCGTCGCAATGGATTATTCGTTCTCTAGTGAACTCCAATCTACCCCCGCTCCATCCGTCCTCCTCTTCCGACGTTCTACCGTCCTGGCCCGAAGTTCCGGGTTGCCGCTTACGCCGGGTGCTCCCTGATCTGGCAAGGGATCCTTTCTCCGGCCGTTGATGACCTGATCGGACCTCCTGTCGAGGCACGCCTTCTCGATACTGGGGCGAGAAGCTCCGCGTCCCGCCCCATCCGCTTTAACGCGCCGCCCTGGGTTTCTTCGGGGCGGCAGCCGGGCCCGGCTATGGGTTCCGCGACTCGCAGTTGGCTGCTACCTGGTCGATTCCCGCGTCGAAAAAGGCCACGTCGGACCCGCCCTCGCCGCAGTTCACGATATCGAAGTTGCCATCCCGCGCGCCGATGGTGTCGTTGCCCTTGCCGCCATAGCCTTTGTCGCGGTCTCCGGGGATGTCGAAGGACGCCAGGTCGACAGCGTCGTTACCCGTGTTGCCGTACACCGTGTCGCTGCCCTCGGCGCCTATCAGGTTGTCGTTGTTCTCGTTGCCGTAGATCTCGTCGTTGCCGCCCATGCCGTCTACGGTGTCGTTGTCCTCCAGGGTGAAGATCTGGTCGGAAACCCCCGAGCCACTTATGTTGTCATCCCCCGCGGTGCCGACCAGGGTCGCCGCCAGGGCCGTCCCGGCGCTGAGGACCACGAACATGGCCCCCAAAACCACAACCTTCATTACCCGACTCATTCTCTTTCTCCTCTCTGTAGCTCTGCTTTGTCCACGTCCGAAGTCCTACCGCCCGACCGTCTTGCTCCGACCTCCTCTCTCGAATCCTCCGGGGCGCCGCTTGCGCCGGGCGCTCCTACTGAGGGAACTTCTTCTCGCAGTTCTTGACCGTGTCGAGCCTCCTGTCGAAGCGAACCTTGTCGACGACGCCGGGGCCGCAATCTATTACGTCCTTTTCTCTGTCCGTCGATTCGATCTCGTCCCGTCCTCGACCGCCCTTTACGGCGTCCGTGCTGTTTTTGGATGGATCCTTGGCGTCGATGAAATCGCGGCCCTTGCCGCCGTTGAGCAGGTCGTCGCCGCCTTCACCCAGCAGGAAATCTTTGCCGGCTCCCCCGTACACCTCGTCGTCGCCCTCCACGGCCGAAGGGTTGCTGTTGAAGTCGCCGCGCAAGATGTCGTCGCCGCTCTTGCCGAAGATTTTGTCGGCGCCGCCTTTGCCGTTTATCTCGTCGAAGCCCGAGACGCCGAAGAGGGTGTCTTTCTTATCAGTGCCTTCGCAGAGTCCTCCCGTGCAGTTGATGGTGGCGGCCAACGCCACCCCGGCGGAGAGCGCCAGGAGCAGCGCCCCCACCACCATGACCTTCATCGTCAGCCTCATGCTCGTTCTCCTTCCGTCAGGTTTGGTTCGAACTCCCTACACTTTCGCGCTTCTTACATAGAATCCCTTTCTCTTCCGCTCGATGGCCGCCCCGACCAACCTCCCGACTACCGCACCACTTTGAAACTCCATCTCCTGGTCGTCTTTAGCCCCACCTCGTCTCGGGCAACCACCCTCACCGCGTGCTTGCCAAAGGAGAGCTTCTTGCTCCCGTGAAGCAGCCTGTCCACGGCCGTATCGTAGGTGAAGGGCCTGGCCTTACCGTCCACGAAGAGCCTTATGCCGGACTTGGCAAGGTCGGTCTGCCTGTCCCGCACGGTTGCTCTTATGAGCGGGGTACGGTCGCGGGTCTTGCCGAGAGGTCTCACTGAGGTGATCTTCGAGGCGCTGTTAGTCTGCCAATCCGGCGAAGAGTCCTCTTTGGTCAGGTTGGTCAGGTTGGCGGTCGTCCCTCCAGCGGCCGGGATCGTGAAGATATCGAACCAATCGGGGCCCACGCGGCTGCCGTAGACGATCCTCTTGCCGTCCGGCGAGTACGCGGGGGCGCGATCGTCCGTCGTGTTGTCGGTAACGTTGGTTGGCGTGCCCCCGGTTACCGGAATCGTGAAGATCTCATCGTCGGCGCCGCCAAAATCTTCGGTCCAATAGGAGATCCTCTTGCCGCCTGGGGAATAGGCGGGGCCGAAGTCGTCCGTTGTATTTTCGGTAACATTGGTCGGCGCACCGCCAGAGGCCGGGATCGTGAAGACCTCTGCGTCGGAGTCGAAGCCGGTGTAGGCGATCCTTTCGCCGTTGGGCGAGAAGACAGGATCACGATCGGCCGTTACGTTGCTCGTGACGTTGGCAGGCGTGCCCCCGGATGCCGGTATCTTGACTATCTCATCGTCGGCGCCGTCGAAGTCTTCGTACGCGATCGCGCTGCCGTCCGGGGAGTAGGAAGGGTCCAGGTCCTCCGTTGCGTTGTTGGTGACGTTGGTCGGAGCGCCGCCGGATGCCGGAATAGTGAAGATCTCATGGTCGCCGTCAAAGCCGGTATAGGCGATCCTCTTGCCGTCCGGCGAGTAGGTGGGGTCCAACTCATCTGCCGTGTTGAACGTTAACTGTTTCAGAGCGGCGCCGTCGGGGTTCATGGTGAAGATCTCCAGATCGCCGGTCGGGTTATCCGGGATGACGCGGTCGCTGACGAAGACGATCTTTCCGTTCTTGCCCGGAAAGGCCGCTTCGGCAGGTCCGGTCGAGACCAAAACGCCCGCAGACAGGGCCACCGCGACTACCGCCGCAATTGCCCTGAAGTGGTTTGTCTTGCCCATCTCCTTGCATTCCTTTCTATTAAGCGACGGGACGCGGAGCTTCGCGTCCCGCCCTATCCGCTCTAACGTACAGCTCTGGGTTTCTCTGGGGCGGAAGCGGAGCCCGCCCTCGTCTCAGGATGCACGTTGCCCGCGTCGTCGTGGACGATGGCGAAACCCGCCTCACTCCCAGGATGCACGTTGCCCGCGTCGTCGTGGATCACAGCGGAGCCGATGCCCGCCTTGGGGTTTGCGTCCTCTGCCCCAACCCCGCTCCTCGCAAGGGGAGCTACCCACAACATCAGCGCCACCACCGCTGCGATCACCACGACGGCGACGATAGCCAGCAGCGCACGCAGCCGCGTGCGGCCGGGCATCGTGTTCACTCCTTGCACAGCGTCACCTACTTGCACAGCAGAGCCACTTATGTTGTCATCTCCCGCAGCGCCGACCAGGGTCGCCGCCAGGGCTGCTCTGGCGCTGAGGACCAGGAACACGGCCCCCGAAGCCACAACCTTCATTACCCGACTCATTCTCTTTCTCCTCTCTGTAGCTCTGCTTTGTTCACGTCCGAAGTCCTACCGCCCGACCGTCTTGCTCCGACCTCCTCTCCCGAAACCTCACCGGCTTACTCTTGACGCTCCCTTTCACGCAGCTTCTTATGCGCGAGGTTATGTCCACCGATCTCGCAACCGGGGCGGGGCGCGGGGTTTCAAGCCCCGCCCGGTTGACGCGCATTACTCCTCTGAACCTGTGGATCTCCTCTCACCTCCTGACCGTGAACCGCCACACCCTGTCCACCACCAGGGCGTTGCCCGCAAGGTCCTTGACCCCGGTGTTGCCTCCTTTGATCCTGGCTATATAGGTCGTGCCCGCCTTCAGCTTGCCGTCCGGATTCAGGGTCGCCTTTTTCGTGGCCGGGTCGTAGCCCACGCTCGCCCCGACCGGCGTGGCGGTTCCCTTCCTGCGAAGGGTGAAGGTGGCCGTGCCGATGGTGCTCGCTTGCATCGCCTCGGAGAAGGTGGCCGTCACGTTGGTCTTTGGCGGAACGTTCTTCTTGAGGTCTGGTGGGGCTACGCCGCTGACGGTTGGCGCCGCAGTGTCTGACAACGAGCCGGGGAGCCTGCCCCAATCAGGGTCGTGGTCGTCCGTCGTGTTGTCGGTAAGCTGTGCCGGCGTCCCGCTGCCGTCGGAGTTCGCCGCGAAGATCTCGTGGTCATTGCCGTCGTAGTTCGCGTAGGCGATCCTGGCGCCGTCGGGAGACCAGGCGAGCGTATATTCCGCATCCCCGGTGGTGTCGGCGACCTTGGTCGGCGTTCCCCCGGCGGCGTCTATCGTGAAGACGTCGGCATTGGCGTCTCCTATGTAGGCTATCTTCTGTCCGTCGGGAGATCATCTTGGTCCGATCCCGTCATCGAAGTTGTTGTTGGTGACGTTGGTCGGCGTCCCGGTGCCGTCGGCGTTTATCGTGAATACCTCATTATCGGTATCACCGACGGGACCCTGACCCCGGTAGGCGATCTTCGTCCCGTCCGGCGACCAGGCGGGCGCGAAATCGACCGTCGTATTGTTGGTGAGGTTGGTAGGCGTCCCGGTACCGAAGGTGTCTATCGTGAAGATCTCGGTGTCGTTGCCGTCATAGTACATGTAGGCGATCTTCTGGCCGTCGGGAGACCAGGAGAGGTCGAACTCGGTCGTGGAATTGATAGGGTCTCCGGGAGGTCTGACCCCGATGTCGGTGAGCTGCGCCGGCGTCCCGCTGCCGTCGGCCTTCGTCACGAAAACCTCGAAGTCGTTATCGGTGGTGTCGGCGCCCAGGTAGGCGACCCTGGCGCCATCGGGTGAGAAGGTGGGGTCCCTCGCGACGTCTAGCGTTGTGTTGCTAGTCAGTTGGGTGGGCGCACCTCCCCGGCCGGGATGACGTAGAGCTCGTTGTCGACACCCACCTCGCTGCTGGAATAGGCGATCTCCTCGCCGGTGGGTGAGAAGGCGGCCTCGAAGTCGTTCCTCACGTTGTCGGTGACGTTGGTCGGCGTCCCGCCGGCGGCGTCGTTTACCGAGAAGATCTCATAGTCGCCGCCATCTTCGCCCTGGTAGGCGATCCTGCCGTTGGTCCCAGGGAAGGTCGCCTCAGCGGGACCCGCCGCCGAGATCACGACCAGCAAAGTCCCGGCCAGTACAGCCGCCAATGCCGTTGCCAACGCCCCGAAGTGTCCGGTTCTCGCCATCTCTTTTGCTCCCTCGTTCGAGGACGGACGTGCCGCCCGAATTACGAAATGCTTCACCTACCGCCGCACCACCTTGAAGCTCCAGTTCCTGGTCGCCTTGAGTCCCTGCGCATCCGTCGCCACTATCCTGACCGTGTGTTTGCCGAAGGAGAGCTTGTTGCTCCTGCGTATAAGCCTGTCGGTGGCCGCGTTGTAGGAGAAGGACCTGGCTCTTCCATCCACAAACAGCTTGATGTTGCTCTTGGCGAGGTTCGTCTGCGCATCCCGCACCGTCGCGCTTATGGCCGGCTTCCGGGTCTTGACCTTCGAGCCGGGTTTGGGATGAGGGTTGGTGATCCTGGGTGCGGTATTGACGATTATGGCTTCTGAGAACTCCGAGGTGCCGCCCATAGTGGAGGCGGTCGCGCTCAAGACCTGTTCCGCAGTCGCGGAAGGAACATCGACGCCGAAGCCGGTGTCCCCATTGCCATCGGTCGTCACCGTCGTCTGTCCGAGGTACTTCTTCCCTTCGCCAAAACCGGAGGAGTCAGCGGCGGGACTCGCGAAGAACTGGATGATGACGGTGTCGTTGGGGAAACCGTTGAAGGTCCCCTGGATGTTCGTGCTTCCGCCGGAACTCGACACAGAGGTCAGGACCGGGAAGCTCTGCAATCCGTTGGGGCCGGTGTCCGCGTCGTCCGGGTCGTTTGGAGTTGGGCCGTCGGGGACCAGGTCAACCCCCAGCCCTGAGTTGCCGAAGATGGAGTTGGAGCGGATCTGATTGCCCGCACCCGTGCCACCATTGTCGGTAACCCTTACCCCATCTCTGTCATTGAAGGCGATAACGTTGCGCCCAACGGCGTTGAAGGACGCGCCCTCTATGACCACGCCGTGAGACTTGTTTCCCAGGTCCCCGGACCCGTCGGCTCCGGCGCCGATGTAGTTGCCTTCTACCGTATTGCGCTCCGACCCGCCGGCAACGATGACGCCGGAGCCGCCAGAAGGAGAACCGTTTCCGGAGATGACGTTGCGCGCTCCCGTCACAGTACCTCCGACGACGTTGCCGGACGCGCCATCTTCTATGCGCAGGGCGTCGCCACCGTTGCCCAGCTTATCGGTCCCGTTGGCCTTCGTGCCGATGTAATTGCCTTGCACCTTGTTGTTGTTCGCGCCCGCCCCGAAGATTTCGACGCCGAAGTCGTTGCCCGAGATGAGATTGCGCGCCGCAGGCGAAGTACCTCCGATTGTGTTGTCGGAGATCGAGCCGGCATTGCCTATGGTTACGCCGGTGTTGTTGCGTCGCGCGACGGCTCCGGCGGCATCGGTGCCGATGAAGTTGCCTTCGATAGCGGTGCTTTTTGCCCCGTTGTTGAGGAGAATTCCGTTCTCGGCGAAGCCGGTGATCACCATCCCCCGCACCGCACTGCCCGTGCCGCCGCTGATCGTGAACCCGCTCTTTCCCGTCCCGGCATTGGCGCCGTTTAGCTCGACCTTGAGCACCGCGTTGTCGCCCACGGTCCTCGTGTTGGGGCTAGCTCCGGACTGGCTGTAGCCGTTGATGGCAACCGGCTCCGTGATGGCGGGAAGCGCCGGGGCCGGGCGGATGGTCCGCACCTCATTTCCTGGGACACCGGGATCATCAGGGATGTCGAAGGCGATGGTGTCCGCGCCAGCGGTGGCGTTGGCCTGCTCGATGGCCGCTCTAAGCGTGCACACGTTCCTCGATGCGGAGATCGTGCATACGCCGTCCGTGGAGTTCAGGTCAGGCTCGTCGCCTGTCGAGTTGACGGTGAAGGTTGTGGTCGCGTGGACGGGGCTTGCCACAAACATCAAGCCGACAGCCAGCAACGCCGCCGCCAGCCCCACGAACGTTCTCCGGGTCAATTTACTTCCTGCTACGTACACCATGCGCGCACCTCTTCGCTCGAAATGCTTTACTTCATCAAACGCCTTCATCACGCAGGCAGCATATCCAGCGCGTGTTGGCTGGCCGTTAGCCAAGGAGCTTTGGGGCATACGTAGTCCTACGTATTTTGTCCGGGTACGGAAAAGACTTGATCGGGACGCTTGGGGAAAGTATTCGTCGCTTTGCCGTCCAGGCAGAGATCCGCGTTCGGGAGTGAAACCCCAGCTTCCTCGGAAACGAGCGGTACTCGAGGGTTTTACGGAGCATCGCGCGATGCAAACTCGACGCTGCGTACGGACGACTGCTTCGCCGCCTGCCGGATGACGGGGATGGCGGATCCGTCAGTCCCCGGATGCGGCTCAGGAGCCCAACCTGTGCGATACGTATAGCTCGGCGATGTTCGGGGCAGTCTCCGAGGTATCCTCCAAGTCGATGGATTCATCGCCAACCTCCACCACCAGGGTCAGGTTCCCCTCCCACGCCTCTAACTTGTTGGCGCGAACCTCCAAAGCGTCCGATCCATCGGCCGGGGCTTTGCTAAGGTCTAACTCGTACGCCGACGGCTCGCTTCCGAAGATGCCCTCTTTACGGCCTCCCAACGCACCGGAGAAGTCGCCCCACTTCATCCAATAAGCCTCGCCCTCCGGGCCGCCGACGTAGACCGTAGCGGTGTTCGCCGTCGGCGGCGCCGGCCGGTTCGCTTCGACCGGCCTGTTCCCTCCGAGGACGACCACTCCCCCCAGCACGAGTGTTAGCCCGATCACCAGCATTAAAGTGTCGCCCACTAACTTCATGAGACCGCCTTTCTCCTGGAAGCGGACAAACAGGGACCACGCTTCTCTACACGAACGTAGGTAGGACGAGGGCAATTGCTCCTCTCGCCGCGTCACATGCAACGAACTCAGCTTAACTAGCGTGTGTTGGCTGGCCGTTAGCCAGGGAGGATCAGGACATACGTAGTCCTACGTATTTTTGGCCTGGATCCGAAAAAATTTGCGCCAGAGACGCTCGGAGGTAGGGGGTCCTACCCCTGGTCCAGCGGAAGCAGCCGTTGCTCCACCACCCAGGCCGCTACCTGGGATCGGGATTGAAAATTCAGCTTGCGCAGGATCTTGCCGACGTGGGTTGTGACGGTGCGCTCTGAGATCGAGAGTTCTCTGGCTACGGCGCGGTCGGGTAGACCGCGGGCGAGCAGGATCGCTACCTCCCGCTCGCGGGGCGTGAGAATGGTGGATGGCGTGTCGGCCCGTGGCGCTTGGGACGCGGGAGGTGGGAACGGTTCCTTCGTCCCCAGCGCGTACTCGACGGCCTCTTCGAGTGTCATCGCTCGCCCTTCCTCGAGCGCCTCTTCCCATGCCGTCTCTCCGAGCCTTGCGCGGGCGGCATCTATGTAAGTCGCATACAAAGCGCGGTGAGCGGGAGAAGAGGGAGCGCCTATAGCTCGGCGTATGGCTTCGGCAGACGCCCACAGCCGCACTGCGCGCGAGGCCCTTCCTCGTGCGCCAGCGACCCCGGACAGCCCCTCGAGGCATTCTGCGACACCCCCCCTGTCCCCCAATCCTTGCCGTAGTGCCAAGCTCTCTTTCTGGAGCTCGACCGCTTGATTATGGTCGCCCTGGTGTAGGGCTACCAACCCGAGGTTGTTCAGCAAAATGGAGATGGCTCACCTATCCTCCAGCTCGCGGAACAGGGGCAGGCTCTCACCGAAGAGCGTTTTCGCCCGCACATACTGAGCCTCGTACAGCGCCACCAGTCCCAAGTTGTGAAGCGAGGCTGCTATCCCCCTCGTATCCCGCAGTTCTCGTCGCAGAGCCAGGCTTTCCTCGTGTAACGCTACAGCCGACGTACGGTCGCCTTGATACAGCGCCACCAGCCCGAGGTTGCTGAGCGAAAGAGCGATACCAGGCTTGTTGTTCGCCTGCCGGTGAAAGCGCAAGCTTTCCTCATGCCGCGTCATCGCCGATACGTAATCGCCTTGCTCCCACGCTATGCGCCCGACCCGGGCGAGCGCCTTCAACCGTGCGGGCGTCGCTTCGCCGCCTGCCAGTTCTGTCGTTGATCCCGACCGCGTGGCGCCACTCGAACCAGCAGGCGCGGCGGACACCTCCGGGGCGAACCGGGAAGCAATCTGCAGGTTGGATTCCTCCGCTGATAGTGCGTGTCGGACGGCCTCTTCGGGCGTCAGCATCCTCCCTTTTGCCCACATCACTTCCCACATCGTACCGCCGAGCTGCTCCCGGGCGGCTTCGATATAGGGGCCGTAGTGGTAGCGTTCGACGGGTACGAGGCTGACGCCGATCTCCTCGCCGAGCGCCTCGGCCGCTCCCCAGAGCATGGCCGAGCGCGCCGGATGTCCTCGCGCCCCGGCTGATGCGGCCGATATCTGCAACAGGAAGACGACGCCTTGCCTCAGCCCCAACTGTTGGGAGAGGTCCAATCCTTTCGCGCAGAGTTCTCTTGACCGCTCGTGGTCACCCTGGCCCAGCGCGACGAGTGCCCCCAATCCCAACGAGAGCATCATCCCGAAGTCATCTCCCGCCTCCCGTGCAAGCGTCAGGCTCTCCTCGTGCAGAGTGTGCGCCCGTGCATGATCTCGCCTTACCACCTCCACCAGACCCAGGGCCTGGAGCGAGCGAACGACACCCGCCCTATCTCCCAGCTCGCGCTGCAGCGCGAGGGCCTCTTCGAGCAACGTCGAGGCGCGGCCGAGCTCGTTCTGGCGCATCGCCGTTCCCCCGAGGTTCTGGAGGGCCGCCGCGACGCCCGCCTTATCTCCTTGTTCCCGGGCCAGCGCCAGGCCTTCCTCACCCAATACCGTTGCCTGCTCGAAATCGCCGCCCTGTTCCCAGGCCATCCGGCTGGCGAAGGCGAGCGCCTTCAACCGCGCGGACGCCGCACCACGGTCCACCGGCTTCACTCCCTGCCCCGACCGCGCGGCGGACGCCTCCGGGGCGAACCGAAAGGCTGCGGGCAGGGCGGGTTCCTCTGCCGGCAGGCCGTACTCGATGGCCTGCTCGGGCGTCAGCATCCGTCCCTCCGCCCACGCCGTCTGCCACGTCCCCTCGTCCAGCCGCGAGCGGGCGGCGATGTGACGTGCGTAAAAGGTGCGTTCGACGGGGGAGAGGTCCGGCGTGCCGATGGCTTCGCGCAACGCCTCGGCCGCCCCCCAAAGCCGGGCCGCGCGGAACACCTGGCCTTCGGAGCCGGCCGCCGCCGCCAGCACGTGCAGGCAAGCGGCGGTCGAATGCCTGTAGCTCAGCGGCAGGGAGGTATCCAGCACCTGCGCGGAGTATGCTCTCGCACGCCCATATTCGTCCTGGCCCAACGCGGAGAGCGCCAGACCCAAGAGAAGGAGCTCGGTGCCTAACACGTCCCCCGTCTTCAGGGCCAGCCCCTCCTCGTAGAGCGCCTCGGCATGCCCGAAGTCCCCCTGCGACATTACCGTAAGTCCCAGCGCCTGGAGTGCGCGGGCGAGACCCGCCTCGTCCCCCAGCTTTCGCTGGAGCGCCACGGCCTCCTCGAACAGGGCTTCGGCCTTCCCGTGCTCCTCCCGGAACAGAGCCGCCATCCCCAGGTTAGAGAGGGCGACCGCGGCGCCCGCTTTGTCTCCCGTCTCCCGGCACAGAGACAGGCTCTCTTCGCTGAGCAAAATGGAACGCTCGAACTCGCCCTGCTCCCATCCTATGCGGCTGGCCTTGGCCAGGGCTTTTATCAGTTGGACCGATGACCCGGCACCCGTCTCGAGTGCCGCCTCAAGCCACCGCCGCCCTTCGCTCAGGTACCCCCGCATGTGCCAGAACTCTCCCAGAGCCCCGCAAAGCCGCAGCGTCGGTTCGATCTCCCTTCGTTCGAGGAGCCATCTCAGGGCCGTCCGCAGATTGTCGTGCTCTACCTCCAGGCGCTCTATCCAGAGTCCTTGCTGCTCCTGCGTCAACTCCGGCTCGGCCTCCTCGGCGAGCGCCAGGAACCACAAGGCGTGACGCTGCCGGACGGCGTCGGCTTGCCCACTACCTTCGAGTCTCTCCCGCGCGTACTGGCGCACCGGCTCCAGGAAGCGGTAACGCAACGCCCCATTCTCTCCGGCCTCGGCCACGACCAGGGATTTGTCCACTAGCCGCGAGATGAGGTCCAGCACGTCCCTCTCATCGATGACCCCGTCCGCCCCAACGACCTCGGCCGCTTCCAGGGTCCAACCGCTCGCGAACACCGGGAGCCGACAAAACAACAATCGCTCCGGCTCGCTCAGCAGGTCATAGCTCCAGTCCAGCGCTCCCCTGAGCGTCTGCTGCCGTGGTGTCGCCATCCGGCCACCGCCGGTGAGTAACTCCAGGGAATCGGAGAGCCTCTCTGAGATCTGGCCGACGGCCAGCGCTCCAACCCGTGCCGCCGCGAGCTCTATGGCGAGCGGGATGCCGTCAAGCCGGCGGCAGATCTCCGCCACGGCTGGCGCGTTCTCGGCAGTGAGGACGAAGGCGGAGGGCCGATACAGCGCCCGCTCCACGAAGAGCCGCGCCGACTCGTAGCCTTCGAGTTCTTCGACCGTGAGCGTGCCCTGGACCTCCGGCAAGGACAGGGACGGCACCTGCCAGCTCACCTCCCCGGCGACGCCGAGAGGCTCCCGGCTGGTAGCCAGGATGCGCAACCCCGGACAGGAATCGAGCAGCGTGTCCACCAGGCGGGCGACAGCGCCTATTAGGTGCTCGCAGTTATCCAGCACGAGGAGCAACTTCCTCTCTCGCAGGGCCTGGGTGAGGATAGCGGTGAGGGGGTGATCCTGTTGCTCGCGCACCCCTAAAGCCCCGGCCACTGCCTGCGCTACAAGCCCAGGGTCCGAGAGCGGTGCCAACTCAACGAACCACACCCCGTCCGGGTATGCTCCCACGAGATCCCTGGCTACCTCCAACGCGAGCCGTGTCTTGCCCGAGCCGCCGGCCCCAGTGAGGGTGAGCAGAGCGGTCATGAATAACGCGCGCTTGACCTCGACCAACTCCCGCTCTCGACCCACGAAGCTGGTCCTCGCCGCGGGCAGGTTGTGCAAGCGGACGCTCGGGGGCTCCTCTGGAGAGGTATCGGCGGAAGTCGAACGGGCCGGCGGAGGTCTTCCCGCCACGATGTCTTTGTAGAGGCGTTGACTTTCGGCACTGGGTTCGACAGCGAGTTCCCGTCGCAGGACCTCCCGTAACCGCTCGTACTGTCTGATCGCCTCTCCCCGACGCCCGGAGATGGCGTGCAGGCGCATGAGGCCGACGTGCGCCTCCTCGTGTGCCGGCTCGTCCGCCACCACCCTCCCCAGAGCCTCTATTGCCGGCTCATATTCCTCACGCTCCTCGTAGAGCCCGGCCAGTTCGACGAGCAAAGCCAGGTACAACGTCCGCAGCTCCGTCCGCCTGCCTTCCGCCCAGTCTTCGTAGAGTTCTCCAGGCAGCAAGTCTCCGGCGTACAACTCCAGCGCCGCCCGGTACGCCGCCGGAGCACCGGCGCGGCGGGCGGTGGAGGCGGCCTCCTCGAAAGCCTCGACGTCAACCCGGAGCCGCCCGGTCGAGGATAGCGTGAGTTGCTCACCCTGAAGACGCAGATAGCGAGAAGAAGCATCCGTTGCGGACTCCAGAGTCTGGCGCGCGTTGTGGAGCGCATAGCGCAGGTTGTTGGCCGCCGCTTTGGGAGCGAGGTTCGGCCAGAGGAGGTCCATGATCCGCTCGCGATGCAAACGGTGTTGTGGCGCCAGGGCGAGCAACTTCACCAGGCTTGCCGCCTTCTTGAGCCGCCATTCATCCTCCTCGATGATTCCCGACCCTCTCCGGACCCGAAAGCCCCCGAGCAGGCTGATTCGCAGAGGCCCCAAGTCCCCAGGGCGCCTACTGACCCGTCCCGCTTTGATCATTGCCCGATGCCGCCCACAAGCACGAGCCGTTCCCTTTCGGTGTTCTTGACACTATCTAAACAATACACCCGCACGCAACCCGGCACATCACCCGAATGAAGAATTTTTGGTGGTCCGGAGCAGACCTCCAAAATGCGCGATACAGAAGGTGCGCCTGGCCTCCGCGAATGGCATTATACTGGGGAGAAAGGTTGGCCCGAGGAAACGGGTCGGGAAGGAGGATATCGTATGGCATCGGTGGTCGAACGCCTACGCGACGCGGTCAATGAACACGACATCGAAGCGCTCCTGGAGTGCATAGATGACGACTATCGCAGCGAGCAACCCGCTCACCCCAACCGGGGTTTCGGCGGCAAGGAGCAGGTGCGCAAGAACTGGTCGGCCATCTTCGAGAGCTTCCCCGACTTCGAAGCGGAGTTGCCGCGACACACTTCGGACGGGGGAACGGTGTGGAGCGAGTGGCATTGGAGCGCCACGGGGTTGGACATAGCCGGGGTGACCCTCTTCGGGGTGCGAGAGGACCGCATCGTGTGGGGTCGGTTGTACATGGAGGAGGTCGAAGAAGGCGGTGAAGACATAGACGCAGCCGTGCGGAGCATGACCGAGGGGGGACAACGTGGAGGAGCGGATCGCACATAGGAAGCCAACCACACGTAGCCGACTTCGCCAAGTCAGCCCAATGTGGATCGAGTTACCGTCCCAATCCATTTGCAAGTAAGATCGCCGGCCTTCTCCCCGCCAGCTCCGCCGCCAGGACCAACATCGTCGAGGCCATCCAGTATGAATAGCGCACGTTTGCTTTCCGGCAAGCGCAAGGTCCGATGGTTAGAATCCCCGATAGAGTGCGCGACGAAAGGAAGCCGGAATGGAACAGACGTTCTCCGCGAGCGTATGGCAGGAGGAAGACCTCTACGTGGCGCAATGCCTGGAAGTGGACGTGGCGAGCCAGGGCGCGAACCAGGATGAGGCCCTACAAAACTTGCGCGAAGCGCTAGAGTTGCATTTCGAGCCTCCCCACGCAACCTCCGCGCCACTGGTGAAGACGATAAAGGTCGAGGTTGGCGCCGCTTAGGCCGCTACCCTATCGTGAGGTCAAGCGCAAGCTAGAGACGGCAGGCTTCACACAGGTCGGCCAGAAGGGGAGCCACGTCAAGTTTGCCCGGAGATCCGGCGAAGAGACGAGAACGGCCATCGTGCCACGTCACCGCGAGGTAGCGGTCGGAACGCTCAGGAGCATCATGCGTCAGGCTGGGATCGACCCGGAAAAATTCCAACGTCTGTGAGAGATTTGAGCATCCTCCCCGCCCGCTCCGCCGCCAAAACCAACATCGTCGAGGCCACCAGTACGAATAAGAGAAGCCTGGCGCGGACGATGCACGGAGATGCTACGGTTATCGGAGAACCGATGGAGAGACACACCCCCAAAGAAGGCGAGACGCCGGGGCCTGTGGTCCTGCGCCTGTGGCCAATCGCCGCCACGCCGCCGATGATCGCCGGCGCGTTGTGGCTGTGGTTCGGGGCGCACGATGAACTTCTGGCGATGCTCCTCGCCGCCGTGCCGGGGGTCCTGCTCCTCTCCACAGGGCTCTCGAACCTCCTCTGGTCCGCCGACCCGCGCATCTTCCAGTTCATGTCCACGGGGGCGCTCTCCGGTATGGTCCTGGCCTTTCCCTTCGTCTTCGTCGTGGGACCGCTCGCCGCGCTCGCGCTGCTCGTCGCCTCGGCGGCGAGCTTTGTGGCTACCGGGTACCTGGCGGTCGGGCAGGAGCCCGTCGCGCCGGAAGCCCCGAAGCCAGAGATGGACTTCGGGCTGGCGGCCCGGGCCGCATGGGACGAGGTCTCGATGTGCGGGATCGTGCTGAGCACCTCGCCGCTGGCCGTGGGGCGGAACGCAACCCGCATCCGGCGCGAGATGGACGAGGCACTGGAGATGTTCGACGGCCACGGCTGGCTCGATGATCCCGCCACCTACCACCGGACGCCGCCGCCGCTGGAGAAGATGGAGCAGGGGACCTTGATCCACAATGAGGCTGGCTTCGAGCACATCCTCTTCGATAGCCTCTACGAGCCACATCCCGAGGAGCCTGGCCGGGAACGCTGGCTCTCCCACGAGTGGAACCGCACGGCCCACGCCTGGGTATTGCGGCATCCCGGAGAACCTCGCCCGTGGGTCGTGTGTCTGCACGGCATCAGGATGGGCTCCCCGAAGGCGGACCTCCGCCTCTTCCGGCCGGATTACCTGTATCACGGTCTCGGCCTGAACCTGCTCTTCCCGATCCTACCGACCCACGGCCCTCGCCGCGTCGGCGCCGTCAGCGGCGACCGCGTCCTCTCCGGCGACGCGATGGATACCCTCCACGCCGGAGCCCAAATGGCGTGGGACGTCCGGCGGCTGACCGCATGGCTGCGTATTAGCCAGGACGCGCCGTCCGTCGGGGTGCTTGGGAAATCGCTGGGCGGATACTCGGCGGCGCTCCTCTCGTGCCTGGACGGCGGGGTGGATTGCGTGGTCGTCGGGAGCCCGGCCGCCGACCCGACGCGCCTGTTCTGGCAGAACGCCCTCTCCCTCTCGACCCGATACCTCAAGGCCGAGGGCGTGCGCGAGGAGGACACGGCGCGGCTGCTCCGTCCCGTCTCTCCGCTGGCGATGGAGCCTCTGGTGGGACATGACCGGCGCGCGATCTTCGCGGGCGTGGCAGACTGCGTGGTGCCGCCCATCGAAGCCGTCAGCCTGTGGCGCCACTGGCAGGAACCCCGCATCGCCTGGTACCGTGGCACCCATCGCGGCTTCATCCGCATCCCCGAAGGCCGCGCCGTGCTGGAAGAAACGCTGCGGGCCGCGAAGATATTGCCGGAGGAGACCCGTTAGTCTGGATTATCCAGGAAACGAGTCGAAGTAGAGAAGCTTCATGGACGCGCCAGCGCCGCGGCGGACTCGATCAGCGCCCTGACTTCCTCGCTCCGAACCGTCTCGTCAGTTCTGATCTTCACGTGGCGCATGGTCTTCCCCGTACCTTCCAGCAACCCCGCCGGGTCCGGCAGGTCAGTCCCCCGGTGAAACTGAAGGTTGACGCGCTCACCATGCAACACAATGGCGGCGAACTGGTCTTTCATGCCACCACCGACGCCGAAGCTGAGGCTCTTGTACCCTCTCATCACCTTCTCTTCTGCATCCGGCACGAGCTCGAAGATGCGTGCACGCAGGGAGAGGACAAGCTCCCGGACTTCCGGTCTGAAGTCGCCGAGTAGTTCCCGCAGTTCGTCCATTTCGTTCCTTTCTCCCAGCCGTGCCCGGTACGATCAGAATTATGCCGCTTCGCACCGCGTGAACCCTATTCAGGCTAACCGTCATCTCCTGCCTACTCTGGCAGGAAGTGTGAGATCGAAGCCGCATAGAACCGCAGGAGCTTCACGCCCTCCGGCGCGGCGCGGTAATGGTCCCCTTCCCGGACCACCAGACGGCGTGACACGATCATCCCGAGCGCCGCTTCGACGGCGGCGTCCTCCTCGAAGCAGGCCCACGCGCCTCGCCGTTCGAGTTCCAATACGAGCGACCGCGACCGCGACAGGATCTCCTTCATGGAGAAAGGCTCTTCGAAAGGTTCGAGGAGCACGCGGGCGACGACGGGGACGGGCGTGACCGGGACCAGACCGCCGGCGGAGCGCATGAGTTCCCTGGCGAACTCCCGCACCCGCTCGACACGGGCCTCCGGTTTCAGGGTTCGGGGATCCAGGTTTCGGGACCTCGCCCATTCGCGTGCGGAGACGGGCTTCCCGAACCTGACGGCGGCGTGGCCGAGGCGGCCGGAACCGCGCAGTGCGCCACGCAGGCGGCGGAGGATGAAGAGGATCGTCGAGAACACGGACCTGACACCGGAAGGGTGGGGCTCGCCCAGAGAAGGCAGACTACCATCTTCGAGTACCCAATCGTGGTTGATCCCGACCGGGACGAACAAAAAGTCGCGTTCGCCGAACGGGTCGAAGCGCCGCAGCGCGTAGTCCAGAAGGCCGGTCTTCGGTTCCTGGAGTCTCCCGTCGCGGCTCAGGCCGCCCTCTACGAAGACGACCGGGGTGAGACCGCGCTCCAGGCCCGTCTGCACGAATCGCTCCAGCACCCGGCGGTAGAGCGCGTCCCCCGAGCCGCGCCGCACGAAGAAGGAGCCCATCGCCCGCACCAGCGGTCCCAACGGCCAGAAGCTGGCCCACTCCCCTGCCGCGAAGCTCGGGACCACCCGCTCGCCGAGCAGATGCCCCAGCACGACGTAGTCCAGGTTGCTCCGGTGGTTCATCACGAAGACCACGCCGGAATCCCCGCCTGTCTCCGGCATATACTCCTCGCCGCCGGAGCGCAGCCGGTCTCCATACAGGAAGTGGACCACCAGTCTGGCGAGCGGGACGGCAACCCGAAGATAGAGCCGGGAGTCTGGTGAAGGGGAAATCTCCCGCGCATATCCCCCCGCAAGCCGGAGGGCCGCCGCGAACGGAACACCCTGCTCCCGCGAATATTCTCCAGCGGCTTCGTGTACCGCCGGGTCCTCGAGCAGCCGCTTCACCGTCGCCCTCTGGCCGGCTTCCGCCACCGCGCGCCACCAGACGAACCACCCGGCGACCGCGGCGAACGTGGTGACGGCGCGTATCAACCATCTCAGCGCGGTGGTCTTCGCGGCCATCTCCTCCTTCTCCTTGCCCGGCCACCAGTATAAAGCGTTACGATATACTTTCGCGCATATTATCCGTTGCGGCTTTGGCGGGTAACGACGCCATCGGAGGTAAGGGAGATGAGAGCGTGACACGGCCCCGGCTATTCTTTCTGGGTCCGCCCCGGATCGAAATAGACGGAGCGTCCCTGGAGGTGGACACTCGCAAGGCTGTCGCGCTTCTCGCGTACCTGGCGCTCACCCGGCGGCGCCACACCCGTGACGCTCTCGTGGGCTTGCTGTGGCCGGACCACGGCCAGAAACGCGCCAGAGCCGCCCTGCGCCGGACCCTCTCCTCGCTGGCCCGCGCAAGGGAGGCGGGGTGGTTGGAGATCCAGCGCGACACTGTCAACCTCCGCTCCGATGATGCATGGGTAGACGTGGACCGATTCCGGGAGTTGCTGGCGGAGTGTGCCTCTCACGGCCACCCGGAGACCGAGGTTTGCCCGGCGTGCCTCTCCCCGCTGACCGAGGCGGTCACCCTGTACCGGAATGATTTTTTGGCCGGCTTCGGGTTGCGGGATAGCTTCACCTTCGACGACTGGCAGTACTTCCAGGCCGAAGAGTTGCGCCGCGAGCTTGCCGGCGCTCTGGAGAAGCTGGCACGCGGTCACGGGGCCGCCGGGGAATGGGAGGCGGCCATCGCCCACGCCCGGCGCAGGCTGTTGCTCGACCCGCTGCACGAGCCGGCCCACCGCGCCCTGATGCAGCTCTACGCCCTCTCCGGCGAGCGCGCCGCCGCCCTGCGCCAGTACCGCGAATGCGTGCGCGTGCTGGAAAAAGAGTTGGGGGTCGCGCCTCTGGAAGAGACCACATCCCTCTACCGCACAGTTCAGGAAGGCAGCGCGGTCCCACCGTTCCCGGACGCAGGGAGCGCGCCTGAACGTCCGGCTCCATCCGATATGTCTCGCGCCGAAGGCACGATCCCCGATCCTGCCGGGAGCCCCCTCGTCGGACGGGAGAAGGAGTGGGCCGCGCTGGAGAGAGCCTACGCTGCCGCCTCCGAAGGCATGCTGGTGGCGCTGGAAGGCGAAGCCGGCATCGGGAAGACCCGGCTGGCGGAGGAGTTCCTGGCGCGGGCAAGGGAGCGCGGCGCGGCCGTGCTCTCCGCCCGCTGCTTCCGGGGCGAGACGGATCTGGCTTATGGCCCCTTCGTCGAGGCGCTCGGGACGGTGGCTGAGAGAGAAGACCTCGCCGCCAGGCTGTCGCAGGCTCCGCATGAGGCCATCGCCGAGGCGGCCCGCCTGTTGCCCGCGCTCACCGGAACCTTGCCGGAGACGCCATCCGTACCTCCGCTGGACACGCCGGGTGCCCGTAGCCGTTTCTTCGACGGGGTGGTCCGCACTTTCATCGCGGCGCTCGGTGGCACCCTGGCCGATGGCGCGCCGCCGGGCATCCTTTTCGTGGACGATCTGCAATGGGCCGACGAGGCTTCGCTAGATCTGCTCAACTATCTGGCGCGCAGGCTCAGAGGACGCCCGCTGCTCGTGCTCGCCGCGTGGCGAGAGGAGCTGGCGCCGGAGGACCATCGTCTGCGCGGTTTGTTATCCGGCGCGGAGGACTCCGTTACGCTCGTGCGGCTCTCGCGTCTGGATGAGGCCGCGGTTGAGGAGCTGGCTTCCCGAGGCGGAGCGCCACCGGGGCTCGGCGAACGGCTGTACCGGGAGACGGAAGGTTTGCCACTCTTCCTGTCGGAATACCTCGCGGCGATCTCCAGTGGCGAGGTGGACCCCGGCGGCGAGGCGTGGCCGCTGCCTGGCGGCGTACAGAGCCTTCTGCAAAGCCGTCTCCGGACGACGGGCGAGACCGGCGGGCAGTTGCTCGCCGCCGCGGCCGTGATCGGGCGTTCCTTCGACTTCGACACCGTGCGGGAGGCCAGCGGACGTGGTGAGGAGGAAGCCGTGACGGCGCTTGAGGGGTTGATCTCCCACCGTCTCATCCGGGAGGTGCCGAACGAATCGGGCGGTGGCTCCCCCCTCTACGACTTCTCCCACGACAAGCTGCGGGCCCTGGCCTATGAAGAGACCAGCCTCGCCAGGAAGCGTCTGCTGCACCGGCGGGTGGCCGGGACGCTGGCCGCCCGCGCGCGCCGCAAGGAGACCGGGCCACTGGCCGCCCAGATCGCTCACCACTACCGCCTTGCCGGCCAGGACGATGAGGCAGCCGAACACTACCGGCTGGCCGGCGAGTACGCCCGCGCCCTCTCCGCTCACGCAGAGGCGCTCTCCCATCTGCGCACCGCGTTAGCCCTCGGCCATCAGGACACAGCCAGGCTGCACGAAGCCATCGGGGACCTTCATACGCTGCGGGGAGAGTACGGTGCGGCGGCGACGAGCTACGAGGTAGCCGCCGCGCGGCTCGAAGGACCCGAACTGGCCGGGGTCGAGCGCAAGCTGGGCCACGTCCACGTCCGCCAGGGTGAATGGGATCTCGCCGAGAGTCACTACCGGACGGCCCTGGAAGAGCTGGAGGGAACGGATAAAGAAGCAGAGCAGTCTCTGCTGCACGCGGATCTGAGTTTGATCTCACACCGGCAGGGACGAACCGGGGAGGCCGGGGAGCGCGTCCACCACGCGCTGCGGCTCGCCGCTGATGACCCGCGCGCGCTCGCCAGGGCCCACAACGCGGCGGGCATGATCTCCCGTAGCCACGAGGACTGGGAGGCGGCTCTCCGGCATCTGGAACGAAGCCTGGCGTTGGCGGAGACACTCGACGACCCGGACGCCCGCGTGGCGGCCCTCAACAATCTGTCCCTCGCCCACGGCGCTGCCGGCGATACGGGGCGAGCCATAGCCCAGGCCGAAGCCGCGCTATCACTTTGCGTCGCCTCGGGAGACCGTCACCGGGAGGCGGCGCTACGCAACAACCTGGCCGACCTGTTCCACGCCGCCGGACAACCGGACGAGTCCATGCTCCAGTTCAAGAAGGCCGTGGAGATATTCGCCGAAGTAGGCGAACAAGAAGTCATGCAGCCAGGGATCTGGCAACTCACCGAATGGTGACGAAGTAGCGTGCTCAAGCGGTTTGCGGGAACTCATGCTCCTGCAAATCGCGCCATCAGCTTTCGGCTCTCAGCTATCAGCTTTTTGATCTTGCTGACGGCTGGAAGCTGACCACGGACAGCGTCTGCAATGAGGCTGAACCTCATTGCAGACTGGGTCAGGCGTAGAGGACTTTACCGTTCGCGACCTTGACGGCGAGCTTCGCCAGAGGCTCGTCGGCAGGACCCGAGATCACCTCTCCGCTCAGCGGGCTGTAGGTGGAGTCGTGGCAGGGACAGACCAGATGCTGTTCCTCGGCCTTGTAGCCGACCGTGCATTTTTTGTGCGTACATTCCGCCGAGTACATGAGGAGCTCCCCACTCTCCAGACGAACCAGCACTCGGGGGTCATCCGTCTCCGCGTCGGCGAAGACGAAGGCCGAGTTCGGCTTCAGCTTCTCCTCCGCGATGATGGCCTTTCCGCTCTTGACTTTCGGCAGGTCCTTGCCGCAGGAGGAGAGCAGCGGGGCGCCCGCCGCGGCCAGGCCCGCAGCGGTCCCGAGGCGCAGGAAACTCTTCCTTGAGACGCCCTTTCGTTCCATCCGACTCACCGGACCCGGCTCGGTGCCGCTTCGGTGGCGGGCGTTGCCTGGCGACTACGAGCGAGGCTAAAGGAGAGGCCAAGCAGGATCAGGGCGTTCACCGGGTGCAGCGCCGCGATGATCGGGAGGTTCTCGGAGAATGCGATCACCAGGATCGCCTGGAAGATCATGAGCACGAAGAGCAACGCCGCCATACCCGCAGCTCGACCTCGCACGCCCCCCGTGAAGGCGGAGACGCCGGCCAGGATCAGCAACAGCAAACTCGCCGGCACCAGCAACAGGCCAGCGAGCCTGTGCGGGTTGAACGCGCTGTCGCCCCACGTTTCCTCCCCGAAGACCCCGATCCCCGAGAGGAAGAACTGGACCAGCACGACGGCCCAGACGATCCAGGCCAGCCCCTTGAACCCCATGTACACTACTTGCTTCATCTCCAACCCCTTTCTCACTGAACGCTGGTTACTGGTTAAAGATGCGCCCGGCTCCGGGAGCCGGGCGCATCCCCCAAATGGACTATTTTTGCTGCGCGCTTCCTGATAAGTGCGTTCTCGCCGTCCGTTGCATCCCGATCTCTCCCTGCCGCCGGACCATCCCGTGACGCCTCGCCACCAGACCTTTAACGCCGGAGCCACGCCGGATGGGGGCCGTCACTCCGGCTGGTTCATGCGCTCCGAGAGGCTCTTCTTCGGGCTCCGTCACCAGGACGTACCGGGCGCGGGCGTCACCGTATTCGATCACCTTCGGCCCGCCGGGATCCGAACGCCTGGCGTAGAGCCCGAACATGCCAACGAGAAGCAGCGTGAAGACGAGCAGGAAGAGTCCAGACCCGACCGCATGGTACCCGGCTGCGTCGTCTACGAGATCAGGGTAATGGGTCACCAGCCCGAGCTGGTCCGAGACCACATAAAACGCCGCGCCCAGGATGGCCGCTGGCCCAACCCACCGCATCACCGCCGAAACCTTCGCGTTCATCTCATCCTGCCTCTCCGGATCTCGCATCTGCATGGTCCCAGCCTACCCCCAGCGCGTTCCGGCGGCGTTACGAAAAGCGTTACGGTCGGGATTTCTCGTGAAGTTCATCGGAATTCCGATCCCGCAGCGGGCGCAACCATAGCGAGACGTGCTCCGGTTGCACCGTCTCCCGCACCACCGAGGCGAGATCCTCGTTCAACGTATCCAGATCCGTCTCGTCCCGAAGCCTGGTGCTGAACGCCCGCAGCGTCTCCGCCGCATCGTACTTGCTCCGGTAGAACAACCGGTCTATGAAGCTCTGGATTCGCTGTCTCAACGGGTTGAAGAGGGCCGCTATCGCAAGGGTCGAGGCGACGATGGCGAGCTAGGAATTCCCTCCGGCGAGGACGCGAAAGACGTACTGCAAGCCGACGACACCCCCGAAGTACACCAGCACGAGCATCACCGTCAGCGCGCCATAGACGAGAGTGCGGTTGATAATGATGTCTATGTCGTAGAGCCGATGCCTCAAGATGGCGATGCCCACCGCCACGGGCAGCCCGGCTGGAGGGACGGTCCACATCGCCACCGACGCCGGCGCGAACCCCGCCAGGGCGAGCGAAAACCAGACAACGAACACGGCGGCCATGACGCCGACCGCGTAGGCGAACCACTTGAGTTGCTGCCTTTCCTCGCCCCTCGCCCGGCGGAAGCGTGAGATCCCCGCCGCCCCGCTCACCAGTATTAGCGGCGGTAAGACGAGAAAGACGGCCTCGATGAGGTAAAGCCCGATCCCACCTTCCAATCCCAGCGGGTTGGATACTGACGTCATGCGCATGTCGTTGGAGACTGGCGACAGCCAGGACGCGAGCGTGAAGAGGAAGATGAAGCCCACGCCTCCCCACAGGACCGGACGCCAGCTCGCCGACGGCAACCTCCCCGTGGGGAACAGAAGGAGCAGGAACACGACTATGAGGAACCAGCCCATCCCGCGCGCCCATCCACCGAACCACGCGGCCCACGACGCCGCGGGGAGCGAGCCGGGGACGGTTATGAGAGCGTACACGGCGTATTCGAGCGCGAGTTCTCCGAGCGCCCACAGAAGTGATCCGGAGCAGAAGAGCCAGCCGATCCGGTTCCCCGGACGGCGCGACGCGACCAGGGCGCCAACGGTAGAGAACGCGAGGATCAACACCGAAGTAGGTATCGTGTTGCCGAAGGCGGACATCTCGTTGAGCGAGACGAAGAACAACGTGAACGCCACGGCCAACGCGGTCAGCGTCCACGACGACCACACGAGCCAGGCGGCTGTGACCCGTCGTCCGCTCACGGCGGCCGACTGGCTGTCCGGGCCGTTGGCAACGAGTCTCGCTCTGCCGGTTCGTGGGTCCATGCCGCCGCGTGCCTACTCTTCCTGCTCGAACACGAGCCAGGAGCCCTTGATATCAGCGCCGTCCTGATCGCTCCCACTCCCGGAGATCACGCTTACGAGGCGGGCTCCGT
Source organism: Rubrobacteraceae bacterium (assembly GCA_051003015.1). Lineage (GTDB taxonomy): Bacteria > Actinomycetota > Rubrobacteria > Rubrobacterales > Rubrobacteraceae > JACDGB01. The sequence goes on along the minus strand of JBPCLT010000067.1, from coordinate 1,032 downwards.
CGCCGGCGAACTTCTCCAGGACCTTCCCGGCCTCCTCCGAATGGACCACGAAGGCGACCCGGCGATCCTTCGCCGCCTCTTCCAGAGAGTGTTCCCGGCCCTCCTTCTCGCTGACGGCCCGCGTCAGGAGCCGCTCCCGTTCGGCAGCCTCAGACAGCAGCATCTCCCTGTGGGCCTGAAGCTCCGCCTCGCGTTCGCTCAGCCTCCCGCGCCACTCCTCGATGCGGTCCTCGATCCCATGCAAAAGCCTCTCTATGGAAGTCTCTCTCTTGCTCACCACAGGCTCCTTTCTCCGATCCTCCGTGCCCCTATGTTCCATGCTCTCGCATCAACCGCGATGCTCCCACTCGACGGCGCGGGTCCGCTCGGGCGAGGCGGCGACGAGTCCCAGGTCGCGGACGGCGCGGCGTGCGGCCAGGCCAACGACCGCCGTAAACGTCGGGTAGGCGAGCTCCACGTCCGCGAGCTGCTCCACCGTCATCCCGGCACGCATGGCGGTGGCGGCGATCTGGACGACCTCCACGGCCTGCTCCCCAATGATGTGCGCCCCCAGAATACGCCACGACTCCCGGTCCACTATGAGCTGGCAGAAACCATCCGACCGCCCATCTATCACGCTGCGGTCCAGGTCCGCATACGAGACGATGGATGCCACGCAGTCGTGATCCATGCGCGCCCGGGTCTCCGTCAAACCGACACTGCCGTATTCCGGGTCGGTGAAGCCGCCGTGAGGCACGATGTCGTGTTTGAACCCGCGAGCGCCGCCGAGCACGGCTCTCTCCGCAGCCAGAGAGCCTTCGTGGGTCGCGCTCTGCACCAGCATCATCCGTCCCGTCACGTCCCCAGCCGCGAAGATGTGCGAAGCACTCGTCCGCAAGGAATCGTCCACCCGCACGTACCCACGCTCGGCCTCCACGCCCGCTGCTTCAAGGTTCAACCCCTCCGCGTTGCCAGGCCACCCGACCGCGAGCACGACGGCCCCGGCATCGAGAGAACAACCCCCCCCGCCACGCGAGTAGAACAGCCGGACGC
>JBPCLT010000066.1:0-6553 GCA_051003015.1 Rubrobacteraceae bacterium | reverse complement strand
ATCGCGGTGATGAACGAGGGAAAGGTACAGCAGATCGCCGACCCCACTACCCTCTACGAACTTCCGAAGAACCAGTTCGTCGCCAACTTCATCGGCCAGACCAACGTCTTCACCGGCGAGGTCGAGTCCGTGGATGGAGACAGGGTGACGCTGCGCGCGGGCGGCGGAGCGAAGGTCGAGGCCGTGGACCGCAATGGCGAAGCCCCGGAGCCCGGAGCCCGGATACAGGCGGCGGTTCGGCCGGAGAAGGTCCGGTTCGGGGACTCCGGCGACAACGTGTGCGGCGTCGAGGTGCGCCAGATCGTGTACCTTGGGGTCAGCACGCAGTACATAACGGCCCTGCCGGACGGGACGAAGCTGACGCTCTACCAGCAAAACTCCCACGACGCGGCAGGCCCCGCCGCCGGCGAAGAGGTTCGGGTAGCATGGGACGCAAACAACTGTCTGGTACTGGGAGGATAGACATGCAGAGAAGAGACGCGAGGATCAGCCGGGGCAGGTTCCTCAAGGCGATGGGAGCAGCCGGCGTGGCCGGCTCGACGCTCTCGGTCCTTTCAGCCTGCCAGATGAACACGTCCCCCACGAGCGGTGGAGACGGTGGAGGCGGCGGGCCGGAGGAGAAGAAGCTCAACTTCTACAACTGGTCCGATTACGTCGCGGAGAGTACGATACCGAGTTTCGAGGAGAAGACCGGCATACAGGTCACGCAGGACTTCTTCTCATCTAACGAGGACTTGCTGGCGAAGCTCCAGGCAGGCGGCACCGGATACGACGTGATCGTGCCGAGCGACTACATGGTCGCCATCATGATCAAGGAAGACGTCATCCAGAAGCTGGATAAATCCAAGATCCCGAACGCCAAAAACGTCAGCGGCAACTACCGGGGCCTCTCTTACGACCCGAACAACGAGTACAGTCTCCCGTACCAGTGGGGCACCACCGGCATCCTGTACAACAGGAAAGAGACCGGGGAGCTCGACGCCACCTGGGACGCCATGTGGGACCCGGAGTTCGAGGGCAGGGTCTCCATGCTCGACGACACCCGTGAGACCCTGGGCGCCGCCCTCTACAAGCTGGGCTACTCCGTGAACGCCACGGACCCGGAGCAGCTAGCCGAGGCCGAAGCCGAACTCAAGAAACAGAAACCCCTGCTGCGCGGCTACTTCGGTTCGACCGAGGCCCGGCCGCTGGTCCAGAACGGCGACCTCCTGCTAGGACACGTCTTCAGCGGGGACGCCTTCGTCGCCCTCTCCGAGAACGAGGACCTCGACTACCTCGTCCCGCAACCGGCGGCGACCCGTTGGACGGACAACATGTGCATCCCGAACGGCGCGGAGCACCCGGACAACGCGCACAAGCTCATAAACCACATCCTCGACGCCAACGTCGGGGCGAAGCTCTCCAACTACACGTACTACAACTCGCCCAATGAGGCCGCCCTCCCGAAGATAGACGGCGCGCTGAAGAACCTTCCTGGCTACACGCTCCCGGAAGAGGTGTTCCAGCGGCTCGAGGTCATCGAGGACACAGGGGAGACCACCCGCGAGTACGAGCGCATCTTCACCGAGGTAAAGAGCTCCTAGCGTGGGAGAGGAAAAGCGTGGCTGGACTCTGAGGCTGGCGGGGCTACTCACCCCCGTCACCATCTGGCTCGGTCTCTTCTTCCTGGTTCCGCTGCTCCTGATCCTGGCTTACTCCTTCGGGACCAGCGGCATCTACGGCGGGATAACGCTCGGCTTCAACCCATCGAATTACCTCAAGGTCTTCGACCCACTGTACCTCGAGATCATCGGCCGCACGTTCGTCATAGCCGGGCTCAACACCATCTTCTGTCTCGCGCTCGGGTATCCGCTGGCGTACTTCATCGTCTTCAAGGGCAGGAGGTGGCGCAACGCCCTGATTCTGCTGGTCATGGTCCCGTTCTGGACGAGCCTCTTGATCCGGGCCTACGCATGGGTCGTGATCCTGAGCCGCGAAGGGGTTGCTAACGGAGTATTGCAGTCCTTCGGGATAACAGACGAGCCCCTCATCCTCATTTTCACGCCGCAGGCGGTCTTGATGGGCATGGTCTACTCGTACCTGCCGTTCATGGTCCTGCCGCTCTACGCCGCCCTGGAGAAGTTCGACACCCGCCTGAAGGAGGCGGCCCAGGACCTCGGGGCGAGCCGGTGGCACACCTTCTGGCGGGTCACATTCCCCTTGAGCATGCCAGGCGTGATCGCGGGGAGCATCCTGGTCTTCATACCGTCGGCGGGGGAGTTCGTTATCCCTGACCTTCTGGGAGGCTCGCGCACGGTGATGACGGGGAACCTGATCCAGAACCAGTTCCTCCAGGCTAGAGACTGGGCTTTCGGCAGCGCCCTTTCGGTGATGCTCGCCGTGTTGCTGCTCGGGGCCATAATGTTCTACATCCGCCGGGTCGGGACGGACAAGCTGGAGGGGATGTAGGGTGACGGTCAAAGGCGGTCCCGTGTACAAGGGTATCGGGAAGATCCCGGATCGGGCGTTGTTCCTGTTCGCGGGTCTGATCTACGCTTTCCTGTACGCCCCGATACTGGTCCTGATGTTCTTCTCGTTCAACTCCAGCCGCAGCACCCAGGTGTGGACGGGCTTCTCGACCCGCTGGTACGGGGAACTTCTGCGGGACGATTCCATACTCGCGGCCTTCAAGGTCTCCATGATCGTCGGCGTGAGCGCCACGGCCATCGCCACCGTCATAGGCACGTTCACGGCTCTGGCGCTGGCGCGTCACCGCTTCCGGGGCAAGACGTTCGCCGACACGGCGGTCTACGCCGCCACCGTGATGCCCGAGATCGTGGTCGGCGTGAGCCTGCTGGTGTTCTTCGTCGCCATCCGGTTTCCGCTCGGGATCACCACCATCATCATCGCCCATGTGGCGTTCACCATCTCGTTCGTGACCATCGTGGTGCGCGCTCGGCTCTCTGGGATGGACGGCTCGATGGAGGAGGCGGCCCAAGACCTCGGGGCGAACCCGGTCCAGACCTTCCTGCGGGTGACACTGCCGCTCATTTTGCCTGGCGTGATGGCGGGGGCGTTGCTCGCTTTCACGCTATCCTTCGACGACTTCGTTATTACATTCTTCATCTCGGGGATTGGGTCGAGCACGCTTCCAATCAAGATATATTCCATGATCAAGTTCGGCGTCAGCCCGGTCATCAACGCGCTCTCGACGGTGGTGCTTCTCGCCACGATGGTCTTGATCTTCGGCGGAAGCCGCATCTTCGTGAAGCGGTCAGCAGTCAGCGATCAGCGATCAGCCAAGAATTGACCGCCGGCGGCATGTGGGGAAAGGACGGCTGATGGTTGATCGCTTGCCAGTCATCAATCCGGCGACCGGGGAGATCCTGGAGGAGATCGAGACCACGAGCCACAGTGGCCTCGACCGCGCCGCCGAGCGGGCAAGGCGGGGCTTCGATGAGTGGCGGGGCTTCGCCGGTCTCGACCGGGCCGAGTTATTTCACGAGATATCCGCTAGTTTGCGGGGCCATGCTGACGAGCTGGCGGAGATCATGACCCGGGAGGGCGGCAAGCCGTTCATCGAGAACTGCGACGAGGTCACGTGGGTGGCGGCGTGCTTCGACTACTACGGTGAGATAGCCCGCGACTCCATAGGCTACCTCCCGGCCCCAATCGAACCCCAGCAACTCGCGCTTGTGATAAAAGAGTCCGTCGGGACCGTCGCCTGCATCGTGCCCTGGAACTACCCGCTCCTCCTCGCGGCCTGGAAGGTCGCTCCGGCTCTGGCCGCCGGGAACGCCGTCATCCTCAAACCTTCTGAGGAGACGCCGCTGGCGACGCGGAGGATGGCCGAGCTGATCGAAGGTCTCCCCGATGGCCTCTTCCAGGTTGTTTATGGAGCCGGGGAAGTCGGCAATATGCTCGTCCGGCATCCGGGCGTTGACATGGTGGCGTTCACGGGGAGCCAAACGACGGGCCGCAAGGTCGGCATCGCCGCGGCGGAGCGTCTGATGCGGGCGAACCTGGAGCTCGGTGGGAAGGACCCTTTCATTATCTGCGACGACGTGGACGTGGAGATCGCCGCCCAGGGCGCCGTGTGGGCCGCCTGCCTGAACGCCGGTCAGGTCTGTACTTCCTCGGAACGCTTCTACGTGGAGAAAGGCATCGCAAACGACTTCATCGAGGCGTCCAGGGAATTCGTCGAGAGCCTGAACATCGGCGACCCGATGGACGAGCGGACGGACATAGGACCCATGATCAACGGCCCCGGCCGCGAGAAGGTCGAGCGTCACGTCGGCGAGGCGCTCGAAAAAGGCGCGAAGCTGGTCGTCGGGGGAGAGCGGTGGGGAGAGCGGGGCTTTTACTACAAGCCGACCGTCCTGACCGGCGTCACGCCTTCCATGACGGTGATGCGGGACGAGACGTTCGGGCCCGTGGTCCCGATAGTCGAGGTGGATAGCCTGGATGAGGCGATAGAGCAGGCGAATTCCGTGCCATATGGGCTCGGGGCGAACGTGTACACGCGGGACTTCGAGAAGATGCTCCGCTGCATGCGGGGCATCCGGGCCGGGACGGTCTGGATCAACGATCCCCTAACCGACAACGACGCTGCCCCATTCGGCGGCCAGAAAGGCAGCGGCATCGGCCGCGAGCTGGGACGGGAAGGGCTCGAAGCGTTCCAGGAATCAAAGCACGTCCACATAGACCCGAGGGTCGAGAAGAAGGAATGGTGGTATCCGTATGGGACGAGATCCTGAAGACGACATGCGCAAACGGCTCCTAGAAGAGTTGAGTGAAGTGCGTGACCGTCTCCACAGGCTGGACGGCGTCCTCGTAACCCCGAAGGCTGCGGAGGTGATGGAAAGCACGGGCAAGAGCTCCGCTGGTCTGGCGCAGCGGTACAGGAAAGATATGTCCGAGTACAAAACGACGGAACTCATCGGCTACAGGCTTGCGGATGGGCCAGCTTCCGAGACCTGTGTCCACGTCGCTTTCGATCCTGAACTGGGCGAGGTTGTCATCTACGAAGAATGGTGAGGGGGAATTCGTGAGCAAGCCAGATCTCATCGCGCCGGGCGTGTACCGCGTGGACGCCATTGGGCTGAAGAGTGCCATCAACATGCTGCTCCTGGAGAACGACGACGGGTGGACGCTGGTGGATACTGGCGTCGCTAGCAGCGTGGGGAGGATAAAGGACGCCATCGCCTCGCTCGGGGCGGGGCCGGAGGACTTGAAGCGCATCTTCATTACCCATCACCACGACGATCACATCGGGGGGCTAAAGGAACACTTCGAGTGGGCGCCGCAGGCCGAGGTTGGGGCGACGGCCCACGAGGCGGAGGTGGTCTCGGGGCGGCGAGGCTTCGACCCGCAGAGCAACCCGATCTTACGCTACCTGGCGCGCAACGCGAAGCCGCCGGGGGTAGCGGTCGGGAAGGTGCTGCGGGAGGGGGACATCGTGTCGGGCTTTCGGGTGATCTCGACTCCGGGCCACACGCTCGGTCACGTATCGCTGCTCAGGGAGGCGGATGGCTTGCTGTTCACCGCCGACGCCTTTGGGTGTCTGCCGCGCAGGATACGGGTCGGGGTCGTGAAGCCGTTTTGCACGGACCCGCCGCTGGCGAAGCGTTCGGCGCAGAAGCTGCTCGCTGAGGACTTCTCCACCGTCGTGATGGCCCACGGCCCCGTGCTGCGGGCTGGCGCGAAACGGGCGTTGCGCGAGGCTGTTGCGAGGTGCCGCTATTGATCGCCCGGCAAGCGGATGATGATGCAGAGACACGGCAGGCCAACCCGGACCAGATCCACTTCCGGCGGCTGCGGCCCTCCGGCCCGCCCTCGATACACCGCTGGCTCAATACGCCGCATGTCGCCAGGTGGTACGAGGAGGTGTCCGGCAGGTACTCCGCGTACATCGGGGGTGAAGAGCCGGTCGAGCTGTTCCTGATCCTCTACGAAGACCGGTCCATCGGGGAAGAAGGATTGCTTCATCGGGGCCTCGGACCGCGGATCATCCGGCGTTTCATCGAAGAAAGCGTCTTCTCGGACGAGAGCATCGGGGTCTGCGTCATAGATCCGGAGCCAACGAACGAGGCCGCCATTCGAGCTTGCGAAAAAGCAGGCTTCCGCTACTTCGAGTCCGTGGATGTGTCGGAAGGCCCAGCATGCCTGATGAAACTCACGCGAACGGAGTTCTTCGGCGAATGAACGACGGACGCTACGACGCCATCGTTATAGGATCGGGGCACAACGGCCTCATCGCCGCCGCCTACCTGGCGAAGGCTGGCAAACGAGCCCTCGTCCTGGAACGGCGGGAGGTCATTGGTGGGGCGACGGTTACGGAAGAAATCTGGCCTGGATACCGGCTCTCGACGTGTTCTTACGTGTGCAGCCTGCTCTTGCCGGAGGTGATCCGGGACCTCCATCTCGTTCGCCACGGCTACGACGTGTGTCCCCTCGACCCCCAGTATTTTGTCCCCTTCCCCGACGGCCGCTACCTGATGTCCTGCCTGGACGATGCGAAGACGAAAGAGCAGATCCGCAAGTTCTCCGAAAAGGACGCCGCCGCCCACGATGC
>JBPCLT010000065.1:0-3262 GCA_051003015.1 Rubrobacteraceae bacterium | reverse complement strand
TACGCCAGGTAGCAATGTGCCTCCGGGATGAAGTCCATCCCGTGCCGCCGGAGCACCGGCCCGACGCCCGGCGTGTTGAGCCCGTCCATCTCGTATACCCCGAGGCGTAGCTCCACCGGCCGGTCGTGTTCCCGCGCCAGCGCAGCGAGCAGGGCGTGCTTTGTGCTGCACGTCCCGCGCCCTTCGTCAAGGACGAGACGGTAGTCAGATCTGTCCGTGTTCCTGCCGTAAGGCAAGAGCATCACGTGGTGGGCGGCGGATCGGAAGTCCCGGATATTCCTTGCGGCGAACCACGCGCCAGATGTGGTTTCAGGTTTCAACGGAAAGTCCGGCAACTCCGCCGGGTCAGCCGTCAGCGCATGGCGCACGAGTCTAATCGGCGCCGAGGGCGCGGTCGAGATGGACGGCGGCGCTTATGAGGGCGAGATGGGTGAACGCCTGGGGAAAGTTGCCCAGGGCCTCGCCGGAACGTCCGATCTCCTCCGAGTACAACCCGAGGTGGTTGGCGTAGGAGAACATCTTCTCCAGTGCCAGTCGCGCCTCGTCCAGCCGGCCCGCCTGCGTCAGACACTCCACGAGCCAGAAGGAACACAGGCTGAAGCTCCCCTCCTCGCCTTCGAGGCCGTCTGGGGCGGCGTGCCCGACGTCGTATCGATCCACGAGGGTGTCGTGGGCAAGCTCTTCCTGGATGCGATCGAGTGTCGCCAGCCAGCGCGGGTCCGTCGGGCCGACGAACTTCACGAGGGGCATCATCAGGAGCGAGGCGTCGAGGGCGTCCGAGCCATAGTACTGGACGAAGCTCTGCTTCTCGGGGTTCCAGCCTTTCTCCATCACCTCTTCGTAGATGGCGTCGCGCTCCTGTATCCAACGTCCGTCTCCGGCGGGGAGGCCGCGCTGGCGCGAGATGCGTCCGGCGCGCTCTAGGGCGACCCAGCTCAGGACCTTCGAGGAGACGAACTGACGCCGGCCGCCGCGAACCTCCCAGATCCCCTCGTCCGGCTCCCGCCAGTTCTCCGCGAGCCAGCCCAGTATTTTGCGGAGGTTCTGCCAGAGGTCGTAGTCCAGCGGCGCGCCGTGCTTGTTGTACAGGTACGCGGCATCGAGGACGGCACCGTACAGGTCGAGCTGGCGCTGGGAGTGGGCGCCGTTGCCGAGCCTGACCGGCGAAGAGTTCCGGTAGCCGGAGAGGTGGGTCAATTCCGTCTCCTGTATATCCGTGCGGCCGTCAATCCCGTATAGCGGTTGCAAAAGGCCGTCTGCGTCCTGCTGGCAGCGGTCGCGGAGCCAACCCATGAAGCTGCGCGCCTCGTCCTCGAATCCGATGTAGATCAGGGCGTACAAAGCCAGCGCGGCGTCCCGTAGCCAGGTGTAGCGGTAGTCCCAGTTGCGCTCGCCCCCGATACTCTCAGGCAGTCCCATCGTCGGGGAGGCGACGAACGCCCCGGTCGGTTCATAGACCATCAGCTTGAGCGCCAGGGCGGAGCGGTTCACGACCTCCCGCCAGCGCCCATGATACGTACACCGGGAGAGCCAGCGCCGCCAGTATCCGAGCGTGTTCCCGAGCAACTCCTGATACGCCGAAGCCGGGATCGGCTCCCCCGGCCCGGCTCCCTCCTCGACCTCCGAAAGCACGAACGTCGCCGCCTCGCCCGATTCAAGATCCAACCTCGCCCCGGCGGAACCTCGCGGCCCCTCCCGGAGAACCGCATCGGAGGCCAGCCCCAAAGACATCTCCGGTCCCTGGAATACCGCGCCCTTCTTGCCGATGATGACCTCGTGCGCGGCGCGGGCGTAGTCGAAAGCCGGGCGGCACTCCACCTCGAAGGTCATCGAACCCCGGATCATGCGGACGTGACGCACCAGCCGGTGCGGCTCGTTCGAGCCGCTCGGGATCGGCATGAAGTCCACCACTTCCGCGACGCCCTCCGGCGACAGGAACCGCGTCAGGAGCACGTTCGTGTCCGGCAGGTAGAGTTGCTGGCTCTTCGCGTAATCCACGGGGCGCAGCCGGAAGTGCCCGCCCTTCTCGTCGTCCAGGATGGAGCAGAACACGCTCGGGGCGTCGAAGCGCGGCAGGCACAGCCAGTCAATCGTCCCGTCCGCGCCGACCAGCGCCGCCGTGTGAAGGTTGCCGATTACCCCGTGATCTTCTATCGGAAGATAAGGCATCAGGTGTCAGGTTTCAGTTTTTTCGGTTCCTGTCCCATTCCATATAGTCTATCGTCCACCTTCTTTTCTGACGGCTGATGCCTGAAGCCTAAAACCTTACAATCAGCACGCCGCCGAGCAGGATCAGGACGACGCCCAGAATGGTGTACGCGCTCAACCCTCCGGCTCCGGCCCCGAAGAGCCCGATACGGTCCAGAATGAGGGCCGCGATGAGTTGGCAGCCGATGACCAGCGAGAACGCCCGCGCCACCCCAGCCTGGCCCGCCGCAAACGCGATGCCACCCAGGATGAACGCCCCCAGGATGCCGGAGACGGCGGCGTAGATCACCATCCGCGACGAGAACTCCGGCTTCATCCAAAGCAGCGCCACGGCCAGCCCGGAAAACCCGGTGGCGAACCCTGAGATGGCGACCAGCATGGCCGGGCCGAGGGTCCGCTGGGCCGCCGCCGTTAGGCTCGCCTGGAACGCCACCGTCACCCCAACCATCACCGCGATAACGACAGCCAGCCTCACATGATCCTCCCGTTCCGTCTATTTTCGTCCCGATCCCAAACCGCGACCCGGCGAGTGTAACCGGACGAGCCTTCGGTTTCTCCGTCGAATTCGCGGGGTATACGGTAAGGTGTTTGTAATTCGATGAGTAGCAAGCTACGAACGGAGGCCAGACGTGGAAGAGATGCTTGGCGGAATCCGGATCACCTACCTCGGGCACGCGACTTTCAGGATAGTAACTCCGGGGGACGAGCAGATCATCATTGACCCATTCCTGACGAACAACCCGACGACGCCCGAGGAACTGAAGCGGGTCGGGGAACTGGACACCATCCTCATTACCCACGGCCACTTCGACCACTTCGACGATGTGGAGGCTCTGGCGGCGCAGACCGGCGCGGCGACGCTCTCGAACTTCGAGATCATGTCCTACCTGCAAAGCCGGGGCGTGGAGACCGCGCAGCCGATCCAGAAGGGCGGCACGGCCCAGATCGGGGGCATCAAAGTCACGGCCACCAACGCCTTCCACTCCTCGAGCATCGCGCTGGATGACGGAAGCCTCATCTACGGCGGCGAGCCGATGGGCTACGTCATCGAGTT
>JBPCLT010000064.1:0-4632 GCA_051003015.1 Rubrobacteraceae bacterium | reverse complement strand
ACGACGAAGGTGTCGCCGTCGAGGTACTCCTCGGCGTTCTTGATGCCGCCGGCCGTCCCGAGCGCGCGCTCCTCGACCGCGTAGTCCACCGAGAACTGCCGAAGCCCGTCCCACCCGGCGAGGTAGGCCTGGATCGGGTCGGGCAAGTATCCAAGCGAGAGCACGGCCCCGTCGAGCCCTCCGCGGCGCAAGAAGTCCAGCATGTAGCCCATGAACGGCCGGTTGCGCAGCGGCACCAGCGCCTTGGGGATGTCGAAGGTGATCGGCCGCAGCCGGGTCCCTTGCCCACCTACCAGAACTACTGCTTTCATATACCCCCCAGCTTACAGCAGCCACGGATCACGGGCCACACCGCAAGCCCGACCCTTACGTGCAGTCCGGGCCTAGCCCAGACCTGAGCCGCCGGCGATGGCGGAGATCGGGACGATCAGGAGGAAGAACAGCGCCGTCAGCAGCGCGAGCACGTAGACGGAGAACTTCAGCGCGCCGCCCCCGGACGGTTCGACCGCGTCCATCGCCGGCTTCTCGAAGAACATGTTGCGTATGATCCCGAAGTAGTACGGCACCGAGAGCACACTGTTCACAACGAGCGCGCCGACCACCACGTAGACCAGCACGGAGCCCGACTCCGCCCCCGAGAAAATGATCCAAGCCTTGCCCCAGAACCCGCTGAACGGCGGAATACCGACCAGCGAGGCCATAAACACGCCCATGCTCGCCGCGAGCGCCGGCCGGGAGCGGAAGAGGCCGTTAAAGCTCTTTCCGTCCTCCCCGACGAGGTCTATGACGAGAAACGCCCCGATGTTCATGACCGCATACGCCGCGGAGTAGATCAGTACCGCCTCCACCGCGCGCTCAACCCCCTGCCCCTGCAACGCCGCGAACGCCGCCAGGATGTACCCCGAGTGGGCCACCGAGCTGTACGCCAGCATCCGGCGCACGTTGCGCTGGCGCAGGGCGGCCAGGTTCCCGACGAACATCGTGAGAATAGCCAGAAACGCCATCACCGCCGTCCACGTCGGCGCGGCCTCCGGCATCCCCTCCAGGAGTATCCGCAGCAACACCGCGAACGTGGCCGCCTTCGGGGCGACAGAGAGGAACGCGGCGGCGCTCGTCGGGGCGCCCTGGTAGGCATCCGGCGTCCAGAAGTGGAACGGTGCGGCCGAGACCTTGAAGGCGAAACCAGAGAGGAGCAGCACGAGGCCGAGGAGGGCGACAGGGGTAAGGTTGCCGGAGAACGTCTCGGCTACGGCCGGCAGTTCGGCGGAGCCGGAGACGCCGTAGATCAGGACGATGCCGTAGAGCAACACCGAGGAGGCGACGACGCCCGTGATCAGGTACTTCATCCCCCCCTCCGCACTCTCCCGTCGCCGCCGGTCGAACGCGACCATCGCGTAAGAAGGGATCGTCGCCAACTCTATCGCGAGGAAGATCCCGAAGAGGTCCCGCATGGAGACGAGCAGGATGGAGCCAAGGACCACCGACAGGATCAGGGTCAGGTACTCCGGCGCGTCCCCTGTGCCCCAGGACCACCGCGCAGCCGCGAGCACCGCGAAGAAGGCGCTCCCCGATACGATGAGCTTGAAGTACAGCGCGAAGTTGTCCACCACGTACCCGCCGCCGAAGAACTCGCCGGAGAACCCTGCCGCGAGCAGGCCGGCGGCGCTCCCGAAGACGGCGAGGGCGCCGACGGCGGCGAGTCCTGCCACGAGGCCCACGCTACGCTCGAAGAAGACCCCGACGAGGAGGACCAGGATCGCGAACCCGAGCGCTATCAGCTCAGGGAGGAGTGCTATGATGGCCTGTCCGGTAACCGCCACTAGCTTCCCCCTATCGCGCTCAATACCGCCTCGACCCCTGGCCGCTGCACGCTAATAAGAAGCGCCGGGAAGACGCCGAACAGCACCAGCAGCACCGCGAGCGGCACCGCCGCCGCCATCTCCATCGGCCCCGCATCCTCGATGGTCTCATAGGCTGGCCTCTCGATGGGTCCGAAGACGACCCGGGCCAGCATGTAAAGCAGGTACATCGCCGAGAGCACGATGCCCAAAGCCGCCAAAATACCCTGAACGGGGAAGGCGTCGTACCCGCCCATGATGCTCATGAACTCGGAGACGAAAACCGCGAGGCCGGGCAGGCCCATCGCGGCCATGGCGCCCAGCGCCAGCAGGCCGCCGGCCCAGGGCATCCTGGCGGCGAGGCCGCCGAGCTCCCGGATCTTGCGCGTCCCCGTCCTCGTCGCGATCACGCCGACCAGCACGAACAGCAGCGCCGAATACAGCCCGTGCGTAACCTGCTGCAACACCGCCCCGTTCAAGCCGACCGCGTTGCCCGAAGCCGCGCCGAGCAGGATGAATCCCAAAGTACCGATAGACGAGTAGGCGACCAGCGCCTTCAGGTCAGGCTGCAAAAAGGCCACGAACGCGCCGTAGATGATGTTGATGGCCCCGAAGGCCGCCAGGTACGGCAGGAAGGGTTGGACGCCCTCCGGCAGGAGAGGTATCGCCACCTTGATCAGGCCGTAGGTTCCGAGCTTCGGCAGGATGCCCGAGAGCACGACGTTCGTCGAGATCGGGCTGGAGACGTACACGTCGAGCAGCCACCCGTGCAGCGGTACCGCGGGCACCTTGACCAGCAGGCCGAACAGGATGGGCGCCGCAACGGCGATCTGGGCCGTGCGCCCGAGGCCTCCGCCCGCCGTCAGGGATTCCATCGCGTAGGTGCCGGCGAGGATGCCGAAGGCGAGAAAGCCGGCCAGCATGACCGTGGAGCCGAGAAAGGTGTAGACAAAGAACTTTATGGCCGCCTGCCGACGGTTCTCGTCACCCCAGATACCGACCAAAAGGTACATCGGGATCAGCGTGATCTCGAAGAAGATGTAGAACAGGATCAGGTCTTCTGAGGCGAACACCCCGAGCATCCCGACCTCGGCGACGAACAGGATCGCGAAGTACTGCTTGAGGTTCTCCCGCACGTCGAAGGAGGCGACCACGGCAATAAGCGTGAGCAGGGCCGTCAGGAAGAACATCCCGAAGCCGAGGCCGTCGAGACCAACCCGGTAGCCCATGTCGAGCGACTGGATCCACGTAAAGTCCTGCGTGAGCGCCGCCGCCCCGAGGTCGCTCCCAAACGCGAAGTACACATAGAGCGTGAGCAACAGCGGCACCGCCGCGATGCCGAGGGCCGCGTAGCGCAGGATCCTCTCTTCTTCAGGAAGGAGCAGCATCACGATGGCGCCGAGCAGGGGGATAAAGATGGTGACGGTCGTGATCACAGTCGCACCCCCACGGCGAAGGCGGCTATGGTTATCACCACGATGAGGGCAACCACCATCACCGCGTACTGCGCCCCCACGATAATGCCGATGACGAGCACGGCGAGCAGGATAAAGAGCGCGTAGTTCTGCACCCCGCCGCTCTGGAGCCGCTGCAACAGACCCCCCGTACGCATCGCCCCGCGCCCGACGCCGCCGACGAGACCTCCGAGCACGTTCCGGTCGAACCCGTCAGTCGCCCGCCCGAGCCACCTGGCAAATCGCACGAACGTCGCCCCGTAGAGATCGTCGAAGTACCAGCCCTTGTCCAGGAACGTATGGACCGGCGCGAACCTGCGGGCCAATGCCCCGGCCCGCTCCGGCTTCTGGACGTAGAGGGCGTAGGCGACGCCTATCCCGAGCAGGGCCACCAGGACGGAGATCCCGCCCAGCACGAAGCTGAAGGAGTGCTCTTCGAGATCGAGGGTCTGCGTCGCGAACTCGCTCGGGGCCACGAACCCGGCGAAGTAGTCCCGGATGGGGAGTCCGAAGCTCTCCGGGATGCCGACCCAACCGCTCACGACCGCGAGGAAGGCGAGGATCAGCATAGGCCCCGTCATGATCCCCGGCGACTCGACGGCGCCGCGTGCCGCCTCCGTCCGGGGCTCACCCAGGAAGGCCACGAAGATAGCCCGGAAGATGTACAACGCCGTCAGGAACACCGTCAGGAGCGCCATCCCGAAGAGCACGTAAAGGTGTTCCTCGTAGGCCGACGCCACGATGGCATCCTTGGACCAGAACCCGGCGAACGGGAAGATGCCCGAGAGCGAGAGGCCCGCCAGCACCATAGCCAAGAACGTGAGGGGCATCCGCCGCCTCAATCCCCCCATCTCGAACATGTTGTACGAGTCCATCGCGTAGATGATGCTGCCCGCGCACAGGAACAGGAGCGCCTTGAAGAAGGCGTGGTTGTAGAGATGGAAGACGCCGGCGGTGTAGGAGCCGATCCCCAGGCCAAGCATCATGTACCCGAGCTGGGAGACGGTCGAGTACGCGATCACACGCTTGATGTCCTTCTTCACCAGCGCCATCGTCCCCGCCATCAAGGCCGTGAACCCGCCGATGTACGCCACGACGAGCATCGCGTCCGGGCTCTGCACGAAAATATCGTAGGTGCGCGCGACGAGGTAGACGCCCGCCGCGACCATCGTCGCCGCGTGGATGAGCGCCGAGACCGGCGTGGGCCCCTCCATCGCGTCCGGCAACCAGACGTGCAGCGGGAACTGCGCGCTCTTGCCAATAGCGCCGACAAAGACCAGCACCACCGCCGCCGTGAACAGCGATCCGCCGATAAAGCCGGCCTGGGCGGCCTGGGAGAT
>JBPCLT010000063.1:0-6243 GCA_051003015.1 Rubrobacteraceae bacterium | reverse complement strand
GACGGGTCGAAGCGGTTGGCGGAAACGTAAAGCAGTTTCAACCGGGTGATGAGGTATTCGGTGACTTGTCCGGGGGCGGTTTTGGCGGCGGCGGTTTTGCCGAGTATGTGTGCGCTCGTGAGAATGCACTGGTGTCGAAACCGGCCGATATGACGTTCGAGGAAGCAGCGGCGGCGCCTATGGCGGCGGTCACGGCCTTGCAGGGTCTTCGCGATAAAGGAAAGGTTCAGCCGGGGCAAAAAGTTCTGATCAATGGTGCGTCCGGCGGCGTGGGTACGTTTGCGGTGCAGATCGCCAAATCGTTCGGGGCCGAAGTCACCGGCGTGTGCAGCACGAGTAAATTGGACATGGTGCGCTCGATCGGCGCGGATCACGTCATCGACTACACACAAGAGGATTTCACCCGGAATGGGCAGCGTTACGACCTGATCCTTGCCGTTAACGGATATCGTCCGATCTCGGATTACAAGCGTGCGCTAAACGACAAGGGAATTTATGTCATGGTCGGAGGTTCCTCGGCTCAACTATTCCAGGCTCTGCTCCTGGGACCGTTCGTATCGATGACCGGGAGTAAGAAAATGGGTGCCCTGACAGCGAAACCAGACCAGGAGGATCTGGTTTTTGTGAAAGAGCTTCTCGAAACCGGCAAAGTCGTACCCACGATAGATAGACGTTACCCGTTAAGCGAGGTTGGTGAAGCCATCCGACATCTCGAAGAAGGACACGCCGGAGGAAAAGTAGTGATAACTTTGGAACACGGCGACAGAGCCTAACCAGGTGTTGCACCCGCCGCTGTTATGTTTCGCTTCATAGCGGCGGGTGAACAAGAGTGGCTACCAGGTACGGTACGCACCGTCCACGCCCGTGAGGCGGAAGGCGCTGAACGAGAGCGTCTCTGGCGGAGAGGCGTGAGAGTGTATCCGGGTTGGAACACTTTTCAGCGGCGAGCCTCGAACCGGCGAATCCCGGTAATGGTTCTTGCCAGCGTGACATGGATGACCGCCCGGAAGAATTAATCCTCCGGGAGGAGGAGGGCGGAGGAGATGCTGTTCGATTGCCGGGTTTTCTAGCCGCTTCGACTCGGGGCCATCGCCTGGACGCCGGTGATCTCACGCCCCACGATGAGCGACTGCACGATGTCCGTCCCCTCGTATGTGTAGACGACCTCCATGTCCGCCAGGTGCTTGGCGACGAGGTACTCCAGCAAGATGCCGTTCCCTCCGAGGATGTCGCGGGCGTCGGAGCAGACCTGCTTGGCCTTTTTCGCCGTGTTCATCTTCGCCAGAGACGCCATCCCGCCGGTCATCTTGCCCGAGGCGGCGAGCTGGGAAAGACGGAAGCACATGAGCTGCATGTTGGTGATCTCCGCGAGCATGTTCGCCAGTTTGTTCTGGATGAGCTGATAACCCTCCAGCGGGCGAGCGAAGATCTTACGTTCCTTCGCATACGACAAAGCCGCCTCGTAACACGCCACCGCGTGCCCGATGCCCTCCCACGCGACCCCGTAGCGCGTCGCAGACAATACCTTCGAGGTGTCCTTGAAGGAGTTGGCCTTCTCCAGTTTGTTCTCCGCCGAGACTCGCACGTCCTCCAGCCGGACCTCGGCCTGCCACACGGCCCGCTTGCCCATCTTGCCTGTCATGACCTCGGTGGATAGCCCTTCCGAGCCTTTCTCCACCAGAAACCCCTTGACCTCGCCGTCATCTTCGTCACGCGCCCAGATGATGATGACGTCGGCAAAGGAGGCGTTGCCGATCCACTTCTTCTCTCCGCTGATGACGTACTCATCGCCGTCACGCCTCGCGCTGGTTTCGAGCATCACGATGTCGGAGCCGTGGGCTGGCTCGGTGAGACCGAAGGCCCCGATCTTCTCCATCCGCGCCATCGCCGGGAGCCATTTCTCCTTCTGCTCTTCGCTGCCACAAATGGCGATAGTCCCCATCGCAAGACCCGAATGCACCCCGAAGAACGTATTGAGGCTGCCGTCGCCGCGCGCAAGCTCTACCGCGACGAGTCCCTCCGCGAGTTTGCTCATGCCGGGACACCCATACCCATCGATGCTGCAACCCGCGATATTCAACTCACCGAACTTGGGGATCATCTCGAATGGAAATTCCGCCCGGTCCCAGTAATCGTTCATCACCGGGATTACCTCCCGGTCGCAGAACGACCGTACCCTGTCCCGGACCTCACGCTCCTCCTCCGTCAACAACTCGTCCAATAGATAGAAGTCCGTCCCCAACGAACTCGATACGTCAGCTATCACTGATCCTCCTCTATCCGGCTCCCAAACTTTACGTGAAGTTATTATGGATGTTATTATCAAAATTGACAAGTTTTTGGGAAGAGGTGAGATGGCCGAGCCGGTGAGGGAGAAGGATATCGTTGCGGGGGGGCGAGCGACGCCGGGGGACGTGTTTCTCGGGGAGATCAAATCCCGGACGGTGTTTCCGCTGCTCATACTTCACTTCGTCCGCGAGAAGCCCGAGTACGGGAACAGCTTGATGAACAAGATACGGGAGAAGAGCGGGGGCGTGATGAGTGTCTCGCCGAACACCGTATACCCGCTCTTGCGTCGTCTGGAGCAGAAAGGCTATGTGAAAGGCGAGTGGGAGCGGCCTGACACCCGGAGCCGCCGTTTCTACGCCATCACCCCGAAAGGCGAGGAGAAATACGGGGAGATCAAGGAACAGTTCGAAGCTCATCTGTTGCGGGTAAGAAAAGCCATCGAAGCGTTGCACGAGGAACTGTACGGTTAGAGAGGGAAAGGGAGTTCGGATGCGGAAGATAAGGAGGGTCGCGGTCCTCGGGGCTGGCACCATGGGAGCCGCCATCGCCGCCCACTGCGCCAACTCGGGGCTCGACGTGGACCTGCTCGACATCGCCCCGGATGATGGAGACAGCAATGAAGTCGTCGAGGCTGGCTTCGACCGGATGAAGAAGGCCAGGCCAGCCGCGCTCATGAGCGAGGCGGTCGCGGAGCGTATCCGCATCGGCAACTTCGAGGACGACTTCGAGCGCGTCGCCGATGCCGATTGGATCCTCGAGGCCATCATCGAGAAGCTGGAGCCGAAGCGGGACCTCATGGAGCGGGTCGAGGCGACGGCGAAAGACGACGCCCTGATCTCCTCGAACACCTCCGGCATTCCCCTGCATGAGATAGCCAATGGCCGCTCCGAGAGCTTCAGGCGGCGTTTCCTGGGGACGCACTTCTTCAACCCGCCGCGGTATCTGAAGATGCTAGAGATCATACCGACGGAGGATACGGATCCCGACCTCGTCGAATCTGTCCGCAACTTCGGGGAGCGCGTGCTCGGCAAGGGCGGCGTCATCGCCAAAGATACCCCGAACTTCATCGGGAACCGCCTCGGCTCCTTCGCCGGGATGCAGTCCGCCACGTACGCTTTCGAGAACGGCTACGGCATAGAAGAGGTGGACGCCATAACGGGGCCGCTCATTGGGCATCCCAAGACCGCGACCTTTCGTCTCAACGATCAAGTCGGCCTGGATATCGCCGTTGGCGTCTCCGAAAACCTCTACGAGGCCGTCCCCGAGGACGAGTCTCGCGAAGACCTCAAGCCGCATCCCAAACTGAAGGAGATGCTGGAGAAGGACCTGCTCGGCAACAAGTCCGGCGCGGGTTTCTACAAGCGCGTCAAACGCGACGGCAAGACCGTCTTCGACGTGCTCGACCTGGAGACCTTCGAGCACCATCCGGCGGAGAACCCTGAGATACCGCTCGCCGAGAAGGCCGGCAAGGAGCGCGACCTCGGCGCGAGGCTGAGGGCCGTCCGGGAGACACCGGCGGACGAGGATCGGCATGCCCGCTTCCTGCGGGACACGCTCCTTACGTATTTGGCGTATGCATCGCGGCGGCTGCCGGAGATCTCCGACACTCTGGAAGACGTGGACCATGCGATGGAGTGGGGCTTCGCGCATCAGGCCGGCCCGTTCCGCACCTGGGACCTGCTCGGCGTCCGCGTGACCGTGGGTCACATGGACTCTTTAGGCATCGAGGTCGCCGACTGGGTCCGGGAGATGCTCGACGGCGGCGACGAGAGCTTCTACAAGATTGAGGACGGACGGGAACTCCAGTTCAGCCCCGTTAGCAAACAGTACGAGCCGGTGCGCGAGGACCCGCTCATCATCTCTCTGGATAGCTTGCGTGAAGCAGGCAAGGAGCTTGCCCGCAACGACTCCGCGAGCCTGCTCGACCTCGGCGACTGCGTCCTGTGCCTGGAGTTTCACTCGCGGGGCAATTCCATAGACGAGGCCATCGTGGAGATGGGCAACGCGGCGCTGGAGAAGCTCGAAGCAGAGGAGTGGTCTGGGCTCGTCATCGGCAACGAGGGGCGCAACTTCTGCGTCGGGGCGAACCTCGCGGAGATCGGTCACGCCGCCAAAAACGGGATGCTCGATGAGATCGGCAAGCGCATCGAAGCATTGCAGAAACTCCTCATGGGCTTCCGGTTCGCCTCCAAGCCGGTCGTTGCCGCCCCGAAAGGGCAGACGCTCGGCGGGGGGCTGGAGATCTGCCTCCACGCCGACCGGGTAGTCGCCGCCGGCGAGACGTACATGGGCCTGGTCGAGGCGGGCGTCGGCCTGATCCCCGCCGGAGGCGGCACGAAAGAGTTGGCGCGCCGCCTGGTCTCCCCGCCGCTGCAAGCCGCCCCAGGCTCGCCCGCCCTGCCGTTCGTCCAGAAAGCCTTCGAGACCATCGCGCTGGCGAAGACCGCCACGAGTGCGCTCGAAGCAAAAGAGATGGGCTTCCTAACTGGAGACGACCGGGTGGTGATGAACGCGGACCACCTCCTCTCCGCCGCCAAACGCGAAGTCCTCGACCTGGCGGACGGCTATGCCCCGCCGGAGCTCGGGCAGAACGTCTACGCCTCCGGCAAGAACGCGCGGGCGGCGCTAGAGGTCGGCGTCAAGACCCTGCAATGGGGACAATACGCCAGCGAATACGACGGCGTCGTGGCCGGACACCTGGCCCGCGTCCTGACTGGTGGCGATCTATCCCTCGCCCAGTGGGTGCCGGAAGACTACCTGCTCGGCCTGGAGAAAGAGGCGTTCCTGGCGCTCCTGGAAAACGAGAAGACCCACGAGCGTATCGCGGCCATGATGGAGACCGGAAAACCGTTGAGGAATTAGCGATTAGCCGTCAGCCATCAGCAATCAGCAATCAGCAAGCAAAAATAAAAAGCTGACCGCTGATGGCTGATTGCTGACAGCGCGACCGAAGGGAGCAACAATGAACGAAGCGGTAATAGTTTCTGGCGCGAGGACCGCCGTGGGGCGGGCGCCGAGAGGGACGCTGCGGGGGATGCATCCGGTGGACATGACCGCCGCCGCCTTGAGCGGGGCTTTGGATCGGGCTGAGGGGCTCGACCCGGCAGACATCGAGGATGTCATTGTCGGGTGCGCCATGCCGGAGGGGACGCAGGGGTACAACGTCGCCAGGCTCGCTGCGCTGAGGGCGGGGCTACCGGATATGGTGCCGGCCCAGACGGTGAACCGCTTCTGTTCCTCGGGACTCCAGACCATCGCGCTGGCGGCGGAGAGGATTATGGTGGGGCACGCGACTACCATCATCGCCGGCGGCACGGAGCACATGTCCTCGACGCTGGAGATGCCGAACTTTTCACCGAATCCCAAGTTGCTGGAGATCAACCCGGCGGCGTACATGGGGATGGGGTTGACTGCGGAGCAGGTCGTGCGTGAGTTCGAGGTGTCCCGCGAGGACCAGGACGAGTTCGCGCTCCGTAGCCACACGCTGGCGACGGAGGCCGTGAACTCCGGTGTTTTCGACGAGGAGATCGTGCCTCTCGACGTTGCGCTTGACTGGGTGGACGAGGCCGGAAATCCTCAGCATTTCGAGACGACTTTCTCTCGTGACGAAGGGCCGCGGGACACCTCGGCTGAGAAGCTCGCCAACCTCAAGCCCGCCTTCCAGCAGGGTGGCACGGTGACGGCCGGCAACTCTTCGCAGAGGAGCGATGGCGCTGCGGCGGTCGTCGTGATGGAACGTGAGGAGGCCGAGCGCCGGGGATTCACGCCGCTTGCGAGGTTTGTTGGGTTCGCGGTTGGTGGCGTGCGGCCTGAGGTCATGGGGATCGGGCCTACGGTCGCCATCCCGAAGGTGCTGAAGCAGGCCGGAATCTCTCTGGATGAGATAGACCTCATCGAATTCAACGAAGCCTTCGCGGCGCAGGCTCTGGCGGTGATCCGGGAGGTCGGCATGGA
>JBPCLT010000062.1:0-11453 GCA_051003015.1 Rubrobacteraceae bacterium | reverse complement strand
TTCGCGTGGGCCTGGATCTCGCATCCTCCGCCGCCGTCGAGAGAAGCGAAGCTAAGGAGATAGCCATGAGAGACCGCAAGTACCGATCCGTCGTCGGCGTTGCCCTCGCGACAGCGTTCATATTGCTGATACCCTTGTTAGCGGCACCGGCCTGGTCCCTGTTCGATTTCGTTTTCGCCGGTACCCTCATCTTCGGCACTGGTCTCACGTATGTGCTGGTAGCGAGGAAGGCGGGCAATGTCGCGTACCGATTCGCCGTCGGCGTTGTGCTCGCGGCAGCATTCCTCCTCATCTGGTTGAACGGTGCCGTTGGCATCATCGGGTCTGAGGACAACGACGCCAACTTGATGTATGTCGGGGTGCTCGCCGTCGGAATCATCGGTGCCATCATCGCGCGCTTCCGGCCACATGGAATGGCACGCGTGTTGTTCGTGACGGCGCTCGGTCAGGCGTTGGTCGCGGTGATCGCGTTGATCTTCGGGTTGGGCTCGGGGAGCCCGCCGGGAGTCTTGGGGATCTTGATCCTGAATGGGTTCTTCGTCGCGCTGTTTGTCGGATCGGCGTTGTTGTTTCGGTATGCTGCGCGGGAGCAAACTCCCGCGGGCGCAGGGCCGGAGGGTTGACCCGCGCGCCGGAGGCATCCCCCGAGGGGGTGTGATGTCCGCGTCGGATCCGCCACGGTTTTCGGAGAGGGTCTACAGGGCGTTGCTCGTGGCTTACCCGAAAGAATTCAGAGACGAGTATGGCGCGCTCATGGCGCAGGTGTTCGGTGACGTTTCGCGGGAGTCGCGGAGACGAGGTGGAATCCTTGGACGCTTGGGGTTCTGGATGCGAACCCTTCTCGACCTTGCTCGGACCGCTTTCGTGGAGAGGAGTCGCGCGATGCGGTGGAAGTTCCTGGTTCCTCTGGCGTTTATCCTGGGGCTGCTAATAGCCTTTGTGGATTCGAGCCCCGGCTGGGATGACACGGGGGTCACTGCCGCGACGGTGTTCGTCTGCTGTGGGCTCCTGGGCGCTCTGCATCCGGCGCGCCCGTGGTTGTGGGCGCTGGCCGTCGGTGTGTGGATACCGGCGCTGGGCATCATCCAGGATTGGAACTACGCTTCCTTGTTGGCCCTGGCGTTCGCGCTCTCGGGAGCCTACGCGGGGGCTCTGGCAAGCCGTTCCCTCGGCGCCGCTTGATGCCTCGGCTGCGTCAGGACTGTAACCTGCGCGTCTCGGAGCGTGTGTATGGGATGCTGCTCAGGATGTATCCGCGAGACTTCCGGCGGGAGTACGGGTCACAGATGGAGCAGGCGTTCCGGGATCTATGCCGGAAGCAGAGAGGGACCGGCGAGCGGAGCGGGCTCGCCAAACTGTGGGCCAGCACTATCCTGGATCTGGCTTCGTCCGTCATCGTGCAGAGAAGCGGCGTTGGCCGCGTCGGAGAGAAGGAGATGGTTTTGAGAGACTACAGGCTGGCTGGGCTCGGCGTTGCGCTTCTTCTGGCTCCGCTGTACTTCGTGTCCGCGTCGCTCCTGAAATATGGACTGGGTGTTGGGCTACTGTTCGATCCCCTGGAAGCTTTTCTGTCCGTCGCGCAGAGGCGAGATGTCTTCAACTTAGTCTCGCCGGTCGTGTTCCTCGGTGGGCTGGGGTTGGCGCTGGCACTCAACTCGTACTCTGTCTTGCGTCTGAACGTGGGCCGTGAAGACGGCGCGGTCGTGAGCACCCTGAGGCTGGAGGTCAAGCTCCTGAACCTGACTGTGATGGCCGTCAGCGCCGCGTTGCTGGCGATCCTCGTAGGCTACGTGTTCTTCGAGAACTTCGCTTACCGTTAACAGACCGTCCCCGACGCTATACTCTCTGTCCGATCCGGGTTTTTCATCGAGAGAGGAGCGTTGGCATGACCGAAGCGGTCGAGAAGCTCACGAAGAAGAGCGAAGACCCGAGCAAATGGTACCTCCAGCTCGTCAGGATGGCGAAGCTGGCGGACTACGGGCCGGTACGGGGGACTTTCGCCATCCGGCCCTACGGATACGCTATCTGGGAGCGGGTGCAGCGTGACCTGGACGACCGCTTCAAGGCCACCGGGCACGTCAACGCCTACTTCCCGCTATTCATACCGGAGAGCTACCTGCGGAGGGAGGCCGAGCACGTCGAGGGCTTCGATCCCGAGGTGGCGTGGGTGACGCAGGCCGGGCGCGAGGAACTGGAGGAGCGCATCGCCGTCCGGCCCACGTCCGAGACCATCATCTGCGACTTTTACCGGAGCTGGATCCACAGCTACCGTGACCTGCCCGTCCTGATAAACCAGTGGTCGAACTTCGTGCGCTGGGAGAAGGTCACCCGGCCGTTCCTACGTACCACCGAGGTCCTCTGGCAGGAGGGCCACACCGTCCATGCCACCGCCGATGAAGCTCGCGAAGAGACCCTGCAGATGCTGAACGTCTACCGGGACTGTTTCTACGAGATGCTCGCCATCCCCGTGCTCACCGGCATGAAGAGCCCCTCCGAACGGTTCGCTGGCGCGGTCGAGACGTTCACCTGCGAGGGCTTGATGGGCGACGGGCGCGCGCTCCAGTCGGCGACGAGCCACGATCTCGGCCAGAACTTCGCAAAGGCTTTCGACATCACGTTCCTCGACGAGAACCAGGACAGGGTGCATCCGTTCCAGACCTCGTGGGGGTTCTCGACGCGCGTGATAGGCGGCATGATCCTGGTCCACGGCGATGACCGGGGGCTGAAGATACCGCCGAAGCTTGCGCCTGTGGAGGCGGTGATCGTGCCGATCTGGCGCGGCAAGAACAAGGCCGAAGTCCGCGCCGAAGCGGAGAAGCTGTATATGGAACTGAAGACCGCCGGTCTGCGCGCGGAGTTGGACCTGGACGAGGAGCATTCGC
This sequence comes from Rubrobacteraceae bacterium, assembly GCA_051003015.1. Taxonomy (GTDB): domain Bacteria; phylum Actinomycetota; class Rubrobacteria; order Rubrobacterales; family Rubrobacteraceae; genus JACDGB01. The sequence goes on along the minus strand of JBPCLT010000062.1, from coordinate 8,571 downwards.
CCGGCTGGAAGTTCAACGAGCACGAGCTTCGGGGCGTACCGGTGCGCGTGGAGATCGGACCGAAGGATATCGAGAAGGACCAGGCCGTCCTCGTGCGCCGGGACACCGGGGAGAAGGAGTTCGTCGGGCGGGGTGGGCTGCCGGACAGGCTACGGATCCTACTCGGTGAGATACAGGACAACATGATGCGCCAGGCGACGGAGTTCCGGGACGCCAATACCCGGCACGCCGGAAGCTATGAGGAGTTTAAGGAGATCATCGCCCAGAAGCGAGGTTTCGTCGTCGCTTCGTGGGACGGGACGACGGAGACGGAGCAGAAGATCAAAGACGATACGAAGGCCACTATCCGCCTGCTACCCTTCGAGCGCGAGGATGGCGTGGACCTCGTATCCGGCAAGCCGGGCAAGACCGCCATCTTCGCCCGCGCTTACTGAGGAGTGAGCCTGCGGCCGGTCTTTGACTGCCGGGCCGAAAGTGTGTAACATTCCGCACGCGACGAATAAACATTCCCAGCGCGGCGAGGAGGGGGACTCCATGAGACCGTTTCGGGGGCTGGCATTATGCCGCCTTATGGCTCTATTGCGAACGAGAGGTTTGGATGGCCGCCGGCGGGTGGCGGCGATGGTGCTGGGATCTCTGCTGGCGGTCGGTCTCGTTCTCGCCGGTGACCAGGTGGCGGTGGATGCGGAACGTTACTCCGCCTATGCGGACCCGGAGAAACCGGTGATCTCCTTTCTCCTCTCGGACCCGGAGAACGTCGAGGATTTTCAGCGGGAATTCGCCCTGGATGACGATGAGATGGAGGATGTCCTCGCCGCCGTCCGGCGGGAGAACGAGGCTCTGGCCGGTAGCCTCTCCGAGAGCGAGGAGATCATCCGTTCCAACCGGGGGCTGCCGGACGGCCGGATCGCCGAGAAGATCGAAGCCTCCTCCTACGATGAGAAAGTCCGGGCAGCCGTCGCCCGCTCGAAAGGCGAAGTGAAAGGCATCGTGACGCCGGATCTCCGTCCTGACATTGGGGCGTGGGTGGACGCACGCTGGCAGGCGGAGCGCGAGGAGTTCAACGAAGACCCCGACGTCTACCGGAGCGCCTCGAAGGCCGGGCGTGGCAAGTCTTTCAGGGTCTTCGCCACCCAATACAGAGGCCACACCCGCCGCGAGGTAGCCTTGCCGCACCGCAAGCTCAAGTTCCGGGGCGGCTACGAGGTCGGCATCCGTCCCGAAGGCTCCCGCAAGCGCACCAGGGCGAAGGTGAAGGAAATCGGGCCGTGGAACACCTACGACAACTGGTGGGCCCGGCAGGAAAACCGGGACATGTGGAGGAAGCTGCGGCGCGGCAAGCCCCAGGCCCAGGCCGCCTATTTCAACAACTTCAACCGGGGCCGGGACGAGTTCGGGCGCAAGGTCCTCAACCCCGGTGGAGTGGACCTCACTCCCAGGGTCGCCCGCGCGGTAGGGCTCCGCAGATACGAGAACGCCTGGGTCTACGTCCGCATGCCCTGGGTGAGACGGTAATCTTGTCGCAATCGAAGCAACTGTTCCGCGGGCTTCACGGACGTACACAACTCCCGGCTCACGGATGGTAACCTCTCCGAAAGTTCGCATGGAGAGGAGTACGTTAAGTGAGAGACTCGAGGTTTGAGAAGCTGGCGCGGGTGCTGGTGGACTTCTCGATAGGGGCGGGGGCGGGTGATCAGGTCCTCATCTCCGGGGGCGCCGCCGCGGAGCCACTGATAAAAGCCGTCTATGCCCGGCTCTTGCAGAGGGACGCTATTCCCATACCCCAGATCCAGCTCCCCGGCATGCAGGAACTTTTCTTCGAGTACGCCAGTGACCTTCATTACAGGGAGATACCTTCGATCCAACGTTCCATCCACGAGCAGGCCGACGCCCAGATCGGCATCATGGCCCCGTACAACACCCGCGCCCTGGCAAACGTGGACCCGGACAAGCAGCAAGCTCTCGGCAAGCTGAACAAACCGCTCTCGGACATCATGCTGAAGAAGGATCGCTGGGTGCTCACGCTCTTCCCGACCGCAGCGCTGGCCCAGGAGTCGGACATGGGTCTTTCGGAGTACGAGGAGTTCGTATTCGAGGCGATGGGGCTGAACGAAGATGACCCCGTGCGCTTCTGGCGGGAGAAGTCCGAGGAGCAAGCCCGCCTCGCGCAACGGCTTGAGCGGGGACGCGAGGTCCGCATCGTTGGGCCGGGGACGGACCTGACGCTCTCCATCGAGGGCCGGAAGTTCGTGAACAGCACCGTTGAGCACAACCTGCCAGGCAGCGAGGTCTTCACCGGGCCGGTCGAAGACTCGGCCAACGGGACCGTCTATTTCGGCATCCCGGCGGCGGTCTCCGGGCGTGAAGTCTCCGGGGTGAAACTGCGCTTCGAAGCCGGGAAGGTCGTCGAGGCGAGCGCGGAGAAAGGGGAGGAGTACCTGAACACCATGCTGGATGCCGACGTGGGGGCGCGGTATCTAGGGGAGTTGGGGATCGGGACGAACTATTCCATCCCGCGCGCCACGAAGAACGTCCTCTTCGACGAAAAGCTCGGCGGGACGGTGCATCTGGCCCTCGGACGTTCATACGAGCAGACCGGCGGAAAGAACGAGTCGAGCGTTCACTGGGATTTGATCTGCGACCTCCGCAAAGGCGGGGAACTGTACGTTGACGATGAACTCTTGCAGAAAGACGGCGAGTTCATCGGCTACGATTTCGGGGAGCGATAGCTGGAAGCGACGATGTTGCGCGTGGCGAACGTACGGAGCGCGGAGGACATCGAAGCCGTCCGCGGCGCCCCGAAGACGTCTACATTCCGGCTTCGGCGATGTCACGGCCACCCGGCTATCCGAAGAGCGCGGCCTGGAAATAGAGATGCTCTGACCAGATCATGCTTCCTTTCACGATCCGGGCTTCTGACCCGGCGTATACTCCCGCGAGCCGGAATGCCAGCCATTTCATGGAGGGAACACGCATTGTCCGAGACGCGCGCAGGGGGCAACGGGGTACGCTACGATGTGGTCTTCCTTGACGTGGATGGGACGATCCTGTGGACGGATCTCGACGTGGAGGGCTACGTCTCGGACCTCGCGCCGTACACCAGAGGCGGAGACCTCACCGCCGAGCGGGCGGCGGGGCCGGTATGGGCGAGTATGAAGCGGCACATCGAACAGAACATCGAGTATCGCACGGAGGAGGATCTGGCTGATTTCAGGCGGCGGAACGCCGGGATCACCGCATCCGCGCTCGACATAGAAGCGCCGGTGGAAGTCCTCACGGAGGTGGCGGAACGCCGAATCTCCTTCAACCCGTATCCCGAGTCCGAGCGCGTGATGGAGGAACTACGGGCGATGGGCTGCCGTCTCTACGCCGTCTCCAACTGGGACCTCTTGCTCGAGGAAGTGCTCGAAGACCTGGACTGGATGGGCTACTTCGAGTCGGTCGTGGCCTCGGCGGTGGTCGGGGTCGAGAAACCCGAACGCGGCATCTTCGAGGAGGCGCTGAGGATCAGCGGTTCCCCCAAGAAGCGGACGGTAATGGTCGGCAACGACCCGGTGACCGACGTTCGTGGCGCGACCGGGTTCGGCCTTGACGCCGTGATGATAGACCGAAAAGGTAACGGCAGGGTCGCTGAAGCGACGGCCATCCTCCCTGACCTGAGCGGACTGCCGGAACTGGTGAGAGAATAAAGGCACCCGTCGCCCTGATAGCGGGTTTCAGAAGGATCGGCTTTCTTGCCCTTGCTGCCGGCTGAAAGCTGACCGCTGCGCTCACTCGCGGGTGACCGGCGTCTCGGACGGCTCGGTGACGGCGGCGAGCGCGGCCCCGGAGATGCCAGCGTTGTTCTGCATCTGGGCCGGCGTTATCTCGGTTCGGGCCGTGAGGTGGGGCAGGAACTTCTCCGCCTTCTTGCTGATGCCGCCTCCGACGATTATGAGGTCCGGCCACAGTAGACGCTCGATGGTGGTCACATACTCGTCGAGGCGTTCGGCGTACTCCTTCCAGTTCAGGTCATCGCGCTTGCGGGCTCCGTCGGAGGCGCGATGCTCGGCGTCTTCACCCCCGATCTCGATGTGCCCCAACTCGGTGTTTGGGATGAGCCGTCCCCCAATGAATAGCGCCGTCCCGATCCCGGTCCCGAGCGTCAGCATCAGCGCCACGCCCTCGAATCCCCGTCCCACGCCCCAGCGCATCTCCGCCATCCCCGCCGCGTCGGCGTCGTTGACGACCCGGACGTGAGCACGAAGCTCGTCTTCCAGGCTCTTTTGAAGGTCGAAGCCCACGTTCGCGTCATCAATGTTGGCCGCCGTCATCACGACGCCGTCCTTGATGACCGCTGGAAATCCGCATCCGACGGGACCTTCCCACCCGGAGCGCCGGACCACCTCGACCGCCGTGGCGACTATCACCTGCGGCGTCGCGGGTTGTGGCGTCTCGACGCGCACCCTCTCCGCCGTGAACTCGCCGGTCCCGATATCCACCGGAGCGCCCTTGATCCCGGACCCGCCAACGTCGATGCCAAATACGTTCATGCTCGCTCCCAACCCGTAGGATCCGGCCAGCATTGTATTCTGATGTATCTCTCGCCGCTAATCTTCGGAGAACCAGCCTATCCGTGCCGGATGTTTCTCGAAAAATAGTACATTTGGGGGATACGTCATCCCCGCTACGAGTTTATGCTACTCATGTAACTATAAGCGGCGGTCCCGGCCTGGAGATTCTTTCGAAAGATAGATCGAATATATCCACGTCTGCCTCGGAAGGTTTTCGAAGGATCACGGGGTCGCGGGACCGCCCAGGGAAAGGAGAGTAATGGAGAGAGCAATGCAGCGAGCGACCATCCTGTTGGTGGCGGTGATGATCGCGGTGGCGCTGGTGGTGCTTGCCAACGCGATGGCTACAACGCCCGCGGATGCCGCCACGAGGGCCACGAAGGTCGTAACGAAGACGTTCAGCAACAATCAGCAGATTCTCATTCCTGCGGGCGCGCCGGCTGTGACATCGGGCGCGGCCGCGCCCTACCCGTCGGAGAGGAACGTGCAGGGCTTTGATCAGGGCCGCGTCCGCGACGTGAATCTGACGCTCAAGAACTTCTCCCACACCTTCCCGAACGACGTGGACGTGCTGCTTTCCAAGAAAGGCAAGACCCGTACCGTGATGTCCGACGTGGGCGGTTCCACCGATGCCAACAACATCACCATCAAGCTCGACGATGAGGCTGCCAATAGTCTGCCCGACAATGGTCCACTCGTCGGCGGCAGCTTCAGGCCGACCAACGTGGGAGGCGGCGACACATTCCCCGCACCGACGCCCACGCCGAGCGCGCAGTCCGCGCTCTCGGGCTTCGACGGTGTGAACCCGAATGGCACGTGGAAACTCCGCGTCGTTGATGATGCGGGCGGTGACGTGGGCCAGTTCGCGGGCGGCTGGAGCATTACGATCAAAGCCAGAGTCCAGCAGTAGCAGGGGACCTTCGGGAGGCCGGGATCTTACGGGACCCGGCCTTTTTTTCTTGCCTTTGACCGGGAAGCTCGTGGCAGGTGATCCTTCGAAGTTCGCTGCCAGAGCGCCGTGCAAACCGGACTCCAGATGCGTCCGAAACACCCTCTGAAGGATGCGAAGCAGAGTGTTCTATGCGCGGGGGAAGGACACCACGGGCCCCCACACGTCAACCGCGACGCGCGCGCCGGGTCTGAACCCCGGCCCGCCGACGAGCCGCGAGCGCAGGGTCCGTCCCGAGTCGAGGCGCAGCCTGAGGACCTGATCGTGGCCGTAGAATTCCCGATCCTCGACCGTGGCCCGGCCATTCGCGAGCCCCCGGAGCACCAACGCCTCGGGACGGACCATAATGTCCACATCGCCTTCGAGTTCCTCGAGCAGCGGGATGTTGCCGAGTTCGCAGCGGACGTGTCCATCCCTGGCGACGCCCGGCAGGAAGTTGGCGTCTCCGACGAAGGCGGCGACCTCGCGGGTGGCGGGGCGATGGTAGAGGTCTTCGGGTGGCGCGCTCTGGACGACCGCGCCGTCCAGCATTACGGCGACCTCGTCCGCGACGCTCAGGGCCTCTTCCTGATCGTGGGTGACGAACACGGCCGTCACGCCGGCCTGGTGAAGTATCTCGCGCATCTCCGTGCGCACCCGAGCGCGGAGCGCGGCGTCGAGGTTGGAGAATGGCTCGTCGAGGAGTACCATCTCCGGCTCCGGGGCGAGCGCTCGCGCCAGCGCTACCCGCTGCTGCTGGCCGCCGGATAGTTCGTGCGGCATCCGGTCTTCGAGGCCGGAAAGGTGGGCGAGTTCGAGCGTCTCCGAGACCCTGGACCCAGACCGTTTGCCCCTCGGGAGCCCGTAGGAGACATTGCGGGCGACGCTCAGGTGAGGGAAGAGGGCGTAGTCCTGGAAGACCATGCCGACGCGCCGCCGTTCGGGCGGGACTTGGATGCCCGCTCCGGCGACCTTGCGGCCAGAGATTTCGATTTCTCCGGCATCGGGTAGCTCGAAACCGGCGATCAGGCGGAGGGCCGTAGTCTTGCCGCAACCTGACGGGCCGAGCAGAGCGAGTATCTTCCCCCGCTCCGCTTCCAGGCTGAGGTCCCGCGCGGCCACGACGGGTCCGAAGCTCTTCATTACCCCCGAAAGCCGAACCGCTGGGATGCTGTTGGAGTGATCTGTCATCTTACGCGCTCCCGGATCGCAAGCAGGTACAACGGCGGGGCGGAGATCAGGATCAAGAGGAGAGCCGGCGCCGCAGCCCGGGCGAAGAAGGCTCCTGACGTCGCGTTCCATACTTCGGTCGCAAGTGTCCCGAACTCGGTCGGGCCGAGCAGCAACGTCGCGGGCAGCTCTTTCATGGTCGTGAGGAACACGAGCGCGGCCCCGGCGACGAGTCCGGAACGGGCGAGCGGCACGGTCACGGTCGCGAGCACGGAGGCAGGACCTCGCCCGAGGCTCCGCGCCGCCTCTTCGATGCGGGGACGAGCTTGAAGGAGTGAGGCTCGTATCGGCCCGACGGCCTGCGGCAGGAAGTGGACGGCGTAGGCGAAGATCAGGAGCGGCAGCGTCTGGTAGAGCGCGGGGGCGTAGTTGGAGCCGAAGAACACCAGTGCGAGCGCCAGGACTATCGCCGGCAGCGCGAACCCGAAGTACGTCAGCCGCTCGACCACGCCCGCGACCCTTCCGGGGAATCGGGCGGCGAGCACGGCTACCGGTAGCGCGGCCAGCGCCGCGACCCCGGCGGCGAGTCCGGAGACGTACACCGAATGCCACGCGCTCTCCCACACCGGGTTCAAGACCTCCCCCGACGACAATCCTCGCAACAGCCAGAACACGAGCACGCCAACCGGCACGACGAGGGCGAGCAAAACCACCGTCCCGCAGAAAACGAGCGCCGGCCACTGCCAGCGTCCGAGCGGGACCCGGACGGAGCGCGGCGTCCTGTTCTGTCCGTATCCAGCCCGCCCTCGGGTCCGCGATTCCACGAAGAACGTCACAGTCACCAGGCAGACCAGCATCAGGGCCAGGATGGCCGCCGGGGTGCGGTCGAAGGCCGAGGTGTACTGGGTGTAGATCTCCCGCGAAAACGAGTCGAACTGCAACAACGAGACGGCCCCGAAATCGCTCAAGGTGTAGAGCGCCACGAGCACCACTCCCGCCACGATGCCGGGCCGAAGCTGCGGTAGCGTGACCCGGAAGAAGACCGTCCACCTGCCGCTCCCGAGACTCCGGGCCGCGTCTTCGAGGGCCGGGTCCATGTCCTTGAGGACGCCGCGCACGGTGAGGAAGATGTATGGATAGGTGAACAGCGTGAGCGCCAGCGCGGCCCCAGGCAGCCCGTAGATGGAGGGCAACCGCTCGACGCCGAAGGGTTCGAGGAGACCCTGGAGAAGCCCGCGCGGGCCGAGCGTGCTCACCAGCACGAGCCCACCGACGTAGGAGGGGATGACCAGCGGCAGCGCAGCCAGGACGCCCCACGCCTCCCGCCCCGGCAGGTCGGTGCGTGCCGTGAGCCAGGCCAGCGGGACGGCGAGGGCCACAGCCGCCCCGGTAACTATCGTCGAGAGTGCGACGCTGCGGGCCAGTACGGCGAGCGTATCGCCGTCGAAGACGGTATCGGAGACGTCCTCCCAGCCGCCCTCGGCGACCCTCGCTATCAGGTAGATGAGTGGCAGTATCGCCGCCGCCGCGACCACGACGGATGGAGCCCAGATCAGGGCGGGCGGCCTCTTGCGCGGCCTCGCGCCCTGTAGCCGGCCCGCCAGCGCCGTGAGGACGGACATCGCTAGAGGACCCCCGTCTCCTGAAGTAGCTCCAGCGTCCCCTGGAGGTCGTCCAGGTTGCTGAGATCCACGTCCGGGCTCTCTATCTCGGAGAGTGGGACTAGGCCGTCTTCGGTCTCGACGCCCTCGATCATGGGATATTCGTAAGTCTCGTCCGCGAAGAACTGCTGCGCTTCCTGAGAGAGAAGATATTCCACGAATGCCTCGCTCGTCTCCCGGTCGTCGGCGGTTTCCAGCACCCCGGCCCCGGCCGCCAGGACTAGCGCGCCAGGGTCGCCGTTCTTGAGGTAGTAGTTGC